>JAFEEY010000116.1:0-14370 GCA_018240865.1 Pseudomonadota bacterium | reverse complement strand
CAGCTCGGCTTCGCGATCAGCCATTATGACAGCCTGTACGGCATCCCGGCCCGCTATGACCTGACCACCGGCGAGGGCGAGCAGCCGCGCCTCGCGGTCAAACAGACGCGCGTCGATGCCCGCACCGAGCTGGATCTCGGCGGCTTTTTCGACAAATTGAAGGGCCGGTTCGGTTTCGCCGACTATAAGCATACCGAGCTGGAAGCAGACGGCTCGGCCGGTACCCAATTCTTCAACAAGGGCCTCGAGGGCCGGCTCGAACTCAGCCAGGCCAGGCATGGCGTGTGGCAGGGCGCGATCGGAACGCAGTTGCTGATCCGCGATTTCAACGTGATCGGCGAGGAAGCCTTTGTTCCGAAGAACGAGACGGTCCAATATGGCCTGTTCACGCTGCAGACATTCGACTGGGGCAAGTTCAAGGCTGAAGTCGGCGGGCGCGTCGAGAAAACCAAGATTTCGTCCGATCCGGCCGCCGTATCGCGCGATTTCACGACTCTTTCGGGTTCGGCGGGCGCGAGCTACGAATTCCTGCCCGGCTGGCGCTTCGGCGTGAACCTGTCGCATACCGAGCGCGCACCTTCGGCCGAAGAGCTTCTGGCCAACGGCCCGCATGCCGGCACCCAGGCGTTCGAAATCGGCAATCCGGATTTCGTGAAGGAGCGCAGCAACGGCGTCGACGCGACGCTGCGCGGCAGCGGCCATAATTTCACGGTCGAGTTGTCGGGATTCTACAACAAGTTCAACAACTATATCTACGACGCCCAGACCGGCGCCGTGGAAGACGGATTGCCGGTCTTCCAATCCTACCAGGCCGATGCGCGCTATTACGGCATCGAGGCGCAGGCGACGGTGACGCTCGCTCGCTTCGGCGACTGGAAGATCGATGCGGATGGCCTGGCCGACTATGTGCGCGCGACGATCACCGGCGCGGGGCCCGCCCCGCGCATCCCGCCGCTTCGGCTGCTGGGCGGGCTCAGCGCTACCAGCGGCATGATCGACGGCCGCGTCGAGGTCGAGCACGCCTTCGCCCAGGATCGCGTCGCCGCGTTCGAAACCACGACCGACGGCTATACGCTGGTCAATGCCAGCATCGGCTTCCGCCCGTTCGGCGAAGGCCCCAAAAAGCCCGAGATCCTGCTCGCCGCGAACAATCTTTTCGACGTGGATGCCCGCCGCCACGCGAGTTTCCTGAAAGATTTCGCGCCGCTGGGAGGCCGCGATATCCGCGTGACGCTAAAGGCATCGTTCTAGCCCCCTGCCCGTAAGGAAGGCGGCTTGCGTTAGCGGGTATTAACCTTCTCTTCCTATGAGCGCCGCATAGGAGGTGGCCATGAACATCGACAATATCGGCGGGTTCGAGCGCTATCTGAAGGGCAGCCCCGAAACCTCCCGCACCGGTGCGAAAGCCGAGAGCTTCGATGACGTCCTCCGCGCCTTCGAGAAGGAAGCGGCGAAGACGCCGGCCGAGCGGGCGCGCGACGAGGTGCTGAAAAAGCACGACCTGACCGAAGAAGATTACAAGAAACTTCCGCAGGAAAAGCGCGACGCGATCGACAAGGAGATCGCTGAAGCGGTGCACCGCGCGCTCGCGAAGCAAAGCGCTACCACGCCGCGTATCGCCGCCTGAAAAGAAATGGGCCGCCCTTGCAAGGGCGGCCCAGTAGGCCTTGCGGCCACTTAGGGAGGAAAGCGTGCCAGCGGCACACGCGCTTCCTACACCCGGCTTGGTAAATCCCGGCTTAACGGCTGGCCGTATTGCGCGGCGCTTCGCACGCGCCCGAGCGCCTGCCTTCCAGCGACACCTGGAAGGGCGACTGGTTGGCAAGCCCCTGCGATTCGACGTGGATCAGCTGGCCCGTTTCCACCTTGATCGTGGTGCGGCCATAGCCGGCGCCATTGCAGGTATAATGCACCGTCGCCGTCGTCGGATCGTTGGTCAGTACGAAACGCGAGCAGGCCGCGCCCGGATGGCGCAGCTGGATCAGATCATAGGCATCGTCGATGCAAAGCTTTTGATCCGGCACCGATTTGTCGAAGGCGTGCAAGGTCCAGGCCCCTGGCTGGATGCGGCCGAACGCCTGGATCGCCGGGGCATTCGCCGCCCCGCCCAGAAAGACCGCGGCGCCGATGGCCGGCACGATCAAGGCGCGTCGCAACTGCATTTCAAACTCGCCCCCAACTGACACATGATCGCGATATTAACCGGAAGTCGTTACGAAGCCGTTCTTACGCGGCTGCCGCCAATTCCGCCAAAGCGATCGGATGACTGATAGAACAAAACGCACAATCCACGCGGATCGTGCCGTCCTCATCGGCCATATTGGCCTGTTCCTCGGCCGGAAAGCGCGACAGCACCCCCAGAATATGCTCGCGGTTGCAGCGGCAGCCCCTAGTCAGGGCCGCGCCGCCCAGCACGCGGACCTCCTTCTCGTCATGGAACAGACGCCAGACCAAAGCTTCCATCGGCAGGTCGGGATCGGTCAGCTCCCCGTCCTTGATCGTGGCGGCAAGCGTTTCGACATGCTGCCATTCGGGATGATCGAGCCGCGTGTGCAGCCGGTCGCGCCCTTCCTCGCCTTCGGGAAGATGCTGAAGCAGCAGGCCGCCGGCGACGCAGCGCCCATCCTTGCCATGAGCGTGCGCCAGGCGGATCAGGCTCGGAATCTGCTCCGATTGGGAAAAATAGCTTTCCGCCGCTTCCGCCAGCGACGCGCCTTCCAGCGGCACGATGCCCTGATAGCGCTCGCCGCTCACTTTCTGGTCGAAGGTAATGGCCAGATAGCCCTTGCCGAACAGCGCGAAGAGCGTCGGATCGGCGGGGATTTCCGCCAGCCGGTCGGCATCGAACTGGACATAGCCGCGCAGCTCGCCGCCTTTGTAATCGCAGACCAGCAGGTCGACGGGGCCGCCCTCGGTCTGCGCCTGCAGCGTCATCTGGCCGTTATCGTCCTTCAGCGTCGCGCCCAGCAGCGCGGTCAGCGCCAGCGCTTCGGCCAGCAGCCGCTCGATGACTGGCGGATAGGCGTGCGCCGACAGGATTTCGTCGAGCACGGGGCCGAGGCGCACAAGCCGGCCGCGCGCATGTTGTTCCAGGATCGCGAAGCCGAGGCTGCGATCCAGTTCAGTCCTGTCTTCCATCCACCAATCCAAAGCACCAAAGCAAAATCGCTTTCTGTGCATGTAGGCGGTTTTCCGCCTCTTCCCAGATGGCGGACTGATTTCCGTCGAGAACGGCGTCGGTCGCTTCCTCGCCGCGATGCGCGGGCAGGCAGTGCAGGAACGTCGCCGATGGACGCGCGTGCCCCATCAGCGCGGGATTGACCTGATAGGGCGTCATCGCGGCGATCTTGTCGGCCGAATCCGCCTGCCCCATCGACACCCAGGTATCGGTGACGACGATATCGGCGTCGGCCGCGGCGCGCACCGGATCGCGCTCGATCGTCACGCGCGCGTTGGTGCCGGCCAGCCGTTCATTGGCCTCCGCGACAAAGCTGTCGTCCGGGTCATAGCCCTCGGGGCATCCAGCCGCGACCGAGAAGCCGAACAGGCCCGCCGCTTCGATGATCGAATGCAGCACATTGTTGCCGTCGCCCAGCCACGCCCATTTGGAGCCCGGCAACTGCACGCCTTTCTCGATCGCGGTCAGCAGGTCGGCGACGATCTGGCAGGGATGCGAGCGATCGGTCAGGCCATTGATGACCGGCACCGTCGCATATTTCGCCAGCTCTTCCAGCTTCGCCGGATCGTCCGTGCGGATCATGATCGCATCGACATAGCGGCTGAGCACGCGCGCGGTGTCCGCGATCGTCTCGCCCCGGCCGAGCTGCATCGAGCCGGCGTCCATCACGATCGAGCTGCCGCCCAGCTGGCGGATCGCCATATCGAACGAGACGCGGGTGCGGGTCGAGCTTTTCTCGAAAATCATCGCCAGCACGCGGCCGTCGAGCGGCTTGTCGGCGTCCGGCTTGCCCTTCGGCCATCCCGCCCGCGCGCGCTTGCGGTCCAATGCCTCGCTCAGCATCGCCGCGACGCCATCGGCGCCGGCGGAGGAGAGGTCCAGGAAGTGTCGTATCATCAAATCCTCCCCGGCACGGGGAGGGGGACCGCCGGGCGCAGCCCGGGGGTGGAGGGGGCCCTCCGCCCCGCTCCGGCGTCAGTGACGGGCCCCCTCCACCATGCTTCGCATGGTCCCCCTCCCCGTCCCGGGGAGGATTGAAACAGCATCACGCCGCCTTGGCGGGCGCGTAATCCCGGGCGCCGGCGCTCAGCCGTTCGACGCATTCGGCAATATTCTCTTCAGTGATGATGAGCGGCGGCAGCACGCGGAACACATTCTCGCCCGCCGCGACCGTCAGCAGCCCGTGATTGTCGCGCAGATGGGCGACGAAGTCGCGGCTCACCGCCGGCTCCTTCATCTTGATGCCGAGCATCAGTCCCTTGCCGCGGATTTCCTCGAACAGATGATCGTGGTTCGGGATCATCTGCTCGAAGGCCTGGCGCAGCCGCTCGCCCATACGGGTGACATGCTCGAGGAAGCCCGGCTCCAGCATCACGTCCAGGATCGCCTGCCCCGCCGCCATCGCCAGCGGATTGCCGCCATAGGTCGAGCCGTGGGTGCCGGCCACCATGCCCTTCGCCGCTTCCTCAGTCGCGAGGCACGCGCCGAGCGGAAAGCCGCCGCCAATGCCCTTGGCCGCGGTCATGATGTCCGGCGTGATGCCGTAATGCTCATAGGCCCACATCTTGCCGGTGCGGCCATAGCCGCACTGGATCTCGTCGAGGATGAGCAGCAGGCCATGCTCGTCGCACGCCTTGCGCAGGCCCTGGATGAACTCGGGCGTGCCCGCGGTCATGCCGCCTTCGCCCTGCACCGTCTCGACCAGGAAGCCCGCGGTCTCGTCGTCGATCTTGGCGAGCGCGCCCTCCAGATCGTTGAACTTCACATAGTCGAAGCCGGGCAGCAGCGGCTCGAAGCCGTCGCGCATCTTGGGCTGGTCGGTCGCCGAGATCGCGCCGATCGAACGGCCGTGAAAGGCGTTCTTGAAGGTGATCAGCTTGTGCCGCTGTGGGTTGCCGTTGACGTAATGATAGCGCCGCGCGGTCTTGATCGCGCATTCGATCGCCTCCACGCCCGAGTTGGTGAAGAACACCGTGTCGGCGAAACTGTTATCGACGATGCGCTGCGCCAGCGCCTCGCCCTGCGGGCTGCCATAGAGGTTCGACACATGCATCAGCGTCGCGACCTGATCCTGCAGCGCCTTGGTCAGGTGCGGATGGCCATGGCCGAGCGCATTGACCGCGATGCCGGCGGCGAAATCGAGATAGCGTTCGCCGCGCTCGCCATACAGATACACGCCTTCGCCGCGCACCGGACGCACACCGCACCGGGGATAAACGGGCATCAAAGGCGTGATCGTCATCGGGCTTGCTCCTGCTTGGCAAAACGCAAAAAGGCGACCCGCACGGTCGCCCAGACGGCGGCGGTATAAGGGAGCGGCGGAGGCGAAACAACCCCGGCCTATATCCCTCTCCCCACCGGGGAGAGGGACGGCGGCGAAGCCGACAGGGAGAGGGGCAGGGTCTCCACGCACTGCCCCTCTCCCGGTCTCGCTTCGCTCAACCACCCGCTCCCCGGCGGGGAGAGGGCGTGTTACGCAGCGACCGGCAACTTCACCACCTTGCCGTCGGCATTGGGGTCCGGCGCTTGCAGCATGACCGGTGTCGTCAGGAAACCGATCTCGCCGCCGTCCCTGCGATAGGCGCCGGGCGTGGTGCCGATGACGCGCTTGAACGCCTTGGCGAACGCGCTCTCATTCTCATAGCCGACGCGGATTGCGATCTCGGCAATCGAATACCGCCCCTGCCGCAACAGCCCGGCCGCGCGGAACATCCGCCAGCGCGTCACATAGTCGAGCGGACTGAGGCCGACGCTGCCGCGGAATCGCGCGGCGAAAGCGGAGCGCGACATGCCCGCCTCGCGCGCCAATTCCTCGACGGTCCAGTGATGCTCGACCTTGGCGTGGATGGCGGCGAAAGCGCGCGACAGGCGTGGATCGATCAGCGCGCCGATCCAGCCGCTCGCTTCCGCCCCTGAGGAGGCCGCATGGGCGCGGATCGCCTGGATGAACAGGATGTCGGCGAGACGGCTGACGACGATGTCGGTGCCAAGGCTACGCCGCGCCGTCTCCACCGCCAGCAATTGCAGTGTCGACTGCATCAGCTCGGATCGCTCCTGATCCATCGGGGTAAGGATCAGTTCCGGCATCAGGTCGATCAGCGGCTTGGCGCCTCGCCGGTCGAACAGGAACCAGCCGGTCACGACCGTCACCGGCTCGCCGCCACCGCCCAGCTTCACGACATGATTGGAATGCTCGCGCAGCGCCTTGTAGCAGAACTCCGTCGGTGTTTCGGGATGGTCCTGCAGCGAATATTGCGAACCGCCGACGATCGTCCAGCAATCGCCGGCCGAGACCCGCACAGGCTCGCGCCCCAGCACCGTCAACCAGCACTGGCCGCGCACGACATAGCCGAAGCGAGCCGCCGCGCCGCGCACGAACGTCACGCCCCAGGGCGCCGACCCCTCGATCCGCGCATAGAGGCTGGTGTGCACGCGCATCGATCCGAACACATCGTCAATCGGGTCCATTTCCGGCTCCAAGCTGGACGATCGGAACTTTGTGGACCGCTTTTATCGTCCAATAATCTCCCTGTCGATCGGTTGACCGGACGATTCCACAAAAAGAAGGGCTCCGGTCGCTCCGAAGCCCTTCTCGATTAATTGCGCTTAGTAGCGGCGCCAGCGGCGATCGTCGTCGCGGCGTTCATATTGCAGGCGCTCCTGCAGCCGGTCGATGCGGCGATCGAGAATATTGCGCTCCCGATAGTCATAGCCGCCGGTCCGGTAGAAATTGCGCGCCTGCGCCCAGATGCTGTTCATTTCGTAACGCAGCTGCTGCGCCTCGCGCGGCGTCAGATTGCCGCGCTCAAGTCCACGCGAAATCTGCCAGCCGATCCGGTTCAACCGCGGCTGGAGATCCTGCCCGCGATAGTCGCCGCGGAAATCGTCGCCGCGATAGCCGTCACGATATGTATCGACGCGATCCGGATAACCGCGATCCTGATAATATTGCGCGGAAGCCGGAGCCACCGCGACCGTTGCGGCCGATGCCAGCGCGAGCGACACAAGAAACTTTTTCATGAGGACTCACTCCTTCCTGAGGTGAGCCCGTTGTGGCCGATTCGCTGTGGAGCAGCGCTGAACGCCTTCGTTATCGGCGGTTAAGCCAGGATTTCGCCCAGAAATTGCGCCAGCGCGGCATTCGCCCGGGTATCCGCAAGGGCGCTGTAGACGATACGGCCTTCCACATTCGCGTCCGGATTGGTGAAGCCGTGGACGGTATGGCCATAGGCGTGAAGCTGCCAGTCGGCGCCGGCTTCGGTCAGTTCCTTCGTCAGTCCCAAGACTGCATCCGGCGTGGCGAGCGGATCGTCCCAGCCGTGCAGCACCAGTATTTTCGCCCGGATCGGCGGCTGCGGGCCGAGCTCCGGCGGCTGAAACACGCCGTGGATCGCGACGGCGCCTTTCACTTCATCGGTACCGGTTCGCGCCAGATCGAGCGCGCACAGCCCGCCGAAACAATAACCGATGATCGCAATGCGCGCCTGATCGACGCCGTCCAGCTCTTTCGCGAAGGCGAGCGTGTCGAGCAATTGACGACGCAGCGTCGCCCGATCGGCCAGAAGGGCATTCATCAGCGCGAACGCGCGCTCGCCCAGATCGCGCTGATCCCGGCCGTAATGGTCGATGACGATCGCGATATAACCATCCGCCGCCAGCGCATCGGCCTTGCGATATTCAAGCGGCGTCGGCCCACGCACCGTTGGCGCGATCAGCACCGCCGGATGCGGCCCTGGCCCGACCGGCCGCGCGACATAGGCCTCGCAGTCGAGATCGCCGGCGCGATAGGCGATGCGCTCGCTCATGCCTTGATCTTCCAGCCGGACCGCAGCAGCGCGTAGCAGGCCGCGCCCATCACGATATCCAGCGCCAGCACGATCGCCGCGCCCAGCCAGATCGGCGAGTCGGCCTCACCGAGAAAGCCGTACCGGAAGCCCGAGATTATGTAGAAAAACGGATTGGCGTGGCTGATCGCGCGGAAGACCGGCGCCATCGCCTGGACTGAGTAAAAAGTTCCGGAAAGCAGTGACAAAGGGGCGACCACGAAATTCGTCACCGCCGCGGCATGGTCGAATTTCTCTGCCCAGATCGACGTCATGACGCCCAGAAAGGCGAGGAACAGCGCCCCCAATATGCCGAACCACAGGATCGCCCAGGGATGGCGCGGCATCACATGCACGCCCGGCCAGAGCAGCATTGCGCCCCATACAGCCAGCCCGACCAGGATCGCGCGCGTGACCGAGGCGCCGGTCAGCGCCGCCAGCAGCTCGCCATTCGAAAGCGGCGGCATCAGATAATCGACGATGGTGCCCTGAATCTTGCCGACCAGCAGCGAGAAGCTCGCATTGGCGAACGCATTTTGCAGCATGCCCATCATGATCAGGCCCGGCGCGATGAAATCCGCGAAGGGGTGGCCGAGCACGGTGCGGCCCGATCCGCCCAGCGCGACCGTGAAAATCACGAGAAACAGCATCGTCGTGATCGCCGGCGCCCAGATCGTCTGGAGCTGGACCTTGAAGAACCGCCGCACCTCCTTCACATAAAGGGCGCGGAGCCCCGGCCAGTTGACACGTGTGATCTGCGCCACGCCGGGCGCGAGGCGTATTCCGGATTGGGACTGGTCGGCCATGCGCCGTTCGCCTATCGGCAGACGGCCTCGCCCGCAAGCGCGACGCAAGGATTTGAAGGAAGCACATGGCCTGGACTGACGAACGCATCGACCAGCTGAAAGCGATGTGGGAAAAGGGAATGACCGCCAGCCAGATCGCGGAAGAGCTGGGCGGCGTCAGCCGCAACGCGGTGATCGGCAAGGCGCATCGCCTGGGCCTGCAGTCGCGCCCCTCGCCCGTGCGCGACGGCAAGGACGACAGCAGCCCCGCGCCAGCCTCCCACGAGCCCAAGGCCGAAGCACCCCCGCGTCCGGCGCCTGCTCCGCGCGCGCCGGCACCGGCCGCCGAGCGCCCTGCCGTGCCCGCTGCTGCATCCGCCGAGCCGAGCGCGCCGCCGCAGCCGCAGATCCGCTCGATCGGCCCCGGCGGGTTTCTCCGCCAGGCGCCGGGCGAGCAGTCCGCGCCGATCCCGCCCGCGCCGCCGCGCCGCCTGGTTCCCGCCAAGCCCAGTCCGGAAATGGCGGACAAGACCAGCTTGCTCGATCTCAATGACCGCATCTGCAAATGGCCGCTCGGCCATCCGGGCGAGCCAGACTTCCATTTCTGCGGCGATCCGGTGAACCCGGGCTTCCCCTATTGCGTCGCGCATTGCGGCCAGGCCTATCAGGCCCAGCTGCCGCGCCGCGATCGCCGGCCGCCGCCGCCGCTGCCCTTCGGCGGCCCGCGCGTCCGCTAAAGCCGCTGGTCGATCATTGCGACGCCTTGATCGACCAGCCGCCCCGACTCGCTTGACCGGGTCGGCAAACGGGCATTCGGACATGGGATGCCCAAGCGCATCCTGACGACGATTTTCCTGCCGCACGCTCCGGGGCGCGTATGGACCGTGCTCGCCGATTTCGGCCATTATCGCGACTGGAACCCACTGAACCTCGAAGCGAGCGGCGAAGCGCGGACCGGGGCGAAGGTTTCGATGCGCTTCGTCAACCCGGCCAGACCCGGCACGACGATCCGCCAAACCGTGACGATCACCCGCGCCGAACCCGGCCGCCTGCTCGCCTGGCGCGGCCACATACCTTTGCTCTTCACCGGCGATCATCTGTTCGAGCTGACACCCGAAGCCGGCGGCACCCGCCTCACCCACAGCGAAACGCTTCGCGGTCTCTTCGCCCGGCGCTTGAGCGATGAGCAGATCGAGACGCAGTTCGTCCCCGCCTACGAGGCCTGCAACCGCGCGCTGGCCGCGCGGCTGGAAGCGTTGGAGAATGTCATCCCGCTTCGCGCCGCGCGCCGTTGACCATATCGATGAGCGGGGTTGGCTCGATCGCCGCCCACCCTCTATAGCGTCCGGCAAATGTCCGAAGATCTGTTCGCGTCCAGCGCCACCCCCTCCACCGATTATGACGCTTCCTCGATCGAGGTGCTGGAAGGGCTGGAGCCTGTCCGGCGCCGCCCCGGCATGTATGTCGGCGGCACCGACGAGCGAGCGATGCACCATCTCGCCGCCGAGGTGCTCGACAATTCGATGGACGAAGCGGTGGCGGGCCACGCGACCCGTATCGAAGTCACGCTGGAGGTCGGCAACCGGCTGACCATCACCGACAATGGCCGCGGCATGCCGGTCGATCCGCACCCCAAATATCCGGACAAGTCGGCGCTGGAAGTCATCCTGTCGATGCTGCATTCGGGCGGCAAATTCGCTGGCAAGGCCTATGCGACGTCAGGCGGCCTGCACGGCGTCGGCGTCAGCGTGGTCAATGCGCTGTCGTCGGATACGATGGTCGAGGTCGCGCGCAACAAGACGCTGTACCGTCAGCGTTTCTCAAAGGGCGTGACGCTGGGCCCGCTCGAAGAGCTTGGGCCAACGCCCAATCGGCGCGGCACTACGGTCAGCTTCGTGCCGGATACCGAGATTTTCGGCGACGAGCTGAAGTTCAAACCGGCGCGGCTCTACCGTCTCGCCCGCTCCAAGGCCTATCTGTTTGCGGGCGTCGAGATCCGCTGGAAATGCGCGGCGGAGCTGATCGCGGACGACACACCGGCCGAGGCGGTTTTCCAGTTTCCGGGCGGGCTGTCCGATCATCTGAAAGAGCAAATTGGCGCGCGGGAATGCGCGACGACCGAGTTCTTCACCGGCTCGCAAGATTTCCCGGATGGCCAGGGCCGCGTCGAATGGGCGATCGGATGGCCGCTGTGGAGCGAGGGCAGCTATAGCTGGTATTGCAACACCATCCCGACCCCGGACGGCGGCACGCATGAAGCGGGGCTGCGCGCGGCGCTCGCCAAGGGCATTCGCGGCTTCGGCGAGCTGACGGGGCAGAAGAAAGCGAAGGACATCACAGCCGACGACATCGTCACCGGCTCCGAGCTGATGCTCTCCGTGTTCATTCGCGATCCGCAATTCCAGAGCCAGACCAAGGACCGGCTGACCTCGCCCGAGGCGGCGCGGCTGGTCGAGAATGCGGTGCGCGACCATTTCGACCATTTCCTCGCCGACCGTATGGAGCGCGGCAAGGCGCTGCTCGGTTTCGTCATGGATCGCATGGACGAGCGGCTGCGGCGCAAGGCGGAGCGCGAGGTCAAGCGCAAGACCGCGACGGGCGCTCGCAAGCTGCGCCTGCCGGGCAAGCTCACCGACTGCGCCAATGACAGCCCTGAAGGCACCGAACTGTTCATCGTCGAAGGCGACAGCGCCGGCGGCTCCGCCAAGCAGGCACGCGACCGCAAGACCCAGGCGATCCTGCCGATCCGCGGCAAGATCCTGAACGTCGCGTCCGCTACCGCCGACAAGATCCGGGGCAATAACGAGATCGCCGATCTGATCCAGGCGCTGGGCTGCGGCGTGCGCGACAAATGCCAGCCCGATGCGCTGCGCTACGAGCGCATCGTCATCATGACCGATGCCGACGTGGACGGCGCCCATATCGCGACGCTCTTGATGACCTTCTTCTTTCAGGAAATGCCGGACATTGTGCGGCGCGGGCACCTTTATCTCGCCCAGCCGCCGCTCTATCGCCTGACTTCCGGCAACAAGAGCGCCTATGCCCGCGACGACGCCCACCGCGCCGAGCTCGAGGCGACCGAATTCAAGGGCAAGAAAGTCGAGGTCGCCCGCTTCAAGGGTCTGGGCGAGATGAACCCGCAACAGCTGCGCGAGACGACGATGGACCCGGCGGCGCGGTCCCTCATCCGCATCACCCTGCCGCAGGATTATGAGGAGCGCGCCGGGGTGCGCGACCTGGTCGACCGGCTGATGGGCCGCAACCCGGAACATCGTTTCCAGTTCATCCAGGAAAATGCGAGCCGGCTGGATGAAGAAGCGATTGATGCGTGAGCGCCGAGCGCGCCGTCATTGCGAGTGCAACGAAGCAATCCAGCGCGGCATCGATGCACCTGGATTGCTTCGTCGCTTCGCTCCTCGCAATGACGACTAGAAATTAAAGCTCCAGCCCAGCGTCACCGTCCGCCCCATGTCATAGGCATTGTAGAGCACGGTGTTGGCACCGCTGGTCTGGTACTCTTTATAGCCCTGGCCGGTCAGGTTGCGGGCTTCCAGCTTCAGCTCGGATTCGATGCCGAACAGCTTGACGCCCTGCCGCGCGACAAGGTCCACGCGCAGGCCCGGCCGCTCGTAAATGTCGGGCAGCTGCACGTTGCCGCTGCGCGAGCCGCGATTGGTCACGCGCTTGCTGGCATAAGTCAGCAGGATCGTCTGCTGGGAAAGCGCGTCGCGATCCTCCAGCCCCAGCTCCAGGTTGACGATATGATCCGACTGGCCGGTCAGCGGCGCGCCGTCGCGAAAAAGCTCGGCGGCTGAGTTGAGCTGGCCGAGCGCGAGCGGCGGCGGGGCGTCGCTGTCTTTCACCTGCAGTTTTGACTTGGTGTAGGTGTAGTTGCCGATCACGACCACGCGGCGGCGCTGCCAGAACGGGCTGTCGCTGCCATCCAGATTGAAATGCTTCTGCACTTCGAGCTCGCCGCCATAGAGGATCGCGCGCGGGGCGTTCGCGAAGCTCGTCGTAACGCCGGTTTCATTGGCGCTGGCATAGGTCTCAATCGGCTTTTTGATCTTCTTGAAGAAGCCCGAAAGCGAGACCTTTTCTTCGCGGGCGAAATACCATTCGTACCGGCCCTCGAAATTGGTAAGCTGGCTGTCGACCAGGAACGGGTTGCCGAAGACCGGCCGATTGCTCTCCGGGTCGAAATAACGCTGGAAGATCAGCTCGCGGAACTGCGGGCGGGCGATCGTCTTCGATGCGTTCAGGCGGAACTGCATCGCATCGTCGATCTGATAGGTGAGCGTCGCCGCCGGCAGCCAATAGTCGTTGTCCAGATTGGTCGCCGCTTGGGCCGAGCCCGGATTGATAAACACTTTGACCGGCGTGACGGTCTGCTTCGCCGTTTCGTAGCGCACGCCGGCATTCAGGCTGACTTCGGGCGTGAGCTTGATGTCCGCCTGGAGATAACCGGCATGGTTCTTCAGCCGGGCGTCGAGCACGGGATTGCCTTCGTTGATGTCGATCAGCGTGATGCCGTAAAAGCGGATCGGCGCGTGCGACAGCAACAGATCGGGGCGCAGCAGGGCCGGTGCTTGCGGCAGGCCGCCGCCGGGCGCCAGGAACTTGAAATCGCGCCGCTCGGTGATCCGTTTCGTATTCGAATAGGCGTAACCGGCCGAGAGCCGCAGCGCATCCGAGAAGCGGTAGCCGATATCGAGACCGCCCGACCACAGATCCTCGTTCAGATCCGAAAAGCTGATTTCCGCATCGCCCTGCTGGCCGTTGTTGAGCCGGTTGATGAAGAAAGTTCCGTAGGGATCGGTCGGATTGTTGCTGCGAAAATATTCAAGGCTCAGCTCGTCCGGGGCTTCGCGCTGTGAATTGGCGAAACCGCCCCGCAAGTCGACGCTCAGATTCTCCATCGGCTTGAACTCGCCGACGATCTGCGTGTCGACAAGCTGGCGCTCGAACCAGGCGGTATCCTGCTGCAGGAAAGTCGCGATCGGGTTGGTGGTGACGCGGCTGCCCTGGCCCAGCCGGGTCTGCTTCAGCGTGTCGCGGATATAGACATTGGTCCAGCGGATCTTGTTCTCGCCGAATTCAAGGCCGTAGCCGACCAGGCCGTTCACGACGACCCGGTTGTCGGTGATGACCCGGCGGAAATTGGTTTCCAGCTGTGAGAGGTCGGCAGTCGCCGGCGTCTGCTGAATGGTGTCGCGGGTCCGCCATTTGTTGCTGTAGCCGAAGCTGGCGATGACGCCCAGCGTGACATCGCTGCCAAGCTCCATCGTCGTGCCGCCGCTTACCGAGGCGCCGAAATTGAACGGGATATCGGTGTTGCGCTGCATGACGCCGTTGCGGCCATTGACCAGCTGCTCGGCGATCGCCTGGGAATCGATCGTGCCTTCGGACAAGCGGGCGCCGCTCGCCAGATAGGCGCGAAGCGCGGGCGGGCGGTCGCGCTGGCCATTGTCGAAGCCTGTCCAGTCGCTCTTGCTGCCATAATAGGTATAGCCGAGCAGGCCGGTCGTCTCGGAATCGGCGCCGATGCTGCCACCCACGGTCAGGAAGCTTTCGGTCGGGATCG
>JAFEEY010000115.1:3527-15075 GCA_018240865.1 Pseudomonadota bacterium | reverse complement strand
CGCCTGATAGCGCAGCAGCAAAGGCGTCGGCCGAACCTGCGCCGCCGCGTGGCATTCGCCCAGAAACGCCGAATGCGTCTCCGGAAAGCGCCGATCCTGCCCGAGCCGCTCCGCCCACCGGTTCGCGATGCTCGCAAGCGGCGGATAAAGCGCCTCCCGCAACGCCGCGACAGGCTCCGGCAGCGGATAGCGGAAATACCGATACTCCCCCCGCCCAAACCCATGCCGCGCCATATGAACATGGCTGCGGAACAGGTTTTCGTTGGTCCACCAGCCTTGCGCTTCGGCGCGGGCATCGGGAGATAGCAGGCGGGGCAGAACCGCGCAGCCTTGCGCGTTCAGTTCAGTCTGGATTGAAAGCCAGTCGGTAGCCATGCCATCGGCGTTAGCCGCCAGAAGAATGGCCAACACTCCGCTGCTTGCGCCTAAACTCCGTTTCAGGCGGCGCGCGGTATGATTCTATCGAGCTGGCCGTTGAGGGTTCGCTTTGCCTCAAGCAATTCATATTGGGTTTGAAGGCGAAGAAAAAAGCCTTCGGACATCCCAAAATACCGCCCAAGCCGTAGGTCCAATTGGGCATCCACCGGCTGCTTCCCGGAGATCACATCGCGAAGGTGCTCGGGGGCCGTGTCGATCGCGGCGGCTAACGCGCCGATGGTCAGACCGAGTGGTTCCATAAACTCGCTTACCAGCATCTCGCCGGCATGAGGGTTATGCAACCAATCGGTATTAATGGTAGTCTGTGATTTCGACACCGTCTGCGCCTCCGTCGCGCCAGACGAAGCATACACGCCATTGCATGTTAATGGAAATGGAGTGCTGGCCGGCTCGGTCGCCCTTCAGCGGATGCAGCCGATTGCTTGGCGGATTTCGTAGGTCATCGAGCGTGTCCGCCGCATCGAGCATCTTGAGCCGCATATATGCGCGATTATGCAGATCGCTTGGCAATTTCCGACTTAGGAAACCGTCCCAAATGCGCTCGGTTTCCTTGTCTGCGAAACTGCGAATCAAGATCCTGTCATCCTCACGAGCAGTTACATTTTCTGATGCCAGCAATCCCCTGACACAGGGACATATTCTTTTTGTGCAGTTTCGGCTCCAAGTCCATCAGGGGATGTTTAAGAAAATGTAGCAGTCATTTCGGACACCTATCGCCGCCCGCCGAACTTTCGCTGCGTCTTTCCAAACCGCGTCTTCCTTGTCCCCGGCTTGCCTTCGTTGCTGCGGCCCATGACCGGGGCTTTGTGCTCTTCGGCCGGCAGGCCAAGTTCCTGCTGCTCCAGCGTGCGGATTTCGTCGCGGATGCGGGCGGCGTCCTCGAATTCCAGGTTCGCAGCGGCGTCGCGCATCTTCTTTTCCAGATCCTCGATGTACGCGCGCAGATTGTGGCCGACCATGTGCGGCCGGTCCTCGTCGATCTCGACCGTCACCTGATCCTTGGACGCCACATGGCTGATGATGTCGCCGATGTTGCGGCGGATCGTCGTCGGCGTGATGCCGTGTTCGAGGTTGTACGCTTCCTGCTTCTCGCGGCGGCGCGAGGTCTCCCGCATCGCCCGCTCCATCGAGCCCGTGACTGTGTCGGCATAGAGGATGACGCGCCCGTCGACGTTGCGCGCCGCCCGGCCGATCGTCTGGATCAGCGAGGTTTCCGAGCGCAGGAAACCTTCCTTGTCGGCATCCAGGATCGCGACCAGCCCGCATTCGGGAATGTCGAGGCCTTCGCGCAGAAGGTTGATGCCGACCAGCACGTCATAGACCCCGAGCCTCAGATCGCGGATCAGCTCGATGCGCTCCAGTGTCTCTACGTCCGAATGCATGTAGCGGACCTTGAGGCCGGCCTCGTGCATATACTCCGTCAAATCTTCGGCCATCCGCTTGGTGAGGGTGGTGACGAGCGTGCGATAGCCGTTGGCCGCGGTCTGCCGGCATTCATTGACCAGATCGTCGACCTGGTCCTCGATCGGGCGGATCTCGACGGGCGGGTCGATCAGGCCGGTGGGGCGGATCACCTGTTCGGAAAAGACGCCGCCGGTCTGCTCCATTTCCCAGCCGCCGGGCGTCGCCGAGACATAGACGGTCTGCGGCCGCATCGCGTCCCACTCGTTGAAGCGCAGCGGGCGGTTGTCGATCGCGGATGGCAGGCGGAAGCCATATTCGGCGAGGGTGAGCTTGCGCCGATGGTCGCCCCGGCTCATGCCGTTGACTTGGCCGATCGTGACATGGCTTTCGTCGACGAACAGCAAAGCGTTCTCGGGCAGATATTCGAACAGCGTAGGTGGCGGCTCACCGGGCAGACGGCCGGTCAGGAAGCGCGAATAATTTTCGATGCCGGCGCAAGAACCGGTCGCGGCGATCATCTCGAGGTCAAAATTGGTGCGCTGCTCCAGCCGTTGCGCTTCCAGCAGCCGGCCTTCGGTGACCAGTTCCTTCAGCCGTTCGGCGAGCTCGCGCTTGATAGCCTCGGTCGCCTGCTTGAGCGTCGGGCCCGGCGTCACATAGTGGGAGTTGGCATAGACGCGGACATAATCGAGGCTCGCCGCCTTCTTGCCGGTCAGCGGATCGAACTCGACGATTTCCTCGATCTCGTCGCCGAAGAAGCTGACCCGCCACGCCGAGTCCTCATAGTGGGATGGGAAAATCTCCAGATTGTCGCCGCGCACCCGGAAATTGCCGCGCGCGAAGGCCTGGTCGTTGCGCTTGTATTGGAGTGCGACGAGCTTCCGGATGATTTCCGATTGATCGACCGTCTGGCCCTTCTTCAGATCGAAGATCATCGCCGAATAGGTCTCGACCGAGCCAATGCCGTAAAGGCAGGAGACGGAAGCGACGATCAGCACATCGTCGCGCTCCAGCAGCGCGCGGGTGGCCGAATGGCGCATCCGGTCGATCGCCTCGTTCACCGAGCTTTCCTTCTCGATGTACGTGTCGGAGCGGGGGACATAGGCCTCCGGCTGGTAATAGTCGTAATAGCTGACGAAATACTCGACCGCGTTCTCCGGGAAGAAGCTCTTGAATTCGCCATAGAGCTGGGCGGCGAGGATCTTGTTGGGCGCGAGCACCAGCGCCGGGCGCTGCAGCGTCTCGACGACCTTGGCCATGGTAAAGGTCTTGCCCGATCCGGTGACGCCCAGCAGCACCTGGTCGCGCTCACCAGCCAGCGCCGCCTCGGTCAGCTCGGCAATCGCGCCCGGCTGGTCGCCCGCCGGCTCATAGTCGGAAACCAGTTTGAAGCGCTTGCCGCCTTCGGATTTCTCCGGGCGGTTCGGCTTGTGCGGGATGAAGCTTTCGCCCGTCTCGGGCTCGGCCAGCGAAGTGCGGATTTGAATCGCCATCGCTTCACGATATGGTCCCGCCAAAGCGCCGCCGCAACGTCGCGCGCGCATGGGGGAGAACGCCATGAAACGGACGATCGCACTCGCGCTGCTGGCGCTCGCCGCCTGCAACAAGGAGCCGGAGGTCAAGCTGAAGAATGCGAGCGTCGAGCAGGTGGCGAACGCGGCCAAGGCGGCGGGCGCGGGCCAGACCGGCAGCGAGCTGAAGCTGGAGCCGGGACAATGGCAGCTCATCACCAGCATGAAAATTCTTGAAGCGGAAGGCATGCCGGACGCGGCCAAGGCGCAGATGAAAGGCATGATGGAGCGCACCGCCAGCAGTTTCCAGTGCATCAAACCGGAAGACGTGCAGAAGCCTAATATCTTCGCCGGGCAGAATAGCGGCCGCTGCAAATATGACAGCTTCGAGATGAAGGGCGGCAAGATCAGCGCGGTGATGACCTGCCCGGGCCAGGGCGGCGGCGCGATGAAGATGACGATGGACGGCGATTATGCGCCGCGCAACTACAACGTCACCGCGACGATGGACATGGCGGCGAGCGGCCAGTCGATGAAGATGCAGATGAAGACGCAAGGCAACCGCATCGGCGAATGCCCGGCGGGCGCGGCGAAGGGGAGCTGAGGTACTTCTCGTCATGCCAGCGCAGGCTGGCATCTCTTCGGCGATCTCGCAGGCCCTGAGATGCCAGCCTGCGCTGGCATGACGGGTGTGGGCTAGCTGGTGGTCAGCGCTTGATCGGTGATGCGCTCATAGACCGGCACGAGCGATTCAAGCTTGTCCTCCCGCGTATTGCCGAGGCGGACGAGGATGGCGGTATGGCCGCCCTTCCGCCCGGCGAACACGAACTGGCCGAGATGGCCGCGCATCGAGACCAAACCGTTCTTCGACAGCCAGATCTGGCCGCCATAGCGCGGATTGGTCGGCGCGGGCGTCTTCATGAAGGCGAGCCATTGGGGCGCGATCACCTGCATGCCGCTCTCGCTCTTGCCGTCGATCAGCAGCCTACCGAGCCGCGCCCAATCCGGCAGGTTCATATGGATGATCGAGCCGCCGATCTGCGTGCCGGCGCCGTCGAACTCCAGGAAGGCCGAGGTGACGCCGGCGGGGCGGAACAGCCGATCCTCGGCGAAGCGGCGATAGGCCTCGGCGCGCATGTGGGGATCACGGCTGGAGGTGAGCGTGCGCGTCACGATCTCCGCCAGCAGCAGCGAGGTCAGCGAATCATATTGGAAATGCGTGCCGGGCCGGAAGGCCAGCGGCCGCGCGATCGCCCGCGCCGCCATATCGGCCGTGCCGCTGACGAACAGCACCTGATTGGTGTCGCTATTCTCGATCGGCGTGCCGACCTCGATATGGCGGATGCCGGAGGACATGTTGAGCAGCTGGCGGAGCGTGATCTGGCCGCGCGCATCGTTCTTCCACTCGGCGACCGGCGCGGGCGCGTCGAGCTGGAGCTTGCCGTCCGCCACCAGCGCGCCGACCAGCATCGCCGTCACGCTCTTCGCCATCGACCAGCTGATGAAGCGGTTGGCGTCCGAATAGCCGGGGACATAATGTTTCTGGACGACCTTGCCGTCGACGACCAGCAGCACCGCGCGTGTATCGTCGTGCATGGGTTCGAACAGCGACGCGGTCGGGTCCGGCGGCGCGACCGCCGTGCTGGAGACGGCGAGCAGAAGCGAGGCGAGCGCGGCGCGGAGCATCCATTACTCCTAACCCAACGAATGAAGTCCGGCACTCAAAAACCGGCTTGGCTGAGCTTGTCGAAGCCCTTTCCTTCTTCTGCCTGGATGCCCAGAAAGGGAAGGCTTCGACAAGCTCAGCCAAGCCGGGGGAGAGTGATGGCGCTAACTGGAAAAGCCCGTGTCGCCATCTGGTCCGTGCTGGCGATCGTCATCGCCCTCATCGCCGCCGCCCTGCTCTACGCCCGCGCGATGAGGCCGCAGCTAGACCTCGCCACCGGTTATGCTGCCCGGGTCGGCTGCGCGTGCCGCTATATCGGCAACCGCCCGCTGAAGGACTGTCGCAAGGATTTCGAGCCCGGCATGGAAGCGATCCACCTCTCCGAGAACGCGGCCGAGAAAAGCGTCACCGCCAGCGTCCCCTTCCTCGCCACCCGCACCGCCCGCTTCGACTCCCTGCTCGGCTGCCAGCCGGAGACGTTCAAGGGGAAGGCATATGAGATCAGGCGGCAGGCGGATGTCCGCTGATGGGTGGAAAGCGCCCCTTCCGCGATGTAGGTGGATTGCAGTCTTATCGCTGGGGGAAGCGAGATGATCATGCTCATGTTGCTGGCGATTGTAAGTCGCTGCGCATTGCCGACCCTGTGTCCCTCAGACGCCGACCTGGTCGCTGCAATCCGCGCTCGCGATGCCGCCGTAGCTGCGGCCTTGTCCGATCAAGCAGCAGCAAAAGGAGAAATTGTTCTTACGCATACCCAAAGAATACGCCGCATTTCGGATGTCGTATGTGGCGATCGGCTACCCGGCGAGGCCGAAACCATCATGTGCAAGTTTACAATTCGATACTGGAGTCAGGACGCTTATCAAGTCGCCAAGTTGGTAAAGCGCGATGAGGACTGGCAAGTAACAGAAGCTTTGGGCGTTAACCGAGATCGGCGATAGTGTTTATTATCGAATGTCCAAAAGGGTCGTAAGCGCTCACACACTCAAGCATCCGCCATCACCTCCGCGGCCTCCGTCTTCTCGATCCAGCCGCCGCCGAGCACGCGGTCGCCGGCGTAGAGCACCGCCGCCTGGCCGGGGCTGACGCCGTATTCGGGGCTCGGGAACACCACGCGGTCGCCGTCGAGCGTTGCGGGGGCGGGTTTGGCGAGGGAGCGGACCTTGGCGGTCATTTCGCCGCGATAGCCGCCGCCGAGCCAATTGATGTCGGAGAGGCGCGCGGCGCTGACGGCCAGCGCGCGCTTGGGGCCGACGATCACGCGCCTGCTCGGAGCGTCGAGGCGGATGACGTAGAGGGGTTCGGCCTGGCCGCCGATCTCCAGACCCTTGCGCTGGCCGACAGTGAAGTGGATCAGGCCCTTGTGGCGGCCGAGCACGCGGCCGGTTTGGTCGACAATCTCGCCGCCCGTCTCCGCTTCCGGGCGCAGTTTCTTGACCAGCCGGGCATAGTCGCCGTCGGGGACGAAGCAGATATCCTGGCTGTCGGGCTTGGCTGCGACGCTTAAGGCCAGCTCCGCCGCGATCGCGCGAACCTCCGGCTTGGGCATGCCGCCCAGCGGGAAGCGGAGATAATCGAGCTGCTCGGCCGTGGTCGCGAACAGGAAATAGCTCTGGTCGCGCGCGGGATCGGCCGCGCGGTGCAGCTCCGCGCCCGCCGGACCCTCGACGCGGCGGACATAATGGCCGGTTGCGAGGCAGTCGGCGCCCAGATCGCGCGCGAGGCGGAACAGATCGGTGAACTTCACGCCCATATTGCAGCGCACGCATGGGATCGGCGTGCGGCCGGCCAGATATTCGTCGGCGAACTGGTCGATCACCGAGGTGCGGAAGGCGCTTTCGTGATCGAACACATAGTGCGCGATGCCGAGCCGGTCGCAGACTGCGCGGGCGTCGCGAATGTCCTGCCCCGCGCAGCAGCTGCCGGTGCGG
The DNA here is from genome assembly GCA_018240865.1 of Pseudomonadota bacterium. Lineage (GTDB taxonomy): Bacteria > Pseudomonadota > Alphaproteobacteria > Sphingomonadales > Sphingomonadaceae > Sphingomonas_B. The sequence continues at coordinate 8,125 of JAFEEY010000115.1, read as the reverse complement.
CCCACTGCTTCACCATGATCGTAGAGCTGGAGCGTGACGCCGATCGTCTCCGCGCCCGAGCGGGCAGCGAGCGCGGCCACGACCGACGAGTCGACGCCGCCCGACATGGCGACGACGATGCGCTTGCCCCGAAGATCGGGCCCGAGCTGGAAATCTCCCTGCATTGCGCCGCGCATATAGGGCGGGAACGCGCCCGCGTCACCCGATCGGCAAAGGCTTGCCGGGGTGTGGCGAGAAATCCGCACCGGTCTTTACTCCAGCTTCAGCATCAATGGCCTAGACCCTTTCGCAGACGAAAGGACATCGGCTTGAATCACGATCTGGCAATGGCGGACTGGACGCGGCGGGCGAGCCCCGTGCGCCCGGATTTCGCCACGCTGGTGGCAGTGGCCGTGGCGCGGCAATCGGCAAGCCCGACCGCGCAGGTGATCGCCGCCGCTGAAGCCGGGCCGGTTTCTGCCGTTTCCCTGGTCGAGCTGTTCGGAGATCGCGCGCGCCGCCGCAAGGGCGCCCCGGTCGCGGGCAGTTTCAACAGCGGGGTGGCGGCCCTGCTAACGCCGGAGAAAGGAACATGACGCTGCCGTTTACCGACAGGTTTCAAGGTTCCTGAACCGGATCGCCGATAGACCCGTATTGCGTTCGAGGCTTCCCCAAAAGGGAGCCGGTGTTGCTTGAGGACAAGAATGATCGAAAACCAAAAAATCCGCCCCGCTCAGGTCATCGGCCCGCTCGGCGAGTCCCTGACATTGGACACGCTGCCGCCGCCGAACACCACCCGCTGGGTCGTGCGCCGCAAGGCCGAGGTCGTTGCTGCGGTCAACGGCGGCCTGCTGAGCGTGGACGAGGTCTGCGAGCGCTATAGCCTGACGGTCGAGGAATTCGCCGCCTGGCAGCGCGCGGTCGATCGTTCCGGCATGCCGGGCCTGCGCGTGACGCGCATCCAGCACTATAAGTCGCTGTACGAACGCCAGCAGAATTATTGATCCGGCGTGCAGGCCGGACAGCCCGGAACAAGGCCCCGCCCTCACCGGCGGGGCTTTTTGCTTGTCGACTCGAGGGACCGGTGCTAGAGGCCCGCGCAACGGCGCAGGCCTGCCTGCGACGAACCAATAGCTATTGATTGGCGATCACGCAGGCTGGTGCACGGCCTCGATCGCCGCTGAAGAGAAACGGAGACTGACGGTTTATGCAAATTCTCGTTCGCGATAACAATGTCGATCAGGCCCTGCGCGCGCTCAAGAAGAAGCTGCAGCGCGAAGGCGTTTATCGCGAAATGAAGCTGCGCCGCCACTACGAGAAGCCGTCGGAAAAGCGCGCCCGCGAGCGCGCCGCCGCGATCCGCCGCGCGCGCAAGCTGGAGCGCAAGCGCGCCGAGCGCGACGGGGTGAAGTGACCGAGCGGCTGCAAGCCGCGTAGAGTCATCCCGGCGCAGGCCGGGATCCAGTTTTCTTCCTTCTTCGTCGGTCTTTGCCGGGTTCCCGCCCTTCGACAAGCTCAGGAGAGCCTTTCGCGGGAATGACGAGTGTGCTTAGACGCGGCAAATCTTGAAGGAAGCTACCCCATGTCGAACGTCACCGCCGTCCCGATCCCGCCCACGCCGCGCCGCGTGCTCGTGATGCTGTGGGGCGGCCTGGCCGCGGCGCTGATCGCGGCAGTGCTGCTGGCCGTGTGCGGCACCGGCGCGGCGCGGGCCCAGACCGGCAGCAACGAGCAATTCCTCGCCTGGAACGCGAAGCAGCCGGGCGTGCAGACCACCGCTTCGGGCCTGCAATACCAAGTACTGAAAGCCGGCGAGGGTGGCCACCCGACCGACGCCGATGTGACGCTGATCAAATATAAAGGCACGCTTCGCGACGGCACGGTGTTCGACCAGAATGAACGCGCGCCGCTGCCGGTGGCCCAGGTTGTGCCCGGCTTCTCGGAGGGGCTGAAGCTGATGCAGAAGGGCGGCAAATACCGCCTCTGGATCAAGCCGGAGCTCGGCTATGGCGACCGCGACACGGGCGGCGCGATTCCCCCCAATTCCGTCCTCGTCTTCGACGTCGATCTACTCGAGTTCATCCCGATGCAGGTGCTTCAGCAGATGCAGATGCAGCAACAGCTCGGCGGGTCAGGAGGCCCGGGCGGACGGTAATCTCCTCTCCCCGGCGGGGAGAGGCGACTCGCGAAGCGAGCGGGTGAGGGGGCTCGGCGCTCGAGACCCGGACTCAGAACCCCCTCACCCAACCCTCTCCCCGCCGGGGAGAGGGCTAATTGCCGCCTTTTCCTCTTCCCGCTCCGATCCGCGTTCCAGCGCGACCTTGATCATCGCGGTGATCGAATCGGCGAGCAGCAGCCCCATGAAGCCCAGCAGCGAGCCCATCACGATCTGCGCGCCCAGCGTGATCGCAGGCGGCATGTCCACCGTCTTGCGCGCCACATAAGGCAGCATCACATAGCCATCGAAGGTCTGTACCGCGAAATAGGTGCCGATCGCCCACAGGCCGGTATCGACACCGGCGCTGAACCCGACCGCGACCATCAGCACGCCGGCCACGAAGGCGCCGATGTTCGGGATGAAGGCGAGCAGGCCGGTCAGGATGCCGAGCAGCAGCGCCATCGGCACCCCGCCCAGGCTCAGCGCGATCCAGGTCAGCACGCCTTCGAACACCATGCCCGCGAGGCGCCCCGCCATCAGCCGCCGGAGCGTCCAGGCCATGCGGTCCAGCGTGATCGCTGCCTGGGCGCGCGACCGGGTGGGCACCAGCCAGGCAACTCCGCGCTGATACAGCTTCGGCTCCAGCGCGACAAAGAGCCCGATCATCACGATCAGGATCGCGCTGGAGACGACACCGAATGCGGTGCCGAGATAGCCGGTGAGCTTACCGACCGAGCCGACCAGCTGATGGCCGAAACTCGTCAGGTCGGATTTGGCGGGCATCACCCCAAGTCCGGCGAGCCAGGCGACGAACCGCGTGCCCTGGACCTGCAGCGTGTCCTGCAGCTGCGCCCATTGCGCGGCGATCTGCATGCCGGTCATGTAGAAGACGCCGGCGATGAACGCGATCGCGGCGACGAGCACGATGAACACGCGCCAGCTGCGCGGCGCCGGCAATACCCGGCCCAGCAGCCGCTCGCCGCCGTCCAGCATCGCCGCGAAGACGAGGCCGGCGAAGATCAGCATCAGCGGCTGGATCAACAGCACGACAAGCGCGAGGCCGATGGCGAGACCGAACCAGACCGAGGCCCGTTTCAGCTCCGCCCGGACGAGCGGATCGCGCATTTCATTGGGAGCCGCCGCTGTGACCGGCTCCGCGTCGCTCATTTGCCGTCGGCCTCTTGCGGGTGCAGGGACGTGCCGGCCCGGCCGGAGCGCAGCGCCTCGATCCAGCTGATCGGGTTGTACCATTCCGCCGTTCCGTCGAGCGAGAAAGTGATGAACTCGGCGCGGCCACCGATATTCTCCCACGGCACCGGCCCGCCCAGCCCGCCTTCGGCCAGCGACACGCGGCTGTCGGCCGAACGGTCGCGATTGTCGCCCATCAGGAACAGCTGGCCGGCCGGGATGGTCATCGGCGCATAATCGTCGGTGCGGCTCGCGCCCAGCTCGATCGTATCATAGCCGCGGCCGTTGGGCAGCACTTCGTGGACGATCGGCAGCTCGCAATAGGGCTTGGAATCCGGGCCCGTCACCAGCCGGCCGGGGAATTGCAGATCGCTGCACGGCGCGTTCTCATCGACCGGGATCAGCCGCGGGGTCGGCTGGCTGCGCTTCACCGGCACGCCATTGATGATGACGGTGCCGCCTCTGATCTCCAGCCGGTCGCCCGGCAGGCCGATCACGCGCTTGATATAATCCTGCTTTTCCCCCGGCGGCGAGACGATGACGACATCGCCCCGCTCAGGCATGCGGCCGAACAGGCGGCCGTGCATGAACGGCAGCAGATGGAAGGTCGGCGAGACGAACGACCAGCCATAGGGATATTTGGTGACGACCAGCCGGTCGCCGACCAACAGGCCCGGCATCATCGATTCGGAGGGGATGTAGAAAGGCTTGGCGATGAAGCTGTGAAAGCCCAGCACGGCCAGGATCAGCCAGAAAATGCCTTTGGCCTCGGCCACCCAGTCGGTGCCCTTTTTCTGCGGCGGCGTCACCGCCGTGTCCTGCACCTTGTCGCCGTCGTTCACCTGTTCCGTCCCGTTCACAAACGCACCGCCTCGATGATGACGAACGCCTGCGCCCAGGGATGATCGTCGGTCAATGTCAAATGTATCTCGGCCTTATGCCCTGCCGGGACCAGCGCGTCGAGCGCGGCCTTGGCACCGCCTTCCAGCTTTAATGTCGGCTTGCCTGACGGCGCATTAACGACGCCGATATCCTTCATGAACACGCCGCGCCGGAAACCTGTGCCGACCGCCTTGGAGAAAGCCTCCTTCGCGGCGAACCGCTTGGCGTACGTGCCGGCGCGCGTGAACGGCCGCCTGGCCGCCTTGGCGCGTTCGAGATCGGTGAACACCCGCTTCTCGAACCGCTCGCCGAACCGGTCGAGCGACTTCTGGATGCGTTCGATATTGCAGAGGTCCGAGCCGAGGCCGACGATCATCCCAAATCCTCCCCG
>JAFEEY010000115.1:0-3462 GCA_018240865.1 Pseudomonadota bacterium | reverse complement strand
CGGGGAGGATTTTCATCTCGCCGACTCCATCAACGTCGTCATCCGCCGGACGCTTTCTTCCAGGCCGATGAAGATCGCCTCGCCGATCAGGAAATGGCCGATGTTGAGCTCGGCGATCTGGGGAATCGCGGCGACGGGAACGACATTGTCGAAAGTGAGGCCGTGGCCGGCGTGCGGCTCGATGCCGTTCTTGACCGCGAGCGCGGCGCAATCGGCGATCCGGCGCAGCTCCTCGGCGCGGGCGGCGCCCTCCCTGTGCGCATAGCGGCCGGTGTGGAATTCGACGACCGGGGCCTTGAGCCGGATCGCGGCGTCGACCTGGCGCGGATCGGGCTCGATGAACAGGCTGACGCGGATGCCGGCGTCGGTCAGCCGCGCGATCATCGGCCCGAGCGTGTCGCGGTGGCCGTCGGCATCCAGCCCGCCCTCGGTGGTGCGCTCCTCGCGCTTCTCCGGAACGATGCAGGCGGCGTGCGGGCGGTGGCGGAGCGCGATCGCCACCATTTCCTCGGTCGCCGCCATTTCCAGATTCAGCGGCAGGTTTATCGAGTCCATCAGCCGGGCGATATCGTCATCGGTGATGTGACGGCGATCCTCGCGCAGATGGGCGGTGATGCCCTGCGCGCCGGCCTTCGCCGCCAGCTGCGCCGCCGCAACCGGATCGGGATGCGCCCCGCCGCGCGCGTTGCGGATCGTCGCGACGTGATCAATGTTCACGCCCAGTCTCAGCATCTTTGATCCCCGAGGCGGAAAGCCAGTACGTCCCTCGACTTCGCTCGGGATGAGCGGCTTGGGAGGGCCTCGCGGATCAAGCCGCGCGGCTCCCGGGCTTGATCGCGGGGATGGCAGCGAGTTCGGGCGGAACCTTGTCCGCCTCATAGCTCGGCACGTCGATCCGGATCAGGGGGAAGAACGGGACGCCGAGATCGGCTGTTCCGTTGGAGCGATCGACCAGCGAAGCAGCGGCGACCACTTCGCCGCCCGCTTCGCGAATCGCGGCGATCGCTTCGCGCGACGACAAGCCGGTGGTGACGACATCTTCCATCATCAACACTTTCTGCCCCGGCGCCAGGCGAAAGCCGCGTCGCAGTTCGAAAGTGCCGGTCGGCCGTTCCAGGAACATCGCGTCGACGCTTAGCGCGCGGGCCATCTCCTGCCCGGCGATCACGCCTCCCATCGCCGGCGACACCACGGCTTCGATACGATTCCGGATTTCGGCGGGCAGCTTGGCGGCCAGCGCCTCGGCCAGCCGGGCGCCGCGCGCCGGGTTCATCAACACGCGCGCGCATTGCAGATAGCGCGGGCTGCGCAGGCCGGAGGAAAGGATGAAATGGCCTTCCAAAAGGGCCTCGGCAGCCCGGAATTCCGCCAAAACCTCGTCGTCGGTCATGGCAGGGGGCGATAGGCGGGCACGGCGGAAACTGCAATGCGCATTACAAAGCCGCCCTAATGCTTGAGAGAGTGGGAAACCGCGCCTATAAGCCCGGCAAAATCGCTACCAGCATCGTTGCCGCAGACGCATTCGCCTGCGGAAAAGGGGACAGAACAGGACGCCTATGAAGCTCGCGAAAACCCTCCTGCTTGCGCTCGGGTTGGCGCTGGCACCCGCCGCGATCGCGCAAACCGCGCCCGCGCCGGCCGCGAACGCCACCGCTGCTCCAGCCACGGCCGCGACGCCGGATGCGGCAGCCACGCCTGTCGCCGCAGCGCCCAAGGCGGCTGCCACGCCGGAAACGCCGCCGGTCGCCGGGATCGGCATGCCGGTCAATGAGGCCATCCATCTGCAGGATCAGGTGACGCCGAATGGCCGCAAGGCGCTGTGGATGCACAATTACATCCTGGTGCCGATGATGTTCGCCATCTCGCTGCTAGTGCTGGTGCTGCTGTTGTTCGTGGTGGTCCGTTTCCGCCGGAGCGCCAATCCGAATCCCTCGCGCACATCGCACAACACCGTGATCGAGGTGATCTGGACTTTGGTGCCGGTGCTGATCCTGGTCGCGATCGCGGTGCCCTCGATCAGCCTGCTCGCTGCCCAGTTCAAGCCCGCCGGCAAGGACGCGCTGACGATCAAGGCGACCGGCAACCAATGGTATTGGACCTACAGCTATCCGGACAATGGCGGGTTCGAGCTCGTTTCCAACATGCTGCAGGATAAGCCGACCAATGGCAGCCGCCCGCGCACCGACGCCGACGGCCCGCGCCTGCTCGCCGTCGACAACCGCCTGGTCATTCCGGTCGGTCGCGAAATCCGCCTGCTCACCACGTCGAACGACGTGATTCACAGTTTCGCTGTCCCGTCCTTCTGGGTGAAAATGGACGCGGTGCCCGGCCGCATCAACGAAGTGACGTTCAAGGTCGAAAAGGAAGGCGTCTATTTCGGCCAATGCTCTGAGCTTTGCGGCGCGCGCCACGGCTTCATGCCGATCGCGGTCGAAGTCGTCTCGCCGGCGAAGTTCGCCGCCTGGGTCGCATCGAAAGGCGGCACCATGCCCGGCACGGCGCCAAAGCCGCTCGCGACGCCGGCTCCAGCCGCTCCGCAAGCCGACACGGCGACGGCCGGCACCGCGACGCCGCCCACCGATACTCAAGGCGCCACCGCCAACGGGAAGCAGTAAGACAATGACCGATATCGCAGCCAACCCAGCCGAATTTCACGGCGAGCATGGGCACCACCATGCCCATCACGATGCGGACCATAAGCCAGGCTTTTTCGCCCGCTGGTTCATGTCGACCAACCATAAGGATATCGGTACGCTGTACCTGATCTTCGCGATCGTCGCGGGGATCATCGGCGGCGGCATTTCCGGCCTGATGCGGCTGGAGCTGGCCCATCCGGGCATCCAGTACCTCCAGGGCTGGGCGCAGATCATGGACGGCCCGGACGCGACACTGGACCAGGCCTACCACCTGTGGAACGTGCTGATCACCGCGCACGGCCTGATCATGGTGTTCTTCATGGTCATGCCGGCGATGATCGGCGGCTTCGGCAACTGGTTCGTGCCGATCATGATCGGGGCGCCGGACATGGCGTTCCCGCGCATGAACAACATCTCGTTCTGGCTGCTCGTTCCCGCCTTCATTCTGCTTTTGGGCTCGACCTTCTTCCCGGGCGGCACCGGCAACGGCGCGGGCACCGGCTGGACCGTTTATCCCACGCTTTCGACGTCAGGCTCGGCGGGTCCGGCGGTGGACATGGCGATCCTGTCGCTCCACCTCGCGGGGGCCAGCTCGATCCTTGGCGCGATCAACTTCATCACCACCATCTTCNNNNAAGATGCCGCTGTTCGTGTGGTCGGTGCTGGTGACGGCGTTCCTGCTGCTCCTCGCGCTGCCGGTCCTCGCCGCGGCGATCACGATGCTGCTGACCGACCGTAATTTCGGTACGACTTTCTACGATGCGGCCGGCGGCGGCGATCCGGTGCTGTACCAGCATCTGTTCTGGTTCTTCGGCCACCCCGAAGT
>JAFEEY010000114.1:9700-9862 GCA_018240865.1 Pseudomonadota bacterium | reverse complement strand
CGGACACGGCCGCCGCCTCGCCGAACTGGCCCGTGTCGAAGGGCTCGACCCCGCGACCGGCGATTACCGGCTCACACCGCTTTCCAACACCCAACCGGGAGACCTGCCATGATCCATGCCATCCGGCATGGCGCACGTCGCGCCATGCTTGCCGCCACCGCC
>JAFEEY010000114.1:0-9569 GCA_018240865.1 Pseudomonadota bacterium | reverse complement strand
ACGTCGGGCGGCTTCCGCCGGCTGATCCAGATCGTGTTCGGGCTGAGCATCGCGTTCGCTGCGTCGAGCTTCTTCCTGTCCTTCTTCAGCTTCGGCGGCGGGGCGCTGATCGCATGACGGGCGCAGCCGAATATGGCGAACCAATCGCGGGCTTCTACGCCCCCGTCCACCGGGCGCTGACTGAGCCGATCCTGCTCGGCGGCGCCCCCCGGTCGCTCGCCATCGTCAACGGGACGTTGGCGGGCGCGATCGGCCTTGGCCTGCGCCTCTGGATCGCCGGCCTCGTCATCTGGGCCATCGGCCACGCGCTCTCCGTCTGGGCCGCGCGCCGTGACCCGCAATTCGTGGACGTGGCCCGCCGCCACCTCCGCTACCCGAGCTGGATGCGGCCATGATGAGCCTTCGCGAATACCGCAACAAGTCCGCTACCCTTGCCGACTTCCTGCCCTGGGCCGCGCTGGTCGGCGAAGGCGTCGTGCTCAACAAGGACGGCAGCTTTCAACGCACGGCGCGTTTCCGCGGCCCCGATCTCGATAGCGCCACGCCGGCCGAGCTGGTCGCCACGACGGCGCGACTCAACAATTCGCTGCGCCGGCTCGGTTCGGGCTGGGCGATCTTCGTCGAGGCGCAGCGCACGCCCGCACTCGACTATCCCGAATCCACGTTCCCCGATCCGGTCTCCGCGCTGGTCGATATGGAGCGCCGCGAACAGTTCCGCGAGGAAGGCGCGCATTTCGAGAGCGCCTATTATCTGACGCTGCTGTGGATGCCGCCGGCCGAGGAAGTCGCGCGCGCCGAAGGCTGGCTCTACGAGGGCCGTTCGACATCCGGTGTCGATCCTTGGGAGCTGCTCAAGGGTTTCACCGATCGCAGCGACCGCGTGCTGAACCTGGTCGAAGGTTTCGTGCCCGAAGTCCGCTGGCTCGATGACGCCGAGACGCTGACCTATCTGCACAGCACGATCTCGACCCGCCGCCAGCGCGTCCGCGTGCCGGAAACCCCGATGCATCTCGACGCGCTGCTGGCCGACGAGCCGTTGACCGGCGGGCTCGAACCCAAGCTGGGCGATCATCATCTCCGCACGCTGACGATCGTCGGCTTCCCGTCCGTTACTTTTCCCGGACTGCTCGATGAGCTGAACCGGCTCGCCTTCGAGTATCGCTGGTCCACCCGCGCGATCATGCTCGACAAGACCGACGCGACCAAGCTGCTCACCCGTATCCGTCGCCAGTGGTTCGCCAAGCGCAAGAGCGTCGCCGCGATCCTGAAAGAGGTGATGACCAACGAGGCATCGACGCTGCTCGACAGCGACGCCTCGAACAAGGCCGCCGACGCCGACACCGCCCTGCAGGAGCTGGGCGCCGACTATGCAGGCATGGCCTATGTCACCGCGACGGTGACGGTGTGGGACCGCGATCCGGCCATAGCCGCCGAGAAGCTGCGGCTGGTTGAGAAGGTCATCCAGGGCCGCGATTTCACCGTCATTCCAGAGGGCATGAACGCGATCGAGGCTTGGTTGGGGAGCCTTCCTGGCCACACCTACGCCAATGTTCGTCAGCCCCCGGTTTCCACGCTCAATCTCGCCCACCTGATCCCCCTGTCAGCGGTATGGGCGGGGCCGGAACGGGACGAGCACTTCGGACAACCCCCCTTGCTTTATGGCAGGACCGAAGGCTCGACCCCGTTCCGGTTTTCCCTTCACGTCGGCGATGTCGGCCATACGCTGATCGTCGGCCCGACCGGCGCCGGCAAGTCGGTGCTGCTCGCGCTCATGGCGATGCAGTTCCGCCGCTACGAGAATGCTCAGGTCTTCGCCTTCGATTTCGGCGGCTCGATCCGCGCCGCCGCGCTCGGCATGGGCGGCGACTGGCAGGATCTCGGCGGGATGCTCGCCGACGAAGCCGAGACAGGCGTCCAGCTTCAACCGCTTGGAGCGATCGACGATCCCGCCGAGCGCGCCTGGGCGGCCGAATGGCTGGCGGCGATCCTCGCCTCCGAAGGCGTCGCGGTCGATCCGCAGGCCAAGGAGCATCTCTGGTCCGCGCTCGGATCGCTGGCGTCCGCCCCGGCGCCCGAGCGCACGCTGACCGGGTTGGCCGTGCTGCTCCAGAGCCAGCAGCTCAAGCAGGCGCTCGCGTCCTATTGTATCGGCGGGCCGTGGGGCCGGCTGCTCGACGCCGAGACCGAACGGCTCGGCGAGGCGTCGGTTCAGGCGTTCGAGACCGAGGGCCTGGTCGGCGCCGGCTCGGCCGCCGCGGTCCTGTCCTACCTGTTCCACCGGATCGAAGGCCGATTGGACGGCTCGCCCACGCTCATCATCATCGACGAGGGTTGGCTGGTCCTCGACAGCCCTGACTTCGCCGCGCAGCTCCGCGAATGGCTCAAGACCTTGCGGAAGAAGAACGCCAGCGTGGTGTTCGCGACCCAGAGCCTCGCCGACATCGAGACGTCGAGCATCGCACCGGCCATCATCGAGAGTTGCCCGACGCGCATCTTCCTGCCGAACGAGCGCGCGGCTGAGCCGCAGATCGCGGCGATCTACGAGCGGTTCGGCCTCAACGCGCGGCAGATCGAAATCCTCAGCCGCGCAACGCCCAAGCGCGACTATTACTGCCAGTCGCGTCGCGGCAATCGGCTCTTCGAGCTGGGGCTGGGCGAGGTGGCGCTGGCGTTCGCCGCCGCGTCGTCAAAGACCGACCAGCTCCGCATCGCCGAATTGATCGACGCCCACGGGCAATCCGCCTTCGCGGCCGAATGGCTGCGCCATCGCGGCTGCGCCTGGGCCGTCGAGCTTCTTCCTCCCGATCCCCAACCCGATCCGCTGGCCGGAGGCCGGGAAGATGCCGGCCAGCTCCCTCTTGCCTTGAAGGATATAACCTCATGAAAAACTCCGTCCTGCGCCGCGCCATGCTGGCCGGTGCGATTGCCACGTCGAGCGTGCTCGGCATCGCCGCCGCGACGCCGGCCCACGCCCAATTCGGTCTTGGCGGCATCGTCTATGACCCGACGAACTATGCGCAGAACGTGCTGACGGCGGCCCGGTCGCTCCAGCAGATCAACAACCAGATCCAGCAAATCCAGAACCAGGCGACCTCGCTGATCAACGAGGCACGCAATCTGACCTCGCTGCCGTTCAGCTCGCTCCAGCAGTTGCAGCAGCAGGTGCAGCGCACCCAGCAGCTTCTCGGCGAGGCCCAGCGCATTGCCTACGACGTGCAAAACGTCCAGCAGGTGTTCAGCAGCCGCTACAAGGGCGCGGCGCTCACCGGCACTCATGCGCAGATGGTCGCCAACGCCAATGCGCGGTGGGAGGATAGCGTCGGTGCGTTCGAGGACGCGCTGCGCGTTCAGGCGGGCGTCGTCGGCAATATCGACGGCGCGCGCACCACGATGGATGGCCTGGTCTCGTCCAGCCAATCGGCGACCGGCGCGCTTCAGGCTGCGCAGGCGGGCAACCAGCTTCTCGCCCTGCAATCGCAGCAGCTCGCCGACCTGACGGCGCTGCTCGCCGCTCAGGGCCGCGCGCAGGCGCTGGATTCCGCGCGGAACGCGGCTGTCGAAGCCGAGAGCCGCGAGCGCCTTCGTCGCTTCCTGGCACGCCCAACCGGCTATCAGCCGGGCAACGCCCGCATGTTCCACGACTGAGCCGATGGACACCAAGCTCCTCGCGCGCATCGGCGCCGTCATCTTCGTCGCTATCGCGATCACGATGACGGCGATCGAGATGAGCCAAGCCCCCGAGCCCGCGCGCGACGAGCCGGCGGCCGTCGCCGACAACACGGCGACGGCCGACCCTCTACTGATCGAGCTGCGCCGCTGCCAGTCGCTCGGGGCTTCCGGCGCGAGTGACCCCGATTGCCTGCGCGCATGGGCCGAGAACCGTCGGCGGTTCCTGGCGCCCGGCGCGCGTCCCGCCGCCCGCATTGCCGACGACACGTCGACCAAGGAGAACTGACATGGGCGGCACCGGCGTCGTCGATCGCTTTCTGGATGTCTTCACCCGCTATATCGACAGCGGGTTCGGCCTGCTCGGCGGTGAGGTGGCGTTTATCGCCACGACGCTGATCGTCATCGACGTGACCCTGGCAGCACTGTTCTGGACCTGGGGCGAAGGCGACGACATCATCGCGCGTCTCGTCAAGAAGACCCTGTTCGTAGGCATCTTCGCTTACATCATCGGCAACTGGAACAGCCTGGCGCGGATTGTCTTCGAGAGCTTCGCCGGCCTCGGCCTGAAAGCGTCAGGCACCGGGTTCACCGCCGCCGAGCTGCTCCAGCCCGGCCGCGTCGCCCAAGTCGGCCTCGAAGCTGGCGAACCCATCCTCCAGTCGATTTCCGACCTGATGGGTTGGGTCGCGTTCTTCGAGAACTTCATCCAGATCGCGGTGCTGCTGTTCGCCTGGGTGCTGGTCATCCTCGCTTTCTTCATCCTGTCGATCCAGCTCTTCATCACCCTGATCGAGTTCAAGCTGGCGACGCTCGCGGGCTTCGTGCTCATCCCGTTCGGCCTGTTCGGCAAGACCGCCTTCATGGCCGAGCGCGTGCTGGGGTTGGTCATCTCATCGGGCGTCAAAGTGCTGGTGCTCGCCGTCATTGTCGGCATCGGCTCGACGCTGTTCGACGAGTTCCGTGCGGGCTTCGGCGGCGCGCAGCCGAGCATTGAGGACGCGATGGCGGTCGCGCTCGCATCGCTTTGCCTGCTCGGCCTCGGAATCTTTGGCCCGAGCATCGCCAACGGCATCGTCTCTGGCGGTCCCGCGCTCGGTGCGGGCGCGGCAGCCGGAACCGTGCTTGCGGCTGGCGGCGCGCTGGTCGGCGGCGCGGCCGCCGCCCGCCTTGGTGCTGGCGCGGCGGTTGGTGCGGTCGCTGGCGCGGCCCGCGGTGCGGCCTTCACCTCTGGCGCTGCGAACAGCGCCTACGCGCTCGGCTCGGCCGGCAAGACCGGCGGCGCAGCCGTCGCGGGCGGCGCCGCCGGCGTCGGCCGCGCGGCTGCCGGCGCAGCCATGTCGCCGCTGCGCAAGGCCGCCGCTTCGCTCAAGGACAGCTATCGCTCGGGCGGCCGTGCCGCCGTCACTGCGACGGGCGGAACCATTTCGGGTGGCAGCCCCACACCTGCGGCCGAGGTTTCCGGCGGCTCGCCCGCTTGGGCCGCCGCGATGAAGCGCCGCCAGACCATGACCCACGGCGCGACCGTCGCCGCCCATACGCTGCGCTCGGGCGACGGCGGCGGCGGCGGATCGTCCGTCGATCTCAGCCAGAAGGATTGATCCATGTTTCGACGCCCCAGCATCCGATACGGACAAACCCCGGAGCCGACGACCCCGTACCAGCGCGCGGCGCAGGTGTGGGACGACCGGATCGGCTCGTCTCGCGTTCAGGCGAGGAACTGGCGGCTCGCCTTCTTCGGCGCGCTGGCGCTATCGAGCGGCCTGGCTGGCGGCCTCGTATGGCAGTCTGCGCGCGGGCATATCGTGCCCTGGGTGGTCGAGGTCGATCGGCTCGGCGAAGCGCAGGCCGTCGCGCCAGCCGAGGGCGGCTACCGCCCGACCGATCCTCAGGTCGCGTTCCATCTCGCCCGCTTCATCGAGCAGGTCCGCGCGATCCCCGCCGATCCGGTCATCGTCCGCCAGAACTGGCTCCGCGCCTACGACTTCACCACCGACAAGGGAGCGCTGTTCCTCAACGACTATGCGCGCGCCAACGACCCGTTCACCCAGGTCGGCAAGGTGCAGGTCGCGGTGGACGTGTCGAGTGTGATCCGCGCTTCGCCCGACAGCTTCCGCGTCGCCTGGACCGAGCGCCGCTATCAGGACGGCAGCCTTGCCGCGACCGAGCGATGGTCGGCGATCCTCACCGTCGTCGTGCAGCCGCCGCGCACCCCCGACGCCCTGCGCAAGAATCCGCTCGGCGTCTTCGTCAATGCCCTCAACTGGTCGAAGGAGCTGTCGCAATGACCGCGAGTCCGTTCCGCCGCGCCGCGTCCGCTGCGCTGCTCGTTTCCGCATCGGCGCTTGCCGGCTGCGCCACCACATCGGCAAAGCCGCCGGTCATCGCCTATGACGATCCGCCCGCGCCGATCGCCGCAACGCCCGCGCCGGAGGCGCCACGCCCGGTCGAGGTGGTGACGATTCCCGAACCGCTGCCGCTTCCCGGCCAGCTAAAGCCGGTGACGGATACGTCGCGCGCGCCGGAGCCGTCCGATCCCCGCCAGCGCGTCGGCGCGGCGAATGCCGCCGCGCGCGTGCAGCCGGTGCGCGATGGGTTCCTCAACGCCATCCAGCAATATCCCTGGACCGATGGCGCGCTCTATCAGGTGTATTCCGCGCCCGGCCAGGTGACGGACATCGCCTTGCAGGAAGGCGAACAGCTCGTCGGGTCGGGTCCGGTCGCAGCCGGCGATACCGTGCGCTGGATCATCGGCGACACGGTGAGCGGCAATGGCCCCTCTGCGCGCGTGCATATTCTGGTGAAGCCGACCAGGCCCGATCTTTCAACGAACCTCGTCATCAACACCGACCGGCGCACCTATCATCTGGAGCTGCGCGCCACGGCGGCGACCTACATGGCGTCGGTGAGCTGGAGCTACCCGCAGGATGCGCTGATCGCCTTGCAGGGACGGAACGCCGCCGCCGCATCCGCCGCGCCGGTGGCGACGGGCGTGGACGTGTCCGCTCTCAACTTCCGCTACCGCATCGAGGGCGATCGGGCGCCATGGCGTCCCGCCCGCGCGTTCGACGACGGCCGGCAGGTCTTCATCGAGTTCCCGGCTGGGATCTCGCAGGGCGAGATGCCGCCGTTTTTCGTGACCGGCGCGGCCGGCGATGCCGAGCTGGTCAACTACCGCGTCCAGGGCCGCTACATGGTGGTGGATCGCCTGTTCGCCGCCGCCGAACTGCGCCTGGGCGACAAACGCAGTGAGCAGCGCGTCCGCATCGTGCGCGACGATGGACGGGGGCGGCGGCCGTGAGCGATCCTGCCGACACTTTCACGATCGAAGCGCCCGCCACGCGGGCGTCGCGCTCCGATCCTCAAGCCTTCCAGCTCCGAGGCGATCCACCGCGCGTCATGCGCCTGTCGCGAAAGGCGTTGGCCGTGATGGGCGTGGCCGCGGGTCTCGGCATCGGCGGCTCGCTGATCTACGCCCTACGACCGCCCGGCGAGAAGGCCGCTCAGGAACTCTACAATACGGACAGCCGGACCACGGCTGAGGCCATCACGTCGGGACCGAAGGACTACGGCCAGGCGCCGCGTCTCGGTCCGCCGCTTCCCGGCGATCTCGGCGGCCCGATCGTCTCGGCACAGCAGCGCGGCGAGGCCGTGCCCGTGCCGCCGGTCGGCGCGCAGCCCGATCCGCGCGCCCAGGCCGCCGAAGCTGCCCGTCAGCGCGCCGCTCAGGAGCGCGACGCGGCCCGCACCAGCGCGGTCTTTCTCGGCAGCGGCGGGGGCACATCGTCATCGGCTGCACCAGCATTGCCCGGCCTGGCGGTGGCAAGCCCGGCGACACCAGCGGCAACGGATACGGCGGCGCAAAGCGATCAGGCCGCCAAGCGCGCCTTCATGGCGCAGGCGGCCAACCCGCGCACGGTCAGCGTGGAGCGACTGACGGCGCCGACCTCGCCCAACATCGTTCAGGCCGGCAGCATCATTCCCGCCGCGCTCATCACCGGCGTCCGCTCCGACCTGCCCGGCCAGATCACCGCACAGGTGACGGCCAACGTCTATGACAGCCCGACCGGGCGCATCCTGCTCATCCCGCAGGGCGCTCGGCTGATCGGCGAATATGACAGCGAGATCGCCGCAGGGCAGACCCGTGTGCTGCTCGCCTGGGACCGGCTCATCATGCCCGATGGCCGCTCGATCGTTCTCGAGCGCCAGCCCGGCGCGGATGGATCGGGGTTTGCCGGCCTACAGGATCGCGTGAACCAGCATTGGGGAAACCTGCTCAAGGCCGCTGCCGTCTCGACGCTGCTCGGCGTCGGCGCCGAGTTGGGTGCGGATAGCGAGGATGACCTCATCCGTGGCCTACGGCGGGGCTCGCAGGACACCATCAACCAGACCGGCCAGCAAATCGTGCGGCGGCAGCTCAATGTGCAGCCGACGCTCACCGTTCGGCCGGGGCACCCTTTGCGCGTGATCCTGACCCGCGACCTGGTGCTTGAACCGATTGGAGTGACGCGATGACGAAATTGAAGCTAGGGCCTCTCGCCGACGACCGGCCGGTGAAGCTGACAGTCGAACTGCCCGCTGCCGTTCACCGCGATCTCGCCGCCTACGCCGCAGCGCTCGCCGCCGAAACCCGAGGGGAAGCCATCGCCCCCGAGAAGCTCGTCGCGCCCATGCTGGCGAAGTTCATGGCAAGCGACCGGGGGTTTTCGCGGCTTCGGGGGGGCGCGAAGGACTGAGGCGCCTCGCTGCCATCAGTTGCCCAAGAACCGCTTGCGGCGTTCCGCTGCTTCGACCTTGATGATCGCTTCCTCGGCGGTGGCGCATTCGCCGCCCCGCACCGATCCATCGCGGCATCCGGCGACGATCTGACGGGCTTCTTCGATATGCGCCACGAAATACTGCGTGCCGCGCGCTTCGGTCGATGTCGGCGCAACGAGCGCCGGGCTGGCGGCCGCAGCCGTTTGCGGCGCTGGCGTGATGATCGGCCGAAGGACGAATCCTCCGGCAAATCCGATGACCAACGCGACCAGAACAATGATAAGTGTCTTGCCTTGTGACATGGCATTACGCTCCGAAGAAAACTAACTCTATTCTACTGAACTCTCAGAAATTTTGAAGGATAGCGCATAGCGTGTTTTGACGAATTGGAGAAATCGCCGCAAAGCGGGATTGCAATTGTCGTCGCGCCAGTATCCGGAATAGCAGATCAACACCGGCCCTTGTTCACCATAAACCGGCCGATAGACTACATCGGGATAGATTGCGCCGGAGCCACCCTCGCAGATAACGCTGAGTCCGCGCCCGTCACCTAGCACACTAAGAATTGTCCCATGACCGGACTGGTGCATTCTGACGTCAGGCTGCGTTCCCGCCACCGACAGGCGGCCGAGTAGCATGTCACGAATTTCTGGACCGGGGTCTGTGGCGGGGAGCAGGAATCGCTCGCTGCGAAGGTCGGTCCAGTGGATGATCTCGCGTTCTGCCAGAGGGTGGCTCGACGACAGGGCTACCATCACGCGCTCGCTCCAGAACGCTTCGCGCTGATAACCATCATGGGCAGCTTCGCCCGCCATAATGGCAATGTCGATCTCCCCGGTATCGAGACCAGCAAGCAAGGCACCTCGGTTTGCTTCTATCCCGTCTAGATTGACGTCTGGATGCGCACCGCGCCAACCCAGCATGGTCGCGCGTAGATTGCCGGCCGAGAGCGAGCAATAATGTCCGATAACGAGGTCGCCGGCGCGGCCCTGACCAGCAGCACGCATTATGGCTACGAGCTTGTCCGCATTCGCGAGCATTGGCCTAACGCATCGAATAAAATCGCGTCCGGCCCCTGTCGTACTTATTCCTGCACGCGAACGCACAAAAATTTGGACTCCGATCTGTCAAACGGCGTTCAAAAG
>JAFEEY010000113.1 GCA_018240865.1 Pseudomonadota bacterium | reverse complement strand
TCGATCAGCGCGGCCATCATCGCCTTGCCCACGCCTTTGTTCTGCACATCGGGTTCGACCGCGACCGGGCCGACCATCACCAGCGCTTCATCACCCTTGCTCGTCCGTAGCGCCACCGGCCAGCTCTGCAGCGTGCCGACCAGCCGCCCGTTTTCCCATGCGGCGAAGCTCAGCGCCGGCACTGGTGACGCGCCCTCGCGCAGCCGATAGGCCGTGCGCCCGCGCCGGTCCGTTCCGAACGCGGCGTCGAGCAGCGTTTCGACGGCTTGCGGGTCGGCTTCGGTCAGCGGCGTCAGGGTCAGCGTCAACGCGGTCTCCTTGCACGCGGGCATGGACGCCCGGAGCGGGGCGCTTTAGCGTCCGGCACCGATAATAAAAGCTGAATATGGAGGTTCCCTGCCCGTGAAGCTGTACGACGCCGTCTGGGCGCCCAATCCGCGCCGGGTGCGCATGTATCTGGCGGAAAAAGGCATCACTGTCGAACGGCGGATGGTCGATCTGGCGGCGGCGGAGAATCTGCAGGAGCCGTTCCTGAGCCTCAATCCGCGCGGCACGGTGCCGGTGCTGGAGCTGGATGACGGCCAGGTCATCGCCGATTCGGTCGCGATCTGCCGCTATCTGGAAGCGCTGCATCCCGACCCGCCCTTGTTCGGCCGCGACCCGCTGGAGATCGCGCGGATCGAATATTGGACGCGCAAGATCGAGGCGGAAGGCTATGCCGGCGTCGTCTATGCCTTTCGCAACCGCAACAAGCATATGACCGACCGGGCCCTCTCGGGCTTCTGGCCGCCGGTGCCGCAGCTGCCCGAGCTGGTGATGCGCGGGCAGAATATGTGGGGCTGGTTCGTCGACAATCTGGACGATCATCTGGAAGGCCGCGACTGGATCGCGACCGATGCCTATAGCTTCGCCGACCTGACCGCGCTGATGGCCGTCGATTTCGCCAGGGCGACCAAGCTTTCCAACGGCGATTTACCGCCTGCGCTTGCCCGCTGGTACGCGCGCGTCTCGGCGCGGCCGAGCGCACAGGCATGACGCCGGAATTCGGCCATCCCCGCACCGCGATCGTCACCGGCGGCGCACGGCGCATCGGCGCTGCGATCTCGCGCGCGCTCGCGGCGGACGGCTGGCATGTGCTGATCCATCATCACAGCTCCGATGCATCGGCGCTGGCGGCGGAGCTGGGCGCAGCGACTGTGCAAGCCGACCTTGCCGACGCGGGCGCGGCGGAGACGGTCATTGCGGCGCTGGACGGCCTGCCGCCGCCCGCCCTGCTGGTGAATTGCGCGGCCGGATTCGATCTCGACCAGTTTGGCGATTTCTCGGCTGCTGCCTGGGACCGGCATATGGCAGTCAATGCCCGCGCTCCGGCCCTGCTGACTCAGGCATTTGCTGCGGCAGTGCCGGACGGACAGGGCGCGCTGGTCGTCAATCTTCTCGACGCCAAGCTGGAACATCCGAATCCGGATTTCTTTACCTATACGGTGTCGAAAATGGCCCTTGCTGGGGCGATGGAACTGGCCGCGCGCGTGCTCGCCCGGCGCGGCATCCGCGTGTGCGGCATCGCCCCTTCGGTGACGCTCGTCTCCGGCCCGCAGACGCGCGAGAATTTCGATGCGGTGCACCGGCTGAACGCGCTGGAGCGCGGCGTGACGGTGGAGCAGATCGTCGCCGCGCTGCGCTTCGCGATCGCGTCGCCGACGCTCACCGGTCAGACTATCGTGCTGGACGGCGGCCAGCGCTTCCTGGGGCTGGAACGCGACGTGCAGTTCTTATGATTTCGAGAGCAACGCTCGAATCCCACCACCGGCTTGGCTGAGCCTGTCGAAGCCTTCCCTTCTTCGAACTCAGCAAAAGAAAGGAAGGGCTTCGACAGGCTCAGCCAAGCCGGCATTGAGGCGGTGGCTTCATTTCTATTTCTGCGTTTTCAGCCAGGCGATGAGCTTCGCGCGCTTCGCTGCATCCGGCATGCCGGCATAGATCATGCGGCTGCCCGGCACCTTGGCGCGCGGATTGGCGATATAGGCGTCGAGTTCGGCCGCGCTCCACACGCCTTTCTGCGCTTTCATCGCCGGCGAGTAGGCGAAGCCCGCGACCGATGCCTTCGGCCGTCCGACGATCCCGAACAATGTCGGCCCGAGCCGGTTCTGCGCGGGCTTGGTGCTGTGGCAGGCGGCGCAGGGCGCGAAGCTCGGGTCGATCTGCGCCGGCGCGGCAGTCGCGCTCAGCAAGGCCAGGGCAATACCGGAAATCAGGCGCATTTGGTCCTCCGCTCAATCACTTCGCTGTGCAACCGCGCAGGCGCTCCGCGCAACAAAATTGTATCAACGGTTACGTGTTCCGCAACTGCGAAACAAAAATCTTCGCACATGCACAATTTTTGTTGACGGCGGCGTAACGCGCATGAAACATTCGCCTTGGGTCAAAACGGGGAGACGGGCGTGAAACTGATCACAGCCATCATCAAACCCTTCAAGCTGGACGGGGTGCGCGAAGCGCTGACCGCACTGGGCGTATCCGGCCTGACCGTCACCGAAGTTCAGGGGTTCGGACGGCAGAAGGGGCAGAAGGAAATCTATCGCGGCGCGGAATATGACACGCAGACCGTGCCGAAGATCAAGGTCGAGGTCGCGTGCCCGTCCGGGCTCGCCGAGCGTGTGATCGAGGCCATTCAGGCGGCCGCTCACACCGGCTCGATCGGCGACGGGAAGATTTTCGTGACCGAGATCGGCCACGCGGTCCGCATCCGCACGGGGGAGACCGATGATGCAGCCATCTGACAGCAAGGGGACGGGAATGAAGCTCGCAAAAGGCGCCGGCGCTCTGCTCGGTCTGCTCGCCGCCATGCCGGCGCTCGCCCAGGCGCCGGGCCCGATCAAGGCGCCGACGGCCGAGCAGATGGCCGCGATGGTCAATAAGGGCGATACGAGCTGGATGCTGGTCTCATCGGCTCTGGTGCTGATGATGTCGGTGCCGGCGCTGGCGCTGTTCTACGGCGGCCTGGTCCGCACCAAGAACATGCTTTCGGTGCTGATGCAGGTGCTGATGATCGTCTGCGTCGCCAGCCTGGTCTGGGTCTGCTGGGGCTATTCGATCGCTTTCACCAGCGGCGGCGAGAACCATTTCTTCGGCGGCCTGTCCAAAGCGTTCCTGATGGGGGTGAACGGCACGACCATGGCCGCGACCTTCTCGAACAACGTCTATATCCCGGAATTCGCGTTCGTCTGTTTCCAGATGACCTTCGCCTGCATCACGCCGGCGCTGATCGTCGGCGCGTTCGCGGAGCGGGTGAAGTTCACGCCGCTGATCCTGTTCGTCGTCGCCTGGCTGACGATCGTCTATTTCCCGATCGCGCACATGGTCTGGTATTGGGCGGGCCCGGATTTCCTGCCGGATGCGCCGACCGACTATGGCTATCTCTGGGGCATGGGCGCGCTCGATTTCGCCGGCGGCACTGTGGTCCATATCAATGCAGGGATCGCTGGGCTGGTCGGCTGTCTCGTGATCGGCCCGCGCCTCGGCTACAAGAAAGAGCCGATGCCGCCGCACTCGCTGACCATGACGATGATCGGCGCGTCGCTGCTGTGGGTGGGCTGGTTCGGCTTCAACGCCGGGTCCAATCTGGAAGCGAACGGCGTCACCGCGGTCGCCTTCATCAACACCTTCGTGGCGACCGCCGCGGCGGCGGTCGCCTGGGCAGTGATCGAGCAGATCGTGCACGGCAAGCCGTCGCTGCTGGGCGGCGCGACCGGCGCGGTGGCCGGCCTCGTCGCGATCACGCCGGCCTCCGGCTTCGCCGCGCCGATCACCTCGATCCTGCTGGGCTTCGCGGTCTCGATCATCTGCTTCTTTTTCGTGACGACCGTGAAGAACAGGCTGAATTATGACGATTCGCTGGACGTGTTCGGGGTGCACTGCGTCGGCGGGATTGTCGGCGCGATCGCCACCGGCATCGTCGCCGATCCCAGCCTCGGCGGGCAGGGCATCTTCGACTATACGAAGTTCCCCGTGGTCGCCGCAGAATACCACATGGCCGCGCAGGTCATCACCCAGATCAAGGCCGTGCTGCTGACCCTGGTCTGGTCGGGCGGCGTCTCGGCCGTGCTGTTCCTGGTGTTGAAGCATACGATCGGTCTGCGCCCCGATGCCGAGGTCGAGTTCGAAGGCCTCGACCTCGCCGAACATGGGGAGCGCGCCTACAACTATTGACGAGGTCCACCTGCGAGGGACTGACTGGCCGGCGAGGCGACTCGCCGGCCCTCTTTTTGTTGCACTGCAGCATTTTTCTTCTTGTGCGGCGCGGAAAGCGTGGCATCATCCTGAGACGGCCGAACACCGCCCGCGATGAGGCGGCCCGGCCGCGCAGGCTGGACGTGACGATAACCCAAACAAGCGGGGTATTATGCGCACGTCTCTCCAGGCTCTGGCTACGGGCCTTTTCTTTCTTTTTTCGTCTCCCGCGATGGCCGATGACGCGCCATCCGAATTCACCATCAGCGGCAGCCTCGCTTTGGTCTCGGACTACCGGTTCCGCGGCGTTTCCCAGAGCGACAAGGATCCGGCGGTGCAGGGCACGCTGCAGATCACGCACAAAAGCGGGCTCTATATCGGCACGTTCGCATCGAACCTGGCCGGCTGGGGCACGTTCGGCGGCCCGAACCTCGAGTCCGACCTGTTCGGCGGCTTCAAGTTCAATGCGAGCGAAAAGGTTTCGATCGATGTCGGGCTCACCTGGTACATGTATGCCGGCGGCGCCGACAAAACCGATTTCGCCGAGCCCTATGTGAAAGTGACGGGCGCGATCGGCCCGGCCTCGCTGACCGCCGGTGTCGCCTATGCGCCGAAGCAGGAAGCGCTCGGCCGCGTCTATCGCACCGGCGCCGAATATGTCGCGGGCACGCCGTTCAGGCCCGGCGCCAAGGACGACAATCTCTATGTCTGGGGCGATGTGGCGGTGCCCGTCAAATCGACGCCGTTCACGCTGAAAGGCCATATCGGCTATTCGGACGGCAATCGGGGCCTTGGGCCCAACGGAACCAGCGTCGCGCCGACCGGCAAATATGCCGACTGGATGCTCGGCGTCGACACGACATGGAAGAACCTGACGCTGGGCGTCGCCTATATCGACACCAATATCAGCCGCGCCGACCGGCTGCCGCTGCTGCCGAACTTCGGCACGGTGAAGAGCGGAGCGTCGATTTCCGATCCGACTTTCGTAGTGTCGCTGACCGCCGCATTCTGAGCGAGTAAGAAGGAAGGGCTTCGACAGGCTCTTGGGCTCGGACGGAAAAAGACACCGTTCGGGCTGAGCCTGTCGAATCCCTCCCTTTCCTTTTTGACGTTGGTCGAAGCATATCCAAAATCTGTCGAACAATTGGCAAGCTGCGCTTGCAAATCGGCGCCGATTCCTAACATTTGGCGCAACGCCAACGTGACCTGGAACGGGCGCGGCTGGCGGATTGACCCTAACTAACGAAAAATAAAGCTTTTCCCTGTCTTGGCACGGTCCGTGCTGAGGGATGGGCATGTGGGCGACCCCGCCCAGCCAGTGTTTTTTGGAGCCAGTATGATGCAGACCAACCAGACCTCGCTCATCGCCCGCGACGATACTTTTTTCGGCGTCTGCCAGGCGATCGGCGACGATCTCGGCTTCAACCCGCTGTGGCTGCGCCTGGTGCTCGCGACCGGCGTGCTGTGGAACCCGACCGCGATGTTTGCCATCTATGCCGGCCTTGGCGTGATCGTGCTCGCCTCGCGCCTGATGTTCCCGGCCGCAAAGCGCCAGTTCAAGGCCGAGGCGCCGGCTGTGGAAGCAGCCCGCCCGCAGAACGACGACAGCAAGTTCGAGCTGGCCCAGGCGGCGTGAACCCATATCGTTGTCCCGAACTCCTTTCGGGATAAGCAAGGCGCAGCGTGGCGGCGGAGACCGGGTCTCCGCCGCCACATCTGTTATTACAATCCGCAAAGCCCGCTCGTCCCGAGCGCAGTCGAGGGGCGCTGGCACAGACTCATCGCATACGCCCCTCGACTGCGCTCGGGACGAGCGAGCTTGGGGCTGCTATTCCGCGCCCTTCACCTTCGGTGCCGCGGCGAACGGCTCGATGCCGAACTCCGGATACACTTCCGCCGGGAAATAGAAGGTGCCGTCCTTCACCACCATCGCGATCGACTTGATCGCTTTCAGATCCTTGATCGGATCGCCCGGCACCAGGAAGAAATCGGCAAGCTTGCCTTTCTCGATCGAGCCCAGCGACTGATCCTGGCCGAGATAATGGGCCATGTCCCAGGTCGCGCGCTTCAGGATCTGGGGCGGCGTCATGCCGATCGTCTGATACAGTTCCAGTTCGCGGTGATAGGTGAAGCTGCCGCCGGTATCGGTGCCGGGCACGATCATCACGCCTTTGGCGTTCATCATCCGGATGGTCTGGACGATCTTGTCATAGGCGCCGCGATAGGCGGCATCGTCGCCGGGCGCGGAGGTGTCGATCCACGCCTGTTTCAGGCCGCGCTGGCTGCCGACCGGCATGTGGCTGAAATAGTCGGTCGCGCCGCGCGCGATCACGCCGTCGCGATTGGTCAGCAGGTTTTCGTGGATGCCCAGGGTCACGTCGATCGGGATATGCTTTTCGACCAGCATGTTGATCGAATGCTGGACGCGGTCGCTGTTGAGATCGAGCGCGGGCAGCCGCTTCAGCGCGGTCAGGCGGAACAGGGTGCGCGTATCCTCGTCCGGCTTGATCACCCATTGCAGCATGAACTGGTTGATATGGGTCATCTCGTCAAAGCCGGCTTCCATCATCTGGTCGGCGGTGGCGAAAGCGGGGACGTGGCCCTGGACCTTGAGGCCCAGCCGGTGCGCTTCCTTGACGAGCGCGGGAATCCAGGCCGGGTTCATGCTGTTGTACGATTTGATCGACCAGTAATCGCGCGCCGCGTACCAGCGGACGGCATCGACCGTTTCCTGCTCGGTGTTGACCAGGATGCCGTTGTTCGCGCTGAACGGGCTCTTGCCCTCGACAAAGCCGGCACGGACGATGCGTGGGCCCGCGATCACGCCGGTGTTGATGCGCTCGATCAGCTTGTCGAGCACCGCATTGTCATTGCCCATGTCGCGCATCGTCGTGATGCCGGCGATCAGGTTCAGCAGCGCGCCTTCCTGCCCGGTATGGGCGTGCATTTCGTACATGCCGGCGACCAGCGTGCCGCCGGCGCCGTCGATCGTGACTTCGCCCTTGGTTGCTGGTTCGTCCGCGGGCTCGACCGCGGCGATCCGGTTGCCGCTGACCAGCACCGAAACCGGGCCGGTCAGGCTCTGCGTCTTCGGGTCGAACACGCGGACATTGGTGATGCGCACCGGTGCGCCATAGCGGTGCGCGACTTTCTTCTGGATGTTGACGAACCGGTCGGTCGCCCATCCGGCCGCGAGCGTCTTCAGCCGCTCCGATTCCCCTTCATATCCCGCACGGACGACAATGAAGCTGGGCGAGACCGAGGCGAAATATTCGCCCTTGTCGTCCAGCAGGATCGTGTCGGGCGAGGTATCGACACCGCCGACATCGTAGCG
Organism: Pseudomonadota bacterium; assembly: GCA_018240865.1. Classification (GTDB taxonomy): domain Bacteria; phylum Pseudomonadota; class Alphaproteobacteria; order Sphingomonadales; family Sphingomonadaceae; genus Sphingomonas_B. The sequence continues at coordinate 7,193 of JAFEEY010000113.1, read as the reverse complement.
CGTGACCTGGAGCGGGCCGCCCTGACCGTTCACCGAAAAGGCCTCGCCTTTGGTCAGCCGCAGCGTGCCGCCGGGAAGCGCGGGAATGGTCGCGCCGCCATTCTTCAGGATCGCCCGCGCATACAGGCCGGTCGCCCAGGGGCTGCCATTCTGCGCGACATAGAGCGCGCGTTCCTTGACGACGGCGCTGCCCTTGCCGGTTGAATCAACCCAGTTCGCCTTGGCCGCAGGCTTCGCGAAATGCTCCTCGACCTTGGAGCCGAAGGTGGTGGTGCCGGTCACGTCCCAGGCGGTAGGCAGGCCGTTCGCATCCAGCCTGATCGCTTCCTTCATCGTCGGCCCGCGACCGTTATTCTTGAAGTCGTAATCGATGCCGACCTGCGGACCCTGCACATCGGCGTTGAGGTGGCCGACCGTCTTGCCGCCGAAAATCACGCTGTAACGCTGCATTTCGGCCGAGGCGGGAGCGGCGATCGCCGCGGCGAGAGCGGCCCACGCCGCGGTGCTGAGCAATTTCATAGCCCGAAATGCCTAGCGCGCATTTCGGATCGTGCAATCCCGTCGCGCATCCTTGCATTTTCGTCGCGTGCCGGTGTCTCGAATCGCCGCGTCCGCGCATCCACACTGTGCGACCCGAGGCATTCGCAAGAATGCTGATCCTTAAGGCCCGGCCGGACTTGTTCCAGCCGGGCCCTTTTTTGCCTATCCCTTCGTCATTCCCGCGAAAGCGGAAACCCAGCCCAACAGGAAACGCGCGAAGCCCCGCATGGCCCCGCCTGCCCACGGGTTTCCCCTTGCGCGGGAATGACGGAATTAGGGAGCGCCTAAGCCGCTTTCGTCAGCACCGGTTCGGGCATCAGCTTGAGCGGCATGGTGAGCACGACGCGGAAGCCGTTTTCGGCTTCCGTCACCGCCATCTCGCCCTTGTCGCCAAAGCTGAGCCGCAGCCGTTCGCGGACATTGGCGAGACCGACGCCCGTGCCGGACATCACGTGCATCCCGTTGCTGCCGCTATCCGCCACGCTCAGTTCCAGACGGCCATCCCGTTCCCGGGCGCTGATGTCGATGCGCACCGGCGCGCGCGACGGCGCCACTGCATATTTCACGGCGTTCTCGACCAGAGGCTGGAGCAGGAATGGCGGCACTTGCGCGCGTGCCAGCTCGGGCGGCAGCGTCACCGAAGTGACCAGCCGCTCGCCGAAGCGGACGCCTTCGATGTCGAGATAATTGTCCAGCATCTCGAACTCTTCCTCGATCGCGACCATGCGATCGGGATCGGCGGCAAGGCTGGCGCGGAGGAAAGAGGAGAGACGGTCGATCATCGCCTCGGCATCGCGGTCTCGGCCGAGCACGACCAGGCTGGAGATCGCGTTCAGCGTGTTGAACAGGAAATGCGGGTTGAGCTGGAAGCGCAGCGCCAGCATCTGCGCCTCGCGTTCCCGCTGGTGGGCGGCATCCAGCAGCGACTGGTTGCGCTTCAGCGCCGAATAGGCCGCCTGGAACGCCAGGATCGCCGCCAGCATGCCGGTATTATAGGTATTGAGTGTCGTCGCGCGGATGAAGGCCTGGCGGTAATCCATCGTCATCATGCCGGTCCAGACGCGCAGCTCCGTATCCCACACTGCCTGGAGCAGCGCGATGACGACAACCGCGATCGCCACCAGCGGCCAGCGCAGCACGGCGTGCATCGCCTCCGTCCAGCGCAGCACGAAATAGAGCGAGAAGCCGATCAGTCCGTCGACCAGGATCATCGGCAGGCCGACGACCTTCACTTCCTGAAAGCTGTTCGGGCTGCGGAAATAGCTCGACAGGGCGAAGACGCAGAGCGTGAAGGCGAAGAAGCCGACCGTCACGCCGATGGCACTCCGCAGCTGCTGCCGTTCCTCCGCTCTCACCAACCCCGCCTGCATCGCATCGCCCCTAACAGGCGAGGTGGAAACAAAAAACCCCTCTCCCCGGCGGGGAGAGGGCGACTCGCCGTCAGGCGAGCGGGGTGAGGGGGTACTGAGTCCGGATTACCAGCTCAGAACCCCCTCACCCGGATCAGCGCTGCCGCGCTGACTCGACCTCTCCCCGTTGGGGAGAGGTGAAAATCAGGCCCGCTCCTTGGTCGCAGAGAAGCGCAGGTTGGGATTGCGCTCTTTCACATAATTGAGCTCCCAGGCGTCCTTGGCCATGAACACCTGCGCGCCGTCGCGGTCGCGGGCGAGCGCGCCGCGGTGGATCGAGGCGAAGGCGTCGAGCTCCTTTGCGTCGCCGGCGATCCAGCGCGCCGTGTCCCAGGGCGAGGCCTCCAGCTTCGCATCGACCTTATATTCCGCCTCCAGGCGCGAAATCAGCACTTCGAGCTGCAGCTGGCCGACCACGCCCACCACCCAATTGCTGCCGACCTCAGGGTAGAAGACCTGGATGATGCCTTCCTCGGCCAGATCGTCGAGCGCTTTCCTCAGCTGCTTGGTCTTGGTCGGATCTTTCAGCGCGATGCGACGCAGGATTTCGGGCGCGAAGTTCGGCAGGCCGGTGATCGTGCGCGCCGGGCCGTCGGTCAGCGTGTCGCCGACGCGCAGCGTGCCGTGATTGGGGATGCCGATAATGTCGCCCGGCCAGGCCTCTTCGGCCGTCTCGCGGTTCTGCGCGAAGAACAGGATCGGCGAGTGCACCGCGATCGCCTTGCCAGTGCCGACCTGATTGAGCTTCATGCCGCGCCGGAATTTGCCCGAACAGAGCCGCATGAAGGCGACGCGGTCGCGGTGCATCGGGTTCATGTTCGCCTGCACCTTGAAGATGAAGCCCGTGACGGCATTGTCGTCGGGCGACACCGGCGCGGGCTCCGCCGGCTGCGGGCGCGGCGAGGGGGCGAAGCGGGCGAGCGCGTCGATCAGCTCGGCCACGCCATATTCCTTGAGCGCCGAGCCGAAATAGACCGGAGACAGATCGCCGTGCCGGTAAGCGATCTCATCGAACGGGGCATAGCCGGCCTCGATCAGCGACAATTCCTCCTGTGCTTCCTCGGGCAGCTCAGGGTTGGTCTCGATCGAGCCGTCCGCTTTCAGCAGCGACCCGGCGGGAAGGTTATAGAGCCCCTGAAAGGTGCCGCCCATGCCGACCGGCCAGTTCATCGGACTCACGTCCAGCGCCAGATCGGAGGCGATCTCGTCGAGCAGCTCGAACGGGTGGCGGCCTTCGCGGTCAACCTTGTTGACGAAGGTGATGATCGGCACCGAGCGGAGGCGGCAGACTTCGAACAGCTTGCGCGTCTGCGCCTCGATGCCGCGCGCCGCGTCGATCACCATCACCGCGGAATCCACCGCGGTCAGCGTGCGGTACGTGTCTTCGGAGAAATCCTCATGGCCCGGCGTGTCGAGCAGGTTGAAGGTCAGCCCCTCGCGCTCGAACGTCATCACCGATGAGGTGACGGAAATGCCGCGCTGCTGCTCGATCTTCATCCAGTCCGACCGGGCCCGCCGCGCCTGCCCCCGTGCTTTCACTTCGCCCGCCGCATGGATCGCGCCGCCGAACAGCAGCAGCTTTTCGGTCAAGGTCGTCTTGCCGGCGTCCGGGTGGGAAATGATCGCGAAAGTGCGCCGGTCGGGGCGGTTGGTCGGGCGTACAGAATCCATCGCGCGGCCCCCTACAGGGGTGGCCCGCGTTTGTCGTCCCCCTTCGTCATTCCGGCGAAGGCCGGAATCCAGCTTTCCTCTTTTCAGGATGCACCGCTGGGTTCCCGCTTTCGCGGGAATGGCGAGAAGGGTAGGGGCGGATAATGGATCTCGACGGCCTCTTTCTTCACTATTTCGGCACTGGCGATCTCGCCACCTTGTCGCCGGATGCGCTTGCTCGCGGCCGGGAAGGACTGGCGGTGGATTTCGGCAAGGAGCAGGAGCCGGGGCGCAAATTCGCCTTGTGGGTGCTGATGGACGCGCTGGGCTTCGCGCCGCTGCCGGCTGATGCGTTCGGGAAACACCCTGAGTTGAAGCGCGCGGCTGAGGATTATCTGACCGCGTCGGAGCGGATGCTGCCGGAAGAATGATCGTCATCCCGAACTCGTTTCGGGATAAGCGAGACGTTGCGTGGCGGACGGCGATATCCCCCGCCGTCACGCCTGCTTCTCCCTTGTCCCGAAACAAGTCGGGATGACGGCTTAGGCTGCTGCCCGGCCGATCCGGGTCAGCGCGAACAAGGCGATGAAGGCCCAGATGACGTTCAGCGAGGCGGACGGGATCGCGCCATTCCACCCGCTGTTCACGACGAAGAAGATCGCGCCGAGCAGGTTCATGCCCTGATAGGCGTATGACCGCGCCGGGAGCTTGCCCGCGCTCAGCAATAAATAGGCAACGAGGATCAGCGCCGCACCGATCCAGCCGACAATCTCGACCAGAAGCGGCAGCGTCATCCGCGCTTCAGTCCCACGCCGCCGATCGGGCGGAGGACGGTCTGGCTGTCGAAGCCGGCGATCATCGGGTGGCCCTTGGCGATCGCGGCTTGGACGGCGGGGAGTTTCAGCGACGCCTTGTGGCTCGCCTCGTCGGTCCAGACCTCGGTGATCCAGATCGCGTCCGCGTCTTCCACATCCTCGGCGACGATATAGGCGAGGCAGCCGGGCATCGCGTCCGTGCCTTGCAGCAGGATGGCGATCAGGTCGCCGCGCTTGTCCGGCTGCGCCCGCATCTTGCCGATCAATCCGTACATGGCAGGACCTTCCTTGGCGTCGGTGGGCGCGGCGATGAGCAAAGCCGCCGCTGCCGCGCCGACGATGACCGTGCGCCGGTCCGGTAAGAAGAGTTCTTCAGTCAAGCGGCCAGGACCGCCCGTCGATCTGGCGGACCTCTATGCCGTCCAGCGCGCCGGGCTCGAACAGGTTGGCGTTGACGCCCGATTTCGGCGTCTCAACCGGCCGGATCAGCCGCCAATGGGTCGGGCAGCCGCAGGTCCGGCAGCGGAAGTTGCGAATATAGGGCTCGCGCATGTCCGCCCGGACGAAACTGTCCAGGCCGGTTTCATCGACCTCGATCTCGTCCGGCGCGAAATAGACCCAGTTGGCGCCGACCTTGGTGCACAGGCTGCAATTACAGTCGTTGATATAGTCCGGGCGCCTGGGGACCGTGATCGTCACGGCCCCGCAGGCGCATCGGGCCTGAAGCGCGCTCATGCCGCCGCCAGCTTCCTCAGCACATAGGGCAGGATGCCGCCGTTGAGGAAATAATCGAGCTCGTTGACCGTATCGATCCGGCACATCGTCCTGAAGGTCTCGGTGCTGCCGTCCTTACGGGTGAGCGTGACCTCCACTTCCTGACGCGGGCGGAGGCCGGCGACATTGTGGATGGTAAAGGTCTCGGTGCCTTCCAGCTTCAATGTTGAACGGTCGACGCCGTCCGCGAACTGCAGCGGCAACACGCCCATGCCGACCAGGTTGGAGCGGTGAATGCGCTCGAAACTCTCGGCGATCACGGCGCGAACGCCCAGCAGGTTGGTGCCTTTCGCCGCCCAGTCGCGCGACGATCCAGTGCCATATTCCTTGCCCGCGATGACGACGAGCGGCGTGCCGTCCGCCTTGTGGCGCATGGCCGCGTCGTAGATCGCCATGACCTCGCCATTATAGCAGGTCATGCCGCCTTCCACGCCCGGCACCATCTCGTTCCGGATACGGATATTGGCGAACGTGCCGCGGGTCATGATCTGGTCGTTGCCGCGGCGGGCGCCGTAGCTGTTGAAGTCGGCGCGGCTGACCTGATGCTCCATCAGATATTTGCCGGCGGGCGAGTCCGCCTTGATGCTGCCAGCGGGCGAAATGTGGTCGGTAGTGATGGAATCGCCCAGGATCGCGAGCGGCTTGGCATCGACGATGTCCTGCACCGGCGCCGGCGTCATCGTCATGCCTTCGAAATAGGGCGGGTTGGCCACATAAGTGGAGCCGGCGCGCCAGCTATAGGTGTCGGAGCCTTCGACATTGATGCCGCGCCATTTCACATCGCCTTCGAAGACATTGGCGTAGCGGCTCTGGAACATGTCGCGATTGACGTTCGCGTCCATCAGCGCGCGGACTTCGGCGTTGGAGGGCCAGATGTCCTTCAGGAACACGTCCTCACCGTCCTTGCCCTTGCCGATCGGTGCGTTGACCATGTCCTCCGTGACCGTGCCTTTCAGCGCATAGGCGACGACCAGCGGCGGTGAGGCGAGGAAGTTGGCGCGCACGTCGGGCGAGACGCGGCCTTCGAAATTGCGGTTGCCGGAAAGGACCGAGGCGGCGACCAGATCATTGTCGTTGATCGACTTGCTGATCGGCGCCGGCAGCGGGCCGGAATTGCCGATGCAGGTGGTGCAGCCATAGCCGACAAGGTTGAAGCCGATTGCATCCAGATCCTCGGTCAGCCCGGCCTTGTTCAGATAGTCGGTGACGACCTGGCTGCCGGGGGCGAGGCTGGTCTTGACCCAGGGTTTGCGGGTCAGGCCCTTCTCGCGTGCCTTGCGGGCGACAAGGCCGGCCGCAACCAGCACCGACGGGTTGGAAGTGTTGGTGCAGCTGGTGATCGCAGCGATGACCACGTCGCCATTGGCGATGCCATGCTCCGCGCCTTCGACCGCGTGGCGCGGATGACTGGTGACGTCAGTATAATCGCCGGCGAGAGAGGTGTTGAACACTTCATCGACCTGGGTCAGCGGAACCCGGTCCTGCGGCCGCTTCGGCCCTGCGAGCGACGGCTGCACCGTGGACATGTCGAGCGACAACGTATCGGTGAAGACAGGGTCGGGCGTCTCAGCGGTGCGCCACATGCCCTGCGCTTTCGAATAGGCCTCGACCAGCGCGATCGTTTCGTCCGGGCGGCCGGTCAAGCGCATATAGTCGAGCGTCTGCTCATCGACCGGGAAGAAACCGCAGGTGGCGCCATATTCCGGCGCCATATTGGCGATCGTCGCGCGGTCGGCGAGCGACAGGGCGTCGAGGCCGGGGCCGTAGAATTCGACGAAGCGGCCGACCACGCCCTTGGCGCGCAGCATCTGCGTCACGGTCAGCACCAGGTCGGTCGCGGTGATGCCTTCGGCCAACTCGCCGGTCAGCTTGAAGCCGACAACCTCGGGGATCAGCATCGAGACCGGCTGGCCGAGCATCGCCGCTTCCGCCTCGATGCCGCCGACGCCCCAGCCGAGCACGCCCAGGCCGTTGACCATCGTCGTGTGGCTGTCGGTGCCGACCA
>JAFEEY010000112.1 GCA_018240865.1 Pseudomonadota bacterium | reverse complement strand
TGCCGCCTCAACATCGCCGAGAGCGACGCAATTCGCGCCATGCTGCCGGACGACGACCTGATCGTCGTCAACAGCTGCGCCGTCACCGAGGAAGCCGTCCGCCAGACCCGCCGCGCGATCCGCCGCGCCCGGCGCGAGCGTCCCGACGCGCGGATCCTGGTGACGGGCTGCGCGGCCGAGGTGGAGCGCGAAGCGTTCGCGGCGATGCCCGAAGTGAGCGGCGTGGTGTCGAATCTGGGGAAATTAGCACCAGCCTCCTACTCCGGCTTGGCTGAGCCTGTCGAAGCCCTCCCTTTTCTTGAACACGGCGATTCCAGAAAGAAGGAAAGCCTTCGACAAGCTCAGGCAAGCCGGATTTCAGGTTCGGTGCAAACAACCCACGCCCGCGCGTTCGTGGAAGTGCAGAATGGCTGCGATCATCGCTGCACTTTCTGCATTATCCCTTATGGCCGAGGCCCCAGCCGTTCCTCGCCGGCCGGGGCGGTGATCGAGCGGATCAAGGCGCTGGTGAACGGCGGTACACAGGAAGTCGTGCTGACCGGCGTCGACCTCACCAGCTATGGCGACTTGGCCGGTGACAGCCTGGGCCTGCTGGTCGAACGCATCCTGAAAGGCGTGCCGGAACTGCCGCGGCTGCGCCTCTCCTCGCTCGATCCGGTCGAGATCGACGACCGGCTGTTCGACCTGATCACTCAAGAACCGCGAATGATGCCGCATCTGCACCTGTCGCTGCAGGCCGGCGACGACATGATCCTGAAGCGGATGAAGCGCCGCCACCTGCGCGCCGACGCGATCCGGCTGGTGGAGCGCATCAAGGCGGCGCGGCCGGAGATCGCGATCGGTGCCGACCTGATCGCCGGCTTCCCGACCGAGACCGAGGCGATGTTCGCGAACAGCCTCGCGATCGTCGAGGACTGCGACGTCGTGTTCGGCCACATCTTCCCCTATTCGCCGCGCAAGGGCACGCCCGCCGCGCGGATGCCGCAGGTCGAACCCGAAGTCGTCCGTGCGCGCGCCAAGCTGCTGCGCGAGGCCAGCACGGCGCGTCAGGCGCGCTGGCTGGACTCGCTGATCGGCACGCGGCAGGACATGCTGGTCGAACTTGACGGCCGCACCGGCCATGCCGGCAATTTCGCGAAGGTTGAGCTAAGCCCCTCCCCTTCAGGGGACGGGTTGGGGTGGGGCTGGGCATCGAACGCCCTATCCGAAACCACTGCCCCACCCCCATCCCCTCCCCTGAAGGGGAGGGGCGAGATCGTCTCTCTCACCATCTCAGCCCGTCGCGGCGACACTTTGATCGGAAGCCTTTCATGAGCGACGCCCGCTGGCACGAGAAATTGCTGGGCGGATTCCGGCGAACGTCGGACCGGCTGACCGACAATCTCTCCGGCCTGTTCACCAAGTCGGCGCTGGACCGCGAGACGCTGGACGAGATCGAGGATGCACTGATCGCGTCCGATCTCGGCCCCGCCACCGCCGCGCGCATCCGCGAGCGCTTGTCTGACCAGCGCTATGAGCGCGGGCTCAGCGAGGAGCAGGTCAAGGAAATCGTCGCCGAGGAGATCGAGAAAGTGCTGGCGCCGGTCGCCGAGCCGCTCGACGTCGACGCCTTTCCGCGTCCGCAGGTCATCCTGGTCATCGGCGTCAACGGATCGGGCAAGACGACGACGATCGCCAAGCTGGCGCGGCTGTTCCTGGAGCAGGATTATGGCGTGATGCTCGCCGCCGGCGACACGTTCCGCGCGGCCGCGATCGAGCAGCTCCGTATCTGGGCGGACCGGATCGGCGTGCCCATCATGGCCGGCCCGGAGGGCGGCGATGCGGCCGGAATCGTCTGGGACGGCGTCAAGCAGGCGACCGCGACCGGCATCGACGTGCTGATCGTCGACACCGCCGGCCGCCTCCAGAACAAGCGCGAGTTGATGGATGAGCTCGCCAAGATCCGCCGCGTGCTCGGCCGCCTCAATCCGGAAGCGCCGCACGATGTGGTGCTGGTGCTTGACGCGACCACGGGCCAGAACGCGCTCAGCCAGATCGAGGTGTTCAAGGAAGTCGCGGGAGTGACCGGCCTTGTCATGACCAAGCTGGACGGCACCGCGCGCGGCGGCGTGCTGGTCGCAGCGGCCGAGAGGTTCGGCCTCCCCATCCACGCGATCGGCGTCGGCGAGGGGATGGACGATCTCCGCCCTTTCGACGCCCGCGAAGTCGCGCGCATGATCGCGGGATTGGATAGCTAGAGTTCCATTTCCTCCGTTCGGGCTGAGCTTGTCGAAGCCCTCCCTTCCTTTTACGTCGGCCAAAAGAAGAAGGGAGGCCTTCGACAAGCTCAGGCCGAACGGAATCCAGGAGTTGTTGTGAGTAAAACAGAAAAGATCCGCGAACTCTCCCCCGGACTGCGCATGGCGATTGATTTCGGGCCTCTCGCGGTCTTCTTCCTCGCCTATAATCTGACCCGCGGGCTCGATCTGGTGAAGGTGATGGTCGCCACGGCCGCCTTCATGATCGCGACTGTCGCGGCGATGATTGTCAGCCGGGTCAAGGCCGGCCGCATCTCGCCGATGCTGTGGATCACGGGCACGCTGGTGGTCGTCTTCGGCGGCCTGACGCTGTGGCTGCACAATGACAGCTTCATCAAGATGAAGCCGACCATCGTCTATGCGATGTTCGCGATCATCCTCGGCTACGGCCTCGCGACCGGCAAGCCGCTGCTCAAGATGCTGCTGGAAACCGCCTATCCGGGCCTGAACGAGACCGGGTGGCGCAAGCTCACTCTCAACTGGATCGGGTTCTTCGTCTTCATGGCGCTGCTGAACGAAGCCGTGTGGCGCACACAGAGCACCGCTTTCTGGGTCGGCTTCAAGCTGTGGGGCGCGATCCCGCTGACGCTGCTCTTCGCGATCGCAAACATCCCGATGCTAATGAAGCACGGGCTGAGCGACAAGAAGGACGCCCCGCTGCCGCCGGAGGGGTGATCAAAATCCTCCCCGGCACGGGGAGGGGGACCGCGACGCGAAGCGGCGTGGTGGAGGGGGCCCGGTGGCAGCACTCTACGCCGGGGCCCCCTCCACCAGCCTACGGCTGGTCCCCCTCCCCGTCCCGGGGAGGATTTAAGATCACGCCGGCTCGCTCACCTTCACCGGTTCCTGATCGGCCCGGTCGGCGCCTCTGCCGTCGAGATTCTGCGCCACGAAATCCCAGTTGATCGCGTTCTTCAGCAGCGTGTCGACATAGCGCGGGCGTTCGTTGCGATAATCGATGTAATAGGCGTGCTCCCACACGTCGATCGTCAGCAGCGGCTTCAGTCCGTGCACCAGCGGCGTGTCGGCATCGTGGAACGACGTCACTTTCAGGCTGTCGCCGTCCAGCACCAGCCAGCCCCAGCCGCTGGCGAAGTGGTTGACGGACTCGGTCTTGAGCTTGTCCAGCAGCGCCTCGGTCGAGCCGAAGGCCGCGTCGATCTTCTGTTTGAGCGACCCCGTCGGCTGCTGCGCCTCGGGGCTCAGGCACTGCCAGTAGAAGCTGTGATTCCACAGCTGCGCCGAATTGTTGAACAGTCCCTTGTTGCCGGTCTTGTGCGCTTCGGCGATCACTTCCGTGAGCTTGCGATCCTCGATCCCGGCCTGCGGCGCAAGCTCGTTGGTCTTGGTCACATAGGCACGGTGATGCTTGCCCCAGTGATAGTCAAAGGTCTCGGCGGACAGGATCGCGCCGAAAGCGGACTTGTCATAGGGTAGGTCGGGCAGTTCGAAAGCCATGCTCACTCTCCAGCACAAGGGGGTTGGGATGCCGCCCTAACGCATGGGAGGGAGGATTGGGCGAAGGAAATCTCGTTCAGACGAACGAAAAACCTCGATCAGCCGCGTTTGCGCACCGTGAAGCGAGTGAGCTCCTTTTTCGGCTGTTCCCAATTCGGCGCGAGCGTGCTGGCCTTCTGGTAATCGGCCATGGCGCCGGCATAGTCCCCCGCGAGCTCGTTCGCGATCGCGCGGCCATAATAGGCGAATTCCGGATGCCGCGTCTGCCGTGCGATCGCCGCATCGAACAGGTCGCGGGCACCGCGCCAGTCACGCTGCTCCTTCAGCACCAGCGTCGCCTTGTTGAGATAGGCCTCGGGCTCTCGCGGATCCATGCGGATCGCCCGGTCATAGTCGCCGAGCGCGCCCGCAAAGTCGCTCATATGCGCGCGGATGATGCCGCGGTTCACATAGGTCGCGACCTGATCCTCGAACGCCAGCGGCTCCTCGCCGAGCGCGCGGTTGCAGGTATCCAGCGTCTGCGGCGTCGCGTTCTCGGCGTCCGCCGCTTCGTAGCACAGGCGCGCGAGGCCCGATCCGATAACCATGCTGGATGCGTGAGCGGCGCCGGGAAATGCGAGCGCGGCGGCCGCGATGCAGGTGAACAAGCGCATACCACCCTCCACCGATTGAAGGGCGTCACTGTATCACGAAGCGCCCGCCTGTAACAGGTCATGCCGCCTCAGCGCGTGGCGAAGCTGATCATAGGTCAATGACAATGCTTTGGCGGTCAGCCGCTGGTTGAACCGGCAGCGGCGCAGTGCCGCTTCCAGCAGCTTTTTCTCGTGCGCGTCGCACGCCGCTTTGAAGTCGTCGCATTCCAGATCGATCTCCACGTGCACGGTCGGCGCGGGGGCCGCAGCGACAGGCGTCGGGATCATCGAGCGCGCCGCTTCGCCTTTCGGTTTCCAGGGCGAAGCGAACGGATCGAATTCGATCGCATCGACCGGATGCGCGGGATCCTCCCAGCGATAGACGGCGCGCTCGATCACGTTGCGCAGCTCGCGCACATTGCCCGGCCATTCATAGCCAACCAATGTTTCCATCGCTGTTTTGGAAAAGCCGGGCCAACGCTCCCATTCCAGCTCGGCCGCCATCCGCCGCCCGAAATGGTCGGCGAGGACCGGCACGTCCCCCTCGCGTGAGCGGAGCGGCGGCAGAGTGATGACCTCGAAACTCAGCCGGTCGAGCAGGTCGGCGCGAAAACGGTTCTGTTCGACCAGAGCCGGCAAATTCTCGTTGGTCGCAGCGACAATGCGAACATCGACGCGCACCGGCCGCGACGCGCCGATCCGCGTCACTTCGCCATATTCGACCGCGCGCAGCAGCCGTTCCTGCGCAGCCGCAGATAAGGTGCCCAGTTCGTCGAGGAACAAGGTGCCGCCATCGGCTTCCTCGAACCGCCCGGCGCGTGCCTTGGTCGCGCCGGTGAAAGCTCCGGCCTCATGCCCGAACAATTCCGCCTCGATCAGCGTCTCCGGCAGCGCCGCGCAGTTCATGACGACCAAAGGCCCGTCCCAGCGCGGGCTCAAGCGGTGGAGGCGCTCGGCGACCAATTCCTTGCCGGTCCCGCGCTCGCCGATCACCAGCACTGTCCGGTTGAGCGCGGCGGCACGGCTCGCCCGTTCCACCGAGTCCAGAAAGGCCAGTGACTGGCCGATGAATACGCTTTCCCGCTCCATTCCCGAAACATGGCGGATTTCACCAATGCTTGGCAAGTGCAGTTATTGCACCTTTCACACCTGCGTTCAAAAAATCGCAGTTTTCCACCATTTTCCAAACTTGGCACGGCCTATGCTCCTATGTGGGAGAAGCCGCCGCACGGTGGCGAAGAGATCAACTACCAGGTTCTTGAGGAGCACATCATGTTCAAGTCGTTCGAAGCCAAGAAGACCTTCTCCGTCATGCTCTGCACCGTCCTGTTCAGCGCCACCTGCGTGCTGAGCGCGGTCGGCCCGGCCGGCGCGATGGAGGTCCGCCCCGCTTCTGTCGCAGGCACGACCCTCGCCTGACGACTCCACCGCCGGGGCCGGTTTCCCCCTTGTCCGGCCCCGGCACTTCCCTTTTCCAGGAGCTGACCAAAATGGGCATTTTTTCCCGCACCAGAGACATCATCGCCGCCAACATGACCGAGATCCTGGATCGCGCCGAAGACCCGGCGAAGATGATCCGGATGATCATCCTGGAAATGGAAGAGACTTTGGTCGAGGTTCGCGCCTCGGCCGCGCGCACGATCGCCGACCAGAAGGAAATGCGCCGCCACATCGCCAAGCTGGAAAAGCTTCAGGAAAGCTGGACCGAAAAGGCGGAGCTGGCGCTGTCCAAGGATCGTGAGGATCTGGCCAAGGCGGCACTGATCGAGCGTCAGAAGGCAGCGGACATGGCCGACCAGTTGAAGGCCGAGATCGAAGTGCTGGACGATGCCCTGCAAGCGTCCGAGGCCGATATCGCCAAGCTGCAGCAGAAGCTGCGCGAGGCCCGCGCCCGCCAGAATGCGATCGTCGCCCGGCTGGAAAGCGCCCACAACCGCATGCGTGTCCGCGAAGCCTATGCCGGCGACCGGGTGCAGGACGCCTTCAGCCGTTTCGAGGTGCTGGAACGCCGGGTCGACCTGGCCGAAGGCCGCGCCGACGCTGCCGCGATGGGCGAACCGAAGACGCTGGAAGACCAGTTTTCCGAGCTGCGTTCCAGCGACAAGGTCGATGCCGAGCTTGAGGCGCTGAAGGCGCGCCTCGCCAACAAGGAGGGCTGAGGGCGATGGAAGATTTCCTGGTTCCGGTCTTTATCTGCGGCTTCCTGTTTATCGGGATGCCCTGGATCATCCTTCACTATGTGACCCAGTGGAAGAAGCAGGGCGGCATCAGCCGCGAGGACGAAAACCTTCTCGACGAGCTTTACGAAACCGCGCGACGGCTGGACGATCGCCTTCATTCGATCGAACGCATCGTCGCTGCCGAAACGCCGGAACTGGAAGTCCGCCGCCCCGCGCCGGAACTGCCCCGCGCCGACATCCGCCAGATCAGGGAGAAGTAAGATGAGCGAGAGCCGCACCCGTTTCTATGTGAACAAGCAGAACAAGAAGTGGCTGGGCGTCTGCGCCGGAATCGCCGACTATATGGGTTGGGACGTGACGCTGGTCCGCATCGGCGTGGTCGTGATCACGCTGGCCGGCGCCTTCCCTTGGTCCGTCATCGCCTATCTGGCGGCCAATTGGGTGGCCAAGCCTCGTCCTTACGGCCTCTATACCGACAAGGAAGAGGAGCAATTCTGGCAGGGCGTGCGCCGGTCGCCGGCGCGGACCACCCGCGAAGTGCGCGGCCGTCTGCGCGACATTGATCGCCGCCTGGCGGATGTCGAGACCTACTACACCAGCCGCAATCGCCAGCTGGCCGACGAAATCGACAGCCTGCGCTGAACCGCCAGGGCTGAAATAGGGGAAAAATAGAATGAGCTGGGCAGGCCCTGGATTTGTGATCGCCATCATCGCGATCAGCACCTTCGGATGGATCGCGACAAGCTGGATCCGCGCGAAACATGGTTACCCGCTGGAAGGCGAATGGGGCGGCACGGTCGGCAAGACCGACCTGGAGCAGTCCCGCAAGGTCCAGCTGCTGGAGACCGAGAACGGCAAGCTCGCCGGCCAGGTCAGCCGGCTGGAAGAGCGGATCGCCGTGCTGGAGCGGATCGCGACCGACAAATCGAGCCGCCTGGCCGATCAGATCGACAGCCTGCGCTGAAAAGGGAAAAGAACATGGACGCCGCCGACACTTTCCTTATCCCCAACCTGCCCTGGATCATCGCCTGCGGCATGCTGCTCGGGGGCCTCGCCATCGGCGGGTGGATCTTCACCACCTGGCTGCGGATCAGAAACGGCTATCCGCTCGAAAACAGCTGGGGCAAGGCGATCTATCCGAAGAACGACGCCGAAGCGATCGAACGGATCAAGCTGCTGAGCCAGGAGAACGCCCAGCTTCGCGCCGAGCTCGGATCGGTCAAGGACCGGCTCGCCAATGTCGAGCGGATCGTGACCGATGAGAGCCATCGCGTGGCGAGCGAGATTGAAAAGCTGCGGCTGCCGAACTGAAACCGACATTCGTCGAACGAGACTGGCGGTTGGCCGCCGAGACCGGCCAGCCGAGACTGGGGAGCTTTTGGGATGCACAATCTGTTTCCGTATATGGTGCTGCTGATACCGATCCTCGGCATCGTCGCCGGGATCGTCGGACGCCTCGCCAGGCTCCGTGAGAAGCAGCTTGAAATCCAGGCCGGCCAGACTGCCGAAAAGGCCGCGCAATATGCGGCGCATACGGAAAGGCTGGAGCAACGGGTTCGCGTGCTGGAGCGCATCGTCACCGATCGCGGGATCGATGTCGCCCAGGAGATCGAACACCTGCGCGACCGTCCGCTGAACTGATTGTCCGGGAGAGAATGACAATGAACCCGTTTGAAATGGTGCTGGGGATCGTGATCGTGGTCACGATCGGGCGCGTCCTTTCGGCTCGCTTTGGCGGCTATCGCGGCCGCCGCCGGAACGGCGTGATGGAAGCTCCCGCCGACGACGCCGAAGCGCGCCGCCTGCGCGAGGAAGTGCGCACGCTGAAGGAACGGATCGCGGTGCTGGAACGGCTGGCGACAGACGATGCCGGGCCGCGCGCGCTGGAACGAGAAATCGAGGCCTTGCGGTCGCGCGACAGCTAAGCGCGCGACCTTGCGGAGAAAGACGTATGGAACCGAACGTCTATCTTGAAATGGGAATGGTCGGGCTGGCCGGGATCGGCATCCTGACCGCCGGAGCCCTGCGCGGCTGGCGCGGCTGGCTGGACCTGAAGCGGCTGGAGCTCCAGTCCCGCTTCACGACACCCGCCCCTGCCAATGATGAGCTGATGCCGGGCCCGCACATGGGCTCCCGCATCGAAATCGCCGACCTGAAGGAACGCATCCGCAAGCTGGAAGCGATCGCGGCAGGCGTGGATTTGTGAGCGGAATCGTCATCCCGAACTTGTTTCGGGATAAGCGGGACGCCGCGCTGCGATCGGGGCTATGTCCGTCGCCTTGCTGTGTCACCCTTATCCCGAAACAAGTTCGGGATGACGTGAGGGCCTGAGAGTCCTATCTGCCCCCCATGCCGACGCTTTCCGACATTCTCGACGATTATGAGCTGCTCGAACCTGACGACCGTTACCGGCTGCTGATTGATCTCGGCAAAAGCCTGGAGCCGATGCCCGATGCACTGAAAACCGACGCGACCCTGGTGCGCGGCTGTTCGGCTTCGGTGTGGGTCTACCCCACCAGCGACGGAGATCGGCTCCACTTCCTGGCCGATTCCAATGCCGCCATCACCAAGGGCATTATCGCGCTGGTGCTGCTGACCGTGCAGGATCGCACCCCCGACGAGATCATGGCGGCGCCGATCGAGGAACTGCTGGCGCCGTTCGACCTTAAGAATCAGCTGAGCTCGAACCGGACGCAAGGCATTCCCAATATGATCGCGCTGATCCGCGAAACGGCGCTGCGCTACGCCTAGACCGCCGCCCGTCGTTCCTCGGCGCGGCGCAGCACTTCGAACGCGGCCTGCGCCTTGCGGAAGCGGTCGGCGGCGTCCTTGTCACCGGGCTTCACGTCCGGATGATTGGCCTTGGCAAGCCGGCGCCAGGCGAGCTTGACATCCTCGAAGCTGGCGTCGGCCTCCAGTTCCAGCACGCCCAGCGCACGCATCTCGTCGCGCGAGCGCGTGCCGTCGCCGGGGCCGCCCCAGGCATAATGTTTCGACTGGCGGAAGCCCGATGCGTCGCGCTGTTCGTCCGCCTCGCGCGCGGCGGCTTCCTCGGCGGACAGGCCTTCGAAATAATTCCAGTTGCGGTTGTATTCGGCCGCATGGGCTTCGCAGAAATACCAGCGGTCCGGGCTGTTCGGCGACTTGGGCGCGGGCCGGTCGCCCGGCTGGTCGCACCCGTCCCGGTCGCACATGCGCACCTTGGCCGCGCCGCGTTCCGACCCATAGGACCGCCAGCGGGGAAAACCCCAGTCAAGAGAACGGGAAGAACGCGCCATTGGGGGAGCAAGTAGGATGTGACACCCTTCCCCACAACCACTTCGTCATGCCGGACTTGATCCGGCATCCCGCTTCTTTCTTCTTCTCGAGAAAAGAAGCTGGACCCCGGATCAAGTCCGGGGTGACGGATATCTGAACGGCACGACCTTGTTGTCCGCGTCGTGGCCGATATCGGCCAGCCCAAGGAACGGCACGCCGACGCGTGCGCACCAACCGCGCACCACCGCTTCGGGTTCGGCGCCGAAATCCGGATCATTTTCCGGCACGCGGCTGATCCGGCCCAGACGGATGCCGGCCAGTCCCTTCACCGCGCCCATGATCTGGGCGAGGTCGCGGTCGGTGCGGTAGAGGTATTCGTCCACTTCCTCGATCATCAACACATGGCCGGTAAGGTCGGGCAGATGCCGCGACCCGATCAGGTGGGCGAGAATGACGATGTTGAACGCCGCCGCCGGTCCTTCGCCCACCGACGGTTCCAGCGCGGACGGGTCGCGATCGACCAGCCAGTCGAGCGCACGTGCCACCGCCGCCGCGCCGCCATCGCGCCGAATGTCCGCCGGCATCGGCCCATGCGCGACCTGGCCGATCCCCGCCGCATAGAGCGCGCCAAGCAGCGTTCCGCCATCCGAATAGCCAAGATAAGTCTTGCCCCGCGCCGCCGGGCCCAGCCCGTCGATCACCGCATCGACGATCCGGCACGCGCCATAGCCGCCGCGCGCGAACCAGACCGCGTCGATCGCCGGATCATTGGCGAACTCCAGGAACGCCGCTGCCCGCGCATCGTCCGGTCCGGCGAAATGGCCGTCGGACAGGAAGCATTGCGGGTGCCAGACCAGCTCCGCCCGCCCTTCGGCCAGCGCGGACACGCGGTTCGCAACATCCTCGTCGATCCGGCAGCTCGGCGCGACGATGCCGATCCGCATGCCTCTTCTCCTTGTCGCAGGCCCCGGACCCGCTAGTAACGCGGCCATGACCGGTTCCAAATCCTATTTCTTCTGCGGGATCGGCGGCAGCGGCATGCTGCCGCTTGCCTGCATCGTCCGCGCGCAAGGGGCCGAGGTCGCCGGTTCCGACCGCGCGCTCGACCAGGGCCGCACCGCGCCCAAATTCGAATTCCTGCGCGGCCAGGGGATCGGCCTGTTCCCGCAGGACGGGAGCGGCATCACATCCGCCGGCCAGATCGTGATCGCCTCGACGGCGGTGGAGGAGACCGTGCCCGACATCGTCGCCGCGACGCGGCTCGGCTGCGCGCGGATGAGCCGGGCGGGGCTGCTCGCCGATCTGTTCAACGCCGCGCCCCGGCGGATCGCGATCGGCGGCACCAGCGGCAAATCGACCGTCACCGGCATGATCGGCTGGATCCTCCACGCGACGGGCCGCAGCCCGACCGTGATGAACGGCGCGGTTATGAAGAATTTCGTCGGCCCCGACACGCCCTTCGCCAGCGCGCTGATTGGGCACGGCGACACGTTCGTCAGCGAAGTCGATGAAAGCGACGGGTCGATCGCGCTGTTCGACCCGACCATCGCCGTGCTCGGCAATATCAGCCTCGACCATAAGGAAATGGACGAGCTGATCGCGCTCTTCACCGATTTTGTCGCGAAGGCCGAAACGGCGGTGCTGAACGTCGACCATCCGGACGTCGCGCTCATCGCGTCCGAACTCCATGCCGACCGGCAGCTGACCTATGCTTTCGATCGCGAGGCGCAGCTGATCGGGCATGAAGTGATCGAAGGCGCGGAGGGCGTGTCCTTCCACGTCACCGAACGCTCCAGCGGCGCGCACGCGGAGGTGAGGCTGCAAGTGCCCGGGCGCCACAATGCCGCCAATGCACTCGCCGCGATCGGCGCCGCGGTCGCCGCCGGCGTGCCGCTGCGCGAGGCAGCGCAAGCGCTCGCCGGCTTCACCGGGCTTCGCCGCCGGCTGGAGCGCGTCGGCGAGGCGAATGGCGTCACCGTCTATGACGATTTCGGGCACAATCCGGACAAGATCGCCGCGACGCTGGATGCGCTGCACGCCTTTTACGGGCGGCTGCTGATCTTTTTCCAGCCGCATGGCTATGGCCCGCTCAAGGTGATGGGCAAGGAGCTGGTGGCGATGCTCGCCCGGAAGATGGACCCGGAGGACGTGCTGATCCTCAGCGATCCCGTCTATTTCGGCGGCACAGTCGATCGTTCGACTGGCAGCGAGACGATCGTGGAGCAGGTCCGCGCCGCCGGGCGCCAGGCGGAGCATATCCCGACCCGCGCCGAAATCGCCGACCGCCTCGCCGCGCTCGCCAAACAGGGCGACCGGATCGTCGTGATGGGCGCCCGCGACGACACGCTCAGCCAGTTCGCGGAGGATTTGCTGCGCCGGTTGTAGCGGTAGCGCTTTTGCCGCCGGGTTCCTATTAAGCTCACAAAACACCCGGGCTGAGCCTGTCGAAGCCCTCCTTTTCCTTTTTTCGCTACGAGGAAAGAGAAGGGAGGCCTTCGACAGGCTCAGGCCGAACGGAGCAAGGGTAGAGCCCGCTTTCTTATGCCCCATAGTGTATTTGACCTGTTCAAGATCGGCGTCGGCCCATCCTCGTCCCACACCATGGGGCCGATGTCGGCAGGCTGCGCCTTTACCGAGCAGCTTCGCGCGCGCGGAACGCTGGAGCGCACCCACCGCGTGCTCGCCGAGCTCTACGGATCGCTGGCGCTGACCGGCAAGGGCCACGCCAGCGACCGGGCGGTGCTGCTCGGGCTTGCCGGCAAGCGGCCGGACGGCATCTGCCCCGATGAGGCGGAGCGGATCATTGGCGAGATTCGCGCCAGCCATCTGATGCGGCTGGGCGGCGATCATGAAATCCGGTTCGAGGAAGAGCGCGATCTGCTCTTCCACCAGCGCGAGCGCCTGTCCTTCCATTCCAACGGCATGCGCTTCACCGCGTTCGACGCCGCAGGCGCGGAACTGCTGAACGGGGTGTGGTACTCGGTCGGCGGCGGCGCGATCGTCGCGGAGAGCGAAGTCTCCGGCAACGCCCCGCCCGAAGGGCTGGCGGTCGACGTGCCCTACAACTTCCACTCGGGCGAACAATTGCTCGAACGCGCCGCCGAAGCCGGCCTCAGCATCGCTGATATGGGGCTGGCGAACGAAGTCGCGCGCATGCCCGAGCCTGAGGTGCGCGAGCGGCTGGCGCGCATCCGGGAAACCATGTCCGCCTGCATCGACCGGGGCATGGGCCAGAGCGGCATCCTGCCCGGCGGCCTCAACGTGAAGCGCCGCGCGCCCGAAGTGCGGGCCAAGCTGATCGAGCGGCAGGAGCGCGCGCTCAGCGATCCGCTGACCGTCATCGACTGGGTGAATCTCTGGGCCTTGGCGGTCAATGAGGAGAATGCCGCAGGCGGCCGCGTCGTCACCGCGCCGACCAACGGCGCCGCCGGGATCGTGCCGGCGGTATTGCGCTATTACGAACGCTTCGTCGCCAACGCGACGGACGAAGGCGCCGACCGTTTCCTGCTGACGGCGGCGGCGATCGGCTCGTTGTTCAAGGAGAATGCCTCGATTTCGGGCGCCGAAGTCGGCTGCCAGGGCGAAGTGGGCGTCGCCTGCTCGATGGCCGCCGCTGGCCTCACCGCCGCGCTGGGCGGCAGCAACGCGCAGATCGAAAATGCGGCCGAGATCGGCATGGAGCATAATCTCGGCCTCACCTGCGATCCCGTGGGCGGGCTGGTGCAGGTGCCGTGCATCGAGCGCAATGCCGTCGGCGCGATCAAGGCGATCGAGGCAACGCGCCTCGCTCTGCTCGGCGACGGCACCCACCGCGTCAGCCTCGACCAGGTGATCGAGACGATGCGCAAGACCGGCGCGGACATGAGCGCCAAATATAAGGAAACGGCCCTCGGCGGTCTGGCGGTGAACGTGGTGGAGTGCTGAATAACAATCCTCCCCGGGACGGGGAGGGGGACCGCGACGCGAAGCGGCGTGGTGGAGGGGGCCCGGCCATAGGGCGGCGAGGCGA
>JAFEEY010000111.1 GCA_018240865.1 Pseudomonadota bacterium | reverse complement strand
TTGCGGCGGCCGTGAAAGAGTTCCGCGCCGAAGCCGTTGGCGACATAGCGGGCCTTGCGGATCGCGATCAGATCGTCCGGCGCCTCGACATCCTCGGGCGCGACATGCTGCCCGTCCGATCCCAGATGATAAAGCCGATACCAGGCCATGATACGCCCCTGCCGATGGAACAGGCTGCAAACGCCGGGTGAGCGATGGGGTTCCGGAAAAGGCCGGATGGACAGCCTCTTGCAAAAGGGCCAGCATCCAATAAACTGAACTATATGGTTCAGTATTCAAGCACTAGCCTCGATATGTCATTCGCCGCGCTTTCGGACGCGACGCGGCGTGGCGTCGTCGAACAGCTCGGGCGGGCGGACGCTTCCATCACGGCCCTCGCCAAGACGTTCCGGATGACTCTAACCGGCATGAAAAAGCATGTCGGCATTCTTGAGAAGGCGGGGTTCGTCACCACGGAAAAGATTGGGCGTGTCCGGACCTGCAGGCTTGGTGCCCGGGATATGGCCGCCGAAGCCGCCTGGATCGCCGGATACCGCCAGCTGTGGGAAGCCCGTTTTGAGGCGCTGGATCAAGTCATCGAGGACATGAAACGAGAGGAGAGATTGAGTGGGCCTGAAAATAACTGAGAATATGCCTGAGCTGGGTGTGACGAAGGTGAATCGGACGTCCGATCGGGAGCTGGTCGTCCAACGTGCTTTCAACGCGCCCGCGCGCATTGTCTTCGAGGCCTGGACCAGACCTGACTTGTTCATGCGCTGGTGGGCGCCCAAATCGATCGGCGTGCCGCTGCTGTCCTGTGAAATGGATGTTCGCACCGGCGGCACGTACCGCATAGTGTTCGGTCAGGACGTCGCCAATTCCCGGGCATTCTTCGGAAAATATCTCGAAGTCGTCCCCGGCTCCCGGCTCGTGTGGACCAACGAGGAAGATCCGCATGGCGCCGTAACCACCGTGACGTTCCAGGAAACCGGCGGAAAAACACTGCTGACCTTCAAAGAAGTCTATCCGTCCAAGGAAGCTCTCGACGAAGCGTTTATCGGAATGGAGGGCGGCATGCCCGAGCAGCTCGAGCAACTGGACGCGCTTCTCAACGAGCTGTGTCAGTCGTGAAGACGGAGCGGCGGGGTCAACAGCCTCGCCGCTCACCCGGCCGGTAACTGCACACAACGTTCGGCGCCAGCTCAGCTTCGGTGAACCATGCCGGCTTCATCTGTTCCTTTGCGAACAGTGGTGCCTGATCGGCATAGTGTCGCGAATCCGGGCGGGAGGTCGCGGCGCCGAATTGGTGGATGCTGGTGGCGTGGACCTGGCCCGCGGCGTCCCAGGTGACCGACATGGTGTAGCTGTCGCCGAGATAGGCGGCGAGGCGGCCGTCCTTGTCTTCATTGGTGTAGATGGCGCGGAGCGCGCCCGGGCCGCCGGTCAGCGGCAGGTCCAGCTTGCCGCGGCGGAGGCGGACGAGATCGGTCAGCGGCGGGTCGATGCGGCCGAAAGTGCGGGTGAGTTTCTCGACGGCTTCGGAGAGAACCGCGCGCGGCGCGGGCGGCATGCGGTTGTTGTAGATGTCGCGGAAAGGCAGCTTGATGACCATCAGCGCCAGCGCATCGGCCGCGCCCTTGCCGTCGAGCTGGCCGTCCCATGCCCCGAGCAGCGCCTGGGCGCGGGCGAGGTCAGGGCTGCCGCGCAGGTCCAGCGCGAGGATGCGGCGCACAAAGCGCATCTCGTTCGAGGCACGGTCATAGCCCTTGTCCATTTTCACACGCCAGAGATCATCGGCGCTGATTTTCGGCATGCGCGCAACCAAAGCGACGGCGCGGAGCGCGCGGTTGGTGACATTCTCCTCGACGCCCAGCAGCGGCGAATAGGCCTCGCGCTTCAGGTTGGCATCGCCGTCGGTCGCCAGCCAGGGGGCGTTGTTGGCGTTGACGATGAAGCCGGTAGCCGGCGCAACCAAGGCCGGATCGGCATCGAACGGCAGCTGCCGCCGCCACACGTCGCGGCTGGTGTCGCCGGGCAATATGTGCCGCCAGTCGAAGCCGGGCGCGCGCTCCGGGAAGCGGGCATTGTAGAAAAAAGCGATGCGCCCTGTCTTGTCGGCA
Source organism: Pseudomonadota bacterium (assembly GCA_018240865.1). Lineage (GTDB taxonomy): Bacteria > Pseudomonadota > Alphaproteobacteria > Sphingomonadales > Sphingomonadaceae > Sphingomonas_B. Next base: position 2,101 of record JAFEEY010000111.1, on the reverse strand, counting down.
TAGATGAAATTGGTGGCGGGGACCGCCGCCATCCGCATCGCCGCCAGCCATTCGCTATAATCGCGAGCGCGGACGAGGCGGTAATACTGCTCCATCTGCCGGATCTCGCCGATGCCGGCATAGCGGACGGCGAAGGCGCCACTCTTGTTGACGATCACCGGGCCCTGCACGGCGCGATAGACCATCTTGGGCACCGGCAGCACGAAGGGGCCGAAGCGGACGTGTAGCCAGACCCGGCGGCTGGCGAGCGGGCGGATAGCGCCGTCATAGCGGTAGGATTGGCCGTCGCCGGTCAGTTTCAGCTTGTACACATCGACCAGATCGGGGCGGTTGACGGTGTTGGCCCAGCCGAGATTGGCATTGTGGCCGAGCAGCGGGAAAGGCGCGATCGGGAACAGGCCGCCGGCCATGTCCAGCCCCTCGTCGCTGGTCACATGCGCTTCGTACCAGGCGACCGGGCCTGCCCAGGGCTGGTGCGAGTTGATGATGAGGCGCGTGGCGCCGTCCGCCGAGCGGCTGGGGGCGACGGCGAAGGCGTTGGAGCCTCTCGGGCGTTCCAGGTTGGAATCGTTCGGCAGCGGCTTGTCCTCGACCAGCGCGCCCAGCGTGTGGTCGAGCCCGAAGAAGAAAGGCGAGGTGAGAGCGACGCCGGCGATGATGTCCCGCCCTGTGATCGGGAACAGGCCGCGAATATGCCGTTCCTCGGGGTGGCGGGCGGCGTAAAGGTTCAGGCCGTCGGCATAGGCCTCGACCACGACGCGGAGTCGGGGCGAGAGTTTGGTCTCGTAGCCCGCATTGGTGTCGGCGCGGGTGCCGAGCAGGTGATAGACATAATCCTGCGCCGCGCCCTTGGCGCCGGTCAGCTCACCGAGCCGCCCGCGCGTGCCGGCCATGACCTGCTCCAGCGTCTCGAAATCATCCTCGGCATGCGCGTAAGCCAAGCCGAACGCAGCATCGGCGTCGGTGCGCCCCTTCACATGCGGCACGCCCCAGCGATCGCGGCGGATGACGGCGTCGTGGCGCGCGGCAGGCTCGGGGATGGATTCGAGGCGGGCGAGGAGGGGAGAGTAGGCCACCGCATCAGCAAGCGCAGCGATCATCAAAGCGGCGGTCGCGTAGAGCGGCCATTTCGCCCATGCCTTCACTTTCCACCCCCGATTTGGCTGAGCTTGTCGAAGCCCCTTCCTTCTATTGCCGTAGAAGAAAGGAAAAACAGGCCTTCGACAAGCTCAGGCAACCGGATCATTCCACCGTCGCCCCGGGCTTGACCCGGGGCCCCGCTCATTTTCTGATAGGCCGATGCATAGGGAACTGTATGGCGGATGGGTCTATATCATGGCCGACCGCTATCGCGGCGCCATGTATGTTGGCGTGACGTCTGATTTAGCCGCCCGCATCTACCAACATCGAACCGGTGAAGGATCCGCTTTTTGCGCACGTTATGGACTAACCCGGCTCGTGTGGATGGAGGCGGGTGCGACGATTGATGACTGTATCGCGCATGAAAAACGGCTCAAGCGGTGGCGGCGCGAATGGAAGTTCGCGTTGATTGAGCGCGGCAATCCGGATTGGGCCGACCTGTTCGAACAACTGACCTAGAAATGGAGGGATAAGAAGCGGGGCCCCGGCTCAAGGCCGGGGCGACGGTGATAGAGCGGGGTCTGCGTTGCCCTTACCGAAGGCAGCCATCCAGCCCGTCATTGCGCACGACGGCCTCGCGGCGCAGGATCGCGTTGCCGTAGCGGCGGGTGTAGCCGGTGGGGGCGACGCCGGCGCGCTTCTTGGGGAGCGGCAGGACGGCGGCGATGCGGGCGGCCTCGATCGGCGCCATTTTCGAAGCGTCATGGCCGAAATAGCGTTTGGAGCCGGCATTGACGCCGTAAGTGCCGATGCCCGTCTCGGCGACGTTCAGATAGACTTCCATGATCCGGCGCTTGCCCCAGATCGCTTCGATCAGGACGGTGAAATAGGCCTCCAGCCCTTTGCGGAAGAAGCCGCCGCCCTGCCACAGAAAGGCATTATTCGCGGTCTGCTGGCTGATCGTAGAGCCGCAGCGGATGATCTTGCCGCCGCTCGCATTGCGGATCGCCGCCGCGGCGAT
>JAFEEY010000110.1 GCA_018240865.1 Pseudomonadota bacterium | reverse complement strand
GCGACTGGAAGCGAACCGCGGCGCTCTTGCCGATCAGGCGCAGCAACTGGCCCAGATCGGCGAGGAAGCGGCCGCCCGGCTGGCCCAGGTCGCCCAGAGTTTCCGGCAAGACGGCGAAGCGCTCGACCGCCATGCCGGCACGCTGACCCAATCGGCCAGTGCCGCCAGCATCGAACTCGGCACTCTGCTCGCCAACCTGCCGAAGGCGCAGGAGCAGACCGGCGGGCTCGCGGCCGCTCTCGCTCAGGCGGGCGAAGCCGCGATCGGACAGGCGGGAGCGCTCGAAACCCAGCTCGCAACGCTGCGCGAGCGCGGCCGCGAGGCGGACGAGATTGCGCAAGGCGCGGCGCAGAAGCTCGCCGAACATCTGGTCCGCATCGAAAGCGGCACCGAGATGGCCCGCAGCCAGCTCGACGCGACGGCCGGGCAGATGAGCGAATCGGTGCAGTCCGCCCTCGCCCGCGCCGCCGAGGCGCTGGACGAAGCACGGCGCAGCGTCGAAGCGCAGGGCGCTGCGATGCTGGCGATGGTCGATCAGTCGCGCGCCGCGATCGACACCGGCGGCAGCCAGGCTGCGGACGCGCTGGCGGCACGGCTGGCGGAGATCGGCGCCCAGGTCGATGCACTCGGCCGCAACATCAGCGCGCATGACGAAACCGGCCGGTCGATGGTCGAGCGCATTTCCGCAGGCGTCGCCGATATCGAACAGCGGCTCGAGCGGCTGGACCAAAGCGGCACTGCGCGGACCGAGCAACTCGCCGCGGTCATTGCGGGCCTTGCCGATCATGCCGACAAGCTTTCGAGCTCTCTGTCTTCGGCGGGCGATGCCGCGGATTCCTATATTGCCCGCAGCGAATCCCTGATGACCGCACTCGACGCGAGCGCCCGCGAAATCGACGAAACCCTGCCCGCCGCCCTCGCCCGCCTCGACAGCCTGGCCTCGGCGAGCCGCGAGCGGATTGATGCGATGCGTCCGACTATGGGCGAAATCGAGACCGGAGCCACCGCCGCGCTCGACCGGCTCGCCCAGACCGAACGGCTGCTCCAGCAGCAGCGCGAGGCGATCGACCTGTTCGGCCAGACCGCCGACCGGCATCTCCAGACCGGCAAACGCAGCGCCAGCGAACTGACCGCGGCGGTCGACGCCGCGCACCAGCAGATTTCGCAGGTCGCGGACGGCTCAGGCCCGCAACTGATCGACGTGATGCTCCGCGTCCGCGACGCCGCCAACCAGGCGGCCGAACGGGCTCGCGAGACTTTCGAGCGGATCGTGCCCCAGGCCGCCGCGTCGATCGGCCACGCGACCGACAAGGCGATCCAGGACGTGATGGCGGCGCGGGTCGAAAAGCAGCTCGCCTCGGTGGCCGAGGCTGCCGAGCGCGCGGTGTCCGCGGCGAACAACGCTGCCGCCCTGCTCCAGCAGCAGATCGAACAGGCACATCAAGGGGCCGAGGCGCTGGAAACGCGCGTCGAGATGGCGCGCGACAAGGCCGACGAGATCAATCGCGACAATTTCGGCCGCCGCGCCTCGCTGCTGGTCGAGGCACTGAACTCGACCGCGATCGACGTCGCCAAAATCCTGTCCAACGAAGTCACGGACAGCGCCTGGGCCGCGTACCTCAAGGGCGATCGCGGCGTCTTCACCCGCCGTGCCGTGCGCCTGCTCGACGCCGGCGAGAGCAAGGCGATCCTGACCTATTACGAAAGCGATCCCGAATTCCGGGAACAGGTCGGCCGCTACATCCATGATTTCGAGGCGATGCTGCGGAGCGTGCTCGCCACCCGCGATGGCCAGCAGATCGCAGTGACCTTGCTGTCGTCGGACATGGGTAAGCTTTATGTCGCGCTCGCCCAGGCGATCGAGCGGCTGCGGACCTAGACACGCCCTTCCGCCACCCGCGACCTTCTTTTCCGTCATCCCGGGCTCGACCCGGGATCCCGCTTTTTTTTCTTTCAGCTCCGCACAAAGATCAGCTGGACCCCGGGTCAAGGCCGGGGTGACGAAGAAAGAGAAAGCCCGATTGGAGCGGCTCAGTTGTCGTATCGCGCCGCATAGTCGAGATCGTCGGCCGTCACCCAGCCATAGACGTAGTTCGCATAATAGAGGCCGAACAGGATCGTCGCGATGATCGTTGTGCGGATCGCCATCCGGCGCCAGTCATAGCCGTGCGGCGCACTGTCTGCCTGGCCCGGCACGCGGTCCGCGCCCGCTTCCTCATGCGTGCGCACGCCGAACGGCAGCGCGACGAACACCGAGAGCGACCAGAACAGGACATAGATGGCGAGAATGGACGTCCAGCGCATGAAACTTAAACTCCAGAGCTCTCCGGACCCGGCTTGGCTGAGCCTGTCGAAGCCCTTTCCTTCTTTAGCGGCGCTGTCGAAAGAAAGGGAAGCCTTCGACAAGCTCAGGCAAGCCGGTTGGAAAAGACTTCATACTCTCAGCAGCAGCACGTCGACGATCGGCTTCTTGCCGGTCCATTCGACCGCCTTGCGGCGCACGGCGAGGCGTATCGCCTCGCGCAATTTGTCTTCATCCTTCGCGCCCGTCCCCGCTGCCTCTTCAGCCGCGTCGCAGGCGGCGGCGATGAAATCGTCCTTGTCTTCCTCGACCGGCACGCCTTGAAGCTTCACTTCGCTGCCGAGCACCCGGCCGGCGGCGTTCAGCGCCACCGCGACCGATATCTGGCCATAGCCGGCGATGCGGCGGCGTTCGTTGATCGTGGCGCCGTCGGCGGGAAGGATCACGTCGCCATCGAGGACGAGCCGCCCGGCCCGCTCCTGCCCGATCACTTCGGGCCCGTCGGGCGCGAGACGCAGCACCGTGCCATTCTCCTGCACGATTGCCTTGGGCACGCCCTGCTCCAGCGCGAAGCGCGCCTGCTCGGCCATGTGCCGCCGCTCGCCATGGACGGGCAGGATGATCTCCGGCCGGATCCATTTGTACATTAGCGCCAGTTCGGGCCGGCCGGGATGGCCAGAGACGTGAACGTGCGCCTGGCGGTCGGTGATCATGCGGATGTTCTTCGCCGCCAGCGCATTCTGGATGCGGCCGATCGCAATCTCATTGCCGGGAATCTGCTTGGACGAGAAAACGACCAGATCGCCTTCGTCCAGCCTGATCGGGTGCTGATCGAAAGCGATGCGGCCCAATGCGGCGCGCGCTTCGCCCTGCCCGCCCGTCGCGACGATCATCACTTCGCGCGGCGGCAAAGCCATCGCCGCGTCGAAATCGACCGGATCGGGGAAATCCTTGAGGTAGCCGACGCCTTTCGCGACGCGCAGGATGCGGTCCAGCGAGCGCCCGGCGACGCAAATCTGCCGCCCTGTATCGCGCGCGACCTGGCCGAGCGTCTGCAATCGCGCCGCGTTCGACGCAAAGGTGGTGACGAGCACGCGCCCTTTCGCTTCGGAAATGACGGCATCCAGCCCTTCGCGGACTGCGGCTTCCGAGCCCGAAGCCTCCTCATTGAACACATTGGTCGAATCGCAGACCAGCGCGAGCACGCCTTTGTCGCCAATCTCTTCCAGTTCGGCGGCGGTAGAGGGCGTACCGAGCAGCGGTTCGTCGTCCAGCTTCCAGTCGCCGGTGTGGAAGATGTTGCCATATTTCGTCTCGATCAGCAGCGCGTTGCCTTCGGGGATCGAGTGAGCGAGCGGCACATATTCGAAGCCGAACGGGCCCAAATGGAATTGGCCATGTTCGCGGTCGATGACGTGCAGCTTCACCTGATCGGCGACACCTTCCTCTTCCAGCTTGCCGCGAATGAGGCCGGCGGTGAACGGCGTCGCGTAAAGCGGCACGCCCAGATCGGCGGCGAGATAAGGCAGCGCGCCGATATGATCTTCATGGCCGTGAGTGAGCACGATGCCGAGCAGATCGTCGCGCCGCTCCTCAATGAAGCTCAGGTCCGGCAGGATCAGGTCGATGCCGGGATAGGCCGGATCGGCGAAAGTGATGCCGCAATCGACCATCACCCATTTGCCTTCGCAGCCGTAGAGATTGACGTTCATCCCGATCTCGCCCGAACCACCGAGCGCGAGAAAGAGGAGTTCTTTTCCAGGGGTCACTTGTTTTGTTGTCTTTCGTTTTTCGTCACCCCAGCGAAGGCTGGGGTCTCCGGCAGCGGATGACGCGCGCGGAGCAATGAGATGCCAGCCTTCGCTGGCATGACGGATATAGGCGTCTTGCTAGGCTTTTACACGTTCGGCCAGCATCGCCAGCCCGCGCAGCGTCAGATCGGGTTCGATCGCGTCGAAGGTGTCGGTGTGCTGCTCGAACAGCACCGCCAGGCCGCCGGTCGCGATTACTTTGGCGGGGCGGCCGATCTCCGCCTTCATGCGCGAAACCAGGCCCTCGATCATCCCGATATAGCCCCAATAGATGCCGATATTCATCTGATCGACCGTGTTACGGCCGATCACCGAATTGGTCGCCGGGGCCTCGATCGCGATGCGCGGCAGCTTGGCGGCGGCGCTGACCAGCGCGTCCAGCGACAGGTTGATGCCGGGCGCGATGATCCCGCCCTTATAGGCCCCGTGATAGTCGATCCAGTCGAAGGTGGAAGCGGTACCGAAATCGACGATCACAAGGTCGCCGGCATGCAGCGCATGCGCGGCAATCGCGTTGACTGCGCGGTCGGCGCCGAGATTCTGCGGCTCGTCGACGTCCAGGTCCATGCCCCATTCGACCGGCGC
>JAFEEY010000010.1:4158-55514 GCA_018240865.1 Pseudomonadota bacterium | reverse complement strand
CCCTTTTGAACGCCGTTTGACAGGCATGTCGGCCTACGTGCTCGACGTGCTCGATGTGACGCGGATTTGAACACGCGCATGAGACGGTCAAGCCGGATAGCGCCGCTCTCCTAATTCTGGATTGTCCTTACGCCCATCGCGGCCGGAAAACTGCCGTGTCACCTCGGAAGCGACATATTGCGCGCCCATCAGGATATTGCCGGTTTCAATCCGGCTTGGCGCGGGCGCTTTGCAGCGGCTCTCGACAAAGTCTGGAAACGTCTTGACAACACGCCGGACGCGGTCCCCATCAAATCCGGCGCACAGCTCCGCAAGCCTGCTGGCCGCGGTTCCCAAGTTGTGACCGATCTTATTCCTACTGCTCAATTCAGTGTCCGGAACACCGAGTGCAGCAAGCCCGGCTTTGAGCGCCAGCTCCGTGCCGAGAAGCGCGCTTTGGATCGTTCCCCGATAGTCATAGGCGGACGTCGCGGTAGCGGCGGATGCCTCGAGTTGGACGTGCGCACGCCAGATCAGATCGCTACCGCGCGGATCGAGCGAACGTCCGTGCCCAAACTCCTGCCAGCCGGGCACGAGGCGTTCGGGATTGTGACCTGCTCAAACGTGAGCCTGGACACTGTTGGCGATCGTGTGACCCGCCGCCTCCTACCCCTGCGCGTTTCACACCAGCCGCAGGTGCACGAAGAAAAGTGATTGTGCCCCGGCATCAGCGATCCCTCCTCCTGCCATAATGAGCAAGGAACGAGGGAACTCAAGCGCCGCTCGCGATCTCAGCAGAGTGACTCCGCGCAATGTCGAGCTGGCGGCCATCAGGCGGCCGACTTCCCAGCTTGCCTGCAATGAACGTAATTCAGCGCCCGCCATGCGTGTGTCGCGGCGGCTAAGACGGCATGGTGCAGCACGTTGAGCCAGGTGGCGAGCTAGCTATTGATCTCACCTTAGATCAGAGTGATCTTGTGATGGACGCAGGAGGCTGCGCCGAGCTTGGCGACGAGCTCTTCCTGCGCATTACCTTCATCGCCAAAGTGCCCGCGGGGTCGAAATCCCAGTTCAGCCGTTTCGGGCGAAAACGTGTGGCATCCTCGCGATGCTCCCGGTTAGGATCGACCATGTTTGGCCTGCTGCAGCTGCCCTTCGCTGATCTCCGCTGCCTCGCAGACGATCGGTTCGGTCGTGTCCCACGGCCGGACTGGGATGTCGATAATCCCGGTGAATCCTTCGTGCGTGGTTTCGGCAAGATGTCATCCCGGAACGCCACTGGTTACGGCCTGATGGGCGAGCGTGGGTATGTTGAATTTGATCACGCCGTCGCCTTTCCCACGCCGGTTCGTCACAAGCAGGAAGCATGGCCGGAGGCGATCCCACTTCTGCTCTGGTTCCGCCGAATGTACTTCGACGGCGACATAGCTGGCCGCTTCGAGTTCGGCTTTATGGCCGATCCGAAGATCGAGCAGGCGTTTTTCGAGGCGCATCCTGAGCTGCGTTACGATTTGGCTGAGGTTGGTCGAACGATCAACGACGCGCAAGTCGAGGTCCGCTCGCCAGATGAGTCCCGAACAGAGACCCGTCTCGACAAGTGCGGCCGCGCGTTGGGTCGCGCCTACCTCGCGGCGACTACGACTAAGGAAGGACTGAAGCGCTACCCACCGGCGGAACTTGAGGGCCGCTTTCTCGTGCTGGGCCCATCGACAATACACCTGCGAGTTCCGGTGGCACTCCCTGTGCTCGAGACTAACGACCGTCGCCCAATCCTGGAAACAGGGGACGACTGCTTGTTCATAACGTCCGCAGCGGGTTGCGCTCGGCGGAACACAGTCGTGGTCCAGATTTCGCCGACCACCTCACGTCGCGAGCCTGGAGACGAGCGTGCAAGGCGGGTGTTGTTCTCGCATCTAAATGCAATGCTGTTCGCCCATTCCACCTTGGTCAGTGTTGCCGATGACAAGGAAATTACTCGTCATCGGCTTCGGCTAAGGGATTTAACTGAGAAGATGCTGAAGCGCTTCGAACATCTAAAGCCAGCCTCGGAAAATCCGTACGAGGCTGAGTTCGCGCGTGCCTTGGCAGCCTTCAGTTTGGCCCATGCCGGGCGCGTGGACGAGCTGACGGAACGGCTGCAATCCTTAGCCGATCAGGCGTCGGAACAGAGCAGAGCTGGTAAAGTATTCAGCTGGGGGAGGTCGCTCTTCGAGCAGATCATGATTAAATCTGCCGAGGCAATCGCTGCCGGAGCGACCTCTCTGAGATAGGTTGGGCAGCACCGAATGCTCAGCCCGTCTAGCTCGTGTGGAGCCTTCGCTCCGAAACTGTGGCCTCAATATAGGCGGCAGCCGTGTCTTTGGCAAGGCGGGCTATCCTTGCTTATGTAGCGATCGGAGCGTCTGCTTCGCCGGGTTACTTCGAGCAGCTGCCGGTCAACTACCGGCCCATCATGTGATGCAACTTTGGGCTTGTGTGAGGTAATGTCTCACTCGCTCCTGAGTCTTGCGTCGTAGTCTCCGGCCGGCGCGCAAGTCGTCCACGAAGCGCGGATCTCCCAACGCCATTCGCCCAAACGTGCTTGGCGGCACCCGGGTCCTCGCGAGATAGCTCTCGACCTGCTCCAGAAGCTCCATTTTACCCGACCCGCATCACTCTTGCGTTCCTGTTATGTTCCTACTAGGAAGGCATCCTAGAGTCTAGGATTGGATTTCCTAGACGCACTCACTTGGGACGTCGGCGATGGACGAAGCACGCAAAGCCCTGGACGAGCTGATTCAGCAACGGGGGTACAATTACTCCTCGGTTTCCCGCCTCCTCGGGCGCAATGCGGCCTATATCCAGCAGTACATCCGGCGCGGCAGCCCGCGGAGCCTGGACGAGCAGGATCGCGCAGTGCTCGCCCGGTTCTTCGGTGTGGACGAGAAGGTCCTTGGGGCTCCCGACCGCCGCTCGGGGCCGGTTGTCGAGCTGGTCCACGTGCCCGTGCTCAGCGTCGAGGCTTCCGCCGGCCACGGGGCGCTGGCCGAGATGGAATCCAAATGCTCCCAGTTCGGCTTCGATGAGAAATGGCTCCGCCGGCTGACCGCCAGCAAGGCGTCGAGCCTTTCCATCATCGGCGTGCACGGTGACTCGATGGAGCCGACCCTGCACGACGGGGACGAAGTCATGGTCGACCTCGCCGACGGGCAAGGGCGGCTGCGCGACGGCATCTACGTCCTGCGCATGGACGATGCGCTCAACGTGAAGCGGATCGCAATTGAGCCGCAGGGCCGACGGATTTCGGTGGTGAGCGACAACCCGGCCTATCCAAGCTGGCGAGGCCTCGAACGCCGCAGCATCAACATTGTCGGGCGGGTGCTTTGGTTTGGGCGTGCGCTGCAGTAAGTCCGTCGTTCCATGCTGACCTTCCTTGCCGCCTCGATCGTTGCCGCCGGACAGACCTTCACATGCACGCCGACCCATGTGTGGGATGGGGATGGACCCATTTGGTGCGCGGAGGGACCGCACGTCCGGCTCTCCGGTATCGCGGCGCGCGAAATGGACGGCACCTGCCGAACCAACCAGCCCTGTCCCGACGCCTCGCCGACTGAAGCCCGGGACGCGCTCGTTAGCCTGCTTGGCGGTGCGCGCGGGCGCAATTCGTCGGGTCACGTTGCCGTCGCCGGCCCGAGGATGACCTGCCGCTCCGAAGGATCGGCCGGCGGAAACAGGACAGCGGCCTGGTGCCGGCTGCCAACGGGCACGGATCTGTCGTGCGCCATGATCCGCACGCGCACGGTGCTGCGCTGGGACCGCTACTGGAGAGGACCGGCGTGCCGCTGAGGGGCGACCTGCACCTGCGTGGGCGCCTCGAACAAGGCCCCCACGGCCTGGTGCTTCGGGTGGACGGCGGCGGTGTGTGGGAACTTGAGACGCGCCGCCGAGCGCGCCGTCTCGTCGGCAGCAAGGTCGAAGTGGTCGGACACCGTGCCGGCTTCAACGGGCTCGTGTGCGAGCAGGTCTGGCCCGCCAGACAGCCGCGCCCGCGAGCGCCCTGGATCAACGTCGAGTATGTTCTGGCTGCTGGGCTCGTCGGCTATGGCTTCATGGCCTTCCTCGGCGGCCTCCTCGGCTATTGGCTCTGATGCTCAGCGAGTGGGAGCTGTGGGCCTGCGCCAACCGGGTGCTGCAGACCCACGGCGAAGAGGCTGCGCTCCACGCCGCCGAGCAGATCGGCGCGCTCGTCCTGGAAGGCGATGCAGAGGGTGTCCGTACCTGGCAGGCGATCGCCGCTCGCATCGCGCAGCTTTCCGCAACCGGTGGGCAAGCACCGCCCATTGATCGGATGAACTGATCGGCCGGCCAGAAGGGCCTTAGATCCCGATTTCGAACGGCTTGGTGAGCGACCGATCGCGCTCGGGCGGCTCGCGCTCTGGTAGCGGCGACCTCCCTTTCGCCTGGCCCTTGGCGGCGGCGTCGCGAAGGAGATTCACGGTCTCCAGGGCCGATCGCTTCATGCCGGGATTGCGCTCGACGGCCGCCTCCAGCTTGCCGGCATTATCGACGAAGAGGGTGAGACCGTCGCGCAGCCGGGTGATCGTCACCAGGAACGTCTGCTGGTTCGAGAGATTGCGCTCGCGGCTGTCCATCACCGCAATGCCACGATCGGACGTCAATCCCTGGGCCATGTGCGCGTTGAGCGCGTAGGCGAGGTCGAGCCGTTTGAGCATCGGGTCGCCGCGGGACAGAAGGTGCTCGGCCCCGAGCGATGTCTTCACCGTCACGCGCCGGTCGTCGATCGCGACAATGCGCGCCTGATCGGCATTGAGCAGTCCGCGCTTGTGGTCGGTTTCGGTCCAGCGGATCCGGTCGCCGACGTGAATGTCGAGCGGGCGGACCTCCAACAGCCGGAGCGGGTCCTGCTCGCCTTGCGGGCGCAGCTGCCCGGGACGAAACTCGAAGCGGCGGCCGCGTTCGTTCTCGAGCGTCACCCGCTCGCGGACGGAATCGGTTTCCACCACCCGGTACTGGCCCTTGAGCAATCGCTGTCCGCGCTGGCGCCGGTCGATCTCGACCACCATTCCTGGGCCATAAGTGCGGGCATAGCGCAGCTCCTCGCGGGTGACATTGACGCGGGAGAGGGTGTCCACCCTCATGCCCAACGTCCCGAGCTCCCCATTGGCGCGCAGGCCCGCCTGCACTGCGTCATTGACCTGGCTCCGCAATGCCCGGCCGGAGGCATAGATCGACGTGCGCTCACGCTCCTCTGGCGACAGCGATAGCCAGGCGGCAGCGGCCTGGACGGCGGCTCCCTCAGCCACCGCCACGACATGCTTGCCCAAGTGCCGCAGCGCCTCGTCGATCTGCCCGCCCTGGGCCGCATATTGCGCCCGGCGAAGCGCCTGCTCGCGCGCGCGGACGTTGATATTCATGACTGCGGTCTCGACCCCGGCCTGCTGCATCACGTCGAACGGCTTGCCCGCATCGACGGCGCCCAGCTGCTTGCGATCGCCGATGCTGGCGAACCGATCGAGCTCGAGCAGATTGGCGAGCCGGACGAGCTTCTCCTTGTCGGCATTGCCGACCATCGAGGCTTCGTCGAGCAGCACGACGGTGCCGCGCATGGAGGCCCGGGCCTCGGCAAGCCGCGCCGGATCGCCGCCTTCGAGGAGGTCGCGGTGGCGCCGCAGGAAGCGCGTGACGGTCATCGACGGGATGCCGGTCTCGCGCTCGAGCATCTGCACGAGCGTGTTCTGGACGGCGAGGCCCAGCACCGCCCGACCCTCCTCGCGCAGGATGTCGGCGACGGGCTTGAGGACCGTGCTCTTGCCGGCGCCGGCGATGCCCTGGATCGCGACGATGCGGTTGTGGGAGCCGAGCAGAAGACGCCCTGCATTCTCCTGCCCGGGATTCAGTGTCATCCCGTATTTGAGCTGGGAGAGTGCCTGCAGCCGCTCCCCGGCGACCTCGGACGGAACGATGGCGGGAGCAGTTCCCCGGCCGCTTTCGACGCTCGCGATGATGCGCTGCTCAAGGCCGATCGCATCGCGCGTCGTCACCAGCTCGTGGTCAGCCCCTTTGCCCCTGAGCAGGTGGCCCTGGCGCAGCAGCTGGTCCACGCGGTGCTCGATCTCGGGCATCGAGGTCGGCAAGGCGAATCCAAGCGCCGTTCGATAGATCTCGGCGCGCGGAAATGCCGCCTCGCGCTCGCCCAGGTGACGAACGGCCGAGGCAACGGCGTGCACTGCGGCGATCTGCCCTGGTGTCCGCTTGCCCATGTGCGAAGGGACGAGCGGGTCGCCCTCCCGCAGCCCCAGACGCTCGGCAAAGGAGGCGGCGAGGGAGCGCCCTCGCTCCACAAGCGAGCGGACCGTCTCGCCCAAGCCGGGCACGTTCCCGAGGTCCTGGACCGCCCGCGCGTTGGCCCTGGCAATCACCGCCGCAGGGTCGAAACCGAGCTTGGCCGCAGCCTCCTTCCACTGGCGCGCGAGCGCATCGCGGTCCTCGATCCTCGCCTTTTCCGCTCGCGTCATCAGTGTCGCGGCATCGAGCACGCCGGGTCCCCGATGGTCCATCTTCGCAACAGCCTCGAGGATCTCGGCACGGCGGGTGCTGAAGGCGTCTCGGATGGATTTAGGAACGCCCACGGCTTCGAAATTGCCGTGCTTGCCAAACTCCCCGACCTCGTAACCGAGCTTTTCGACGGTCAGGCGAAAGCGCGCCATGGTCATCGCATTAAGCAGCGTGTTGTGCTCCCAGAGCCTGTCGTTCCTGAGCGCCCGCCATTTTCCGTCCGGCCCTTGCGTCACGTTGGCGACGACGGCGTGGATGTGCGCATTGGGCTCCTGGTTCCGGTTGGTGTCGTGCTGGAACAGGCCGATCACGAGGGTGCCGGTCGCGACCACCCGCTCCTTTCCGCGCACCTCCATCCGGGTCTCGGCTAGGTTCGTTTCGGCCCAGGCCAGCGTCTCCTTCACCGCGGCAGAATAGGCGTCGAGGATGCGCCGATCTCCGCCCACAAGCGCGAGCAGCGACCAGCTCTTGGGCATCGAGAAAGTGAGGTCCGTGCCGGCGCGGTGCACGCGGTTTTCGCTGCCGACACGGCTTCCGTCGGGCAGTAGGCCCTTGAGCACGGCCTCGAATTGCCTGGCGTCGATGCGGCCCTCCAGGCCGAGGGTCTGGGCGCCCTTTCCCAGCCATTCACCGGAGCGATCGGCATCGGCCCGCGTGTAGTAATTATCGGCGGCGAAGTAGTTCGCGGCGCCGCCGGCCGTGCGGACATTAGCTACCGAAAGCATGGTCCGGACCCCGAGCGGGCAGCGCCTCCTACCATCGTCAGAGCTCCAGGTCGCCGAGATCGGGTTCCTCGCGCGGCGGGGCGTCGCGCTCGGGCATGCCGTCCTCGAGCATCAGCTTCCGGGCAGCGGCATCGGTCGGCCGCAAGACCGGCCTATCCGCATTCTGGGGCCGGCTTGCGGGATCCTTCACGACAGGCGCGTCGGGCCGGCTGGGCTCCCCCCGTGGGGGATCGTTCCCGGCAGACGATGTGCCCGCGCGATGCACAGCGTCCTTGGGAAGCGTGAAGGCAGGTGGAGCGGGGTTCGCCTTGGCAGGAACATCGGCGGCATGCCTGCCGTGTGCCCCCGTCGCAGGGGGCGCCCCGGCGTCGATCCTCAGGTTCGAGGGAGGGTCCTGCGCGGGCGGCATTTCGCTCCCCGACTTCTCGGTCACGTCGCGCGGCTCAAGTGCCAGTACGCCTTGCTTGGGGACCACCGGCTTGCCCGCGCCGTCGTCGTTGGACGACGGATGTTCGGTGGTCCCCGAGACTGGAAAAGCAGCCGGCCGGAGGGGCGGCGCCGCCCGCGGGAGCGCTCCTGGCGACGGCCGATCGCTGGCCCGGCCGATGAAGGTCTCGGCGACGCGCGGGCGGCTCACCGGCTTCAGCTTGACGGGTGCGGCGGGGAAGCCGTCGGGGAACTTGATGTACCCCGACAGCCGCGGCAGGTTCATCAGCTGGTCGGGGAGCAGCAGCGGCTCGATGTGCTTGCGCGGGGTCAGGCTGACCGCATCGCGGGCATTGTTGTAGCCGTAGGTATAGGCCTCCTCCATGTCCCGCACCTGCCGGTGACCGATGAAGTCCGAGCACCAGGTCGCCGTCTCCCTATCGGCCGTGCCGAGGATCAGCTTGGTCCGCGTGAGCGACGAGAGGGTCATCGCCATGTTCTCGCCGTAGACCTCCTTGAGCTTGGCGTAGGCATGCAGTCCGAGCACGATCGCACCGCCGAAATTGCGCGCGGTCTGGAGCCCTTTCTCGAGCGCCGGAAGGCGATGCAGCGCGCCCAGCTCGTCGATGAAGAACCAGCATTTGAGGTCCTGCGTGCGCGCGGTCGTCATCAGCGTGTTCATCGCGGTGTCGAGCCAGAGGGTGAGCAGCTGCGCGCAGACACTCATGTCGACGTAGCGCGCCGAAATGAACACCACCGAGCCTCTGCCGTCGTCTTCCTCGACCCACTGGCGCAGCGAGAAGCGGCGACCCGAGCTGGGCAGGAGCTTGAGCGCCTTGGCGTTGACGTTGAACACGGCCCGGATCGATTCCGCCATCCGGGCGGCTTCCGGTGCGGTCAGCGGATCGGCGATGGTGCCGCGCATCATGGCATGAACCCGCGACAGGTCGGCGGTCATGAGCTCGCGCGCGAGCGCGTCGTTCGTGGCGCGGCCCTCGGCGACCAGTTTGAGGCAGAATTCGACGAACAGCGCGCGGGCGGCGATCACCCAGAACTGCGCCTCGCCGCCGCCGTCGTGGGGCACCAGCGCCTCGGAGGCGGCCCAGAATTCACCCTCGCTGCGGCATTCGTCGAACAGGCTCCACGCGGGGCAGCGAGCGTCGAGCGGGTTGAGGATGGTGTCGCGGCGACCGTCGTGGAAGTGCTCGAGGAACGCGCCGGTGAGATCGAAGATGACGCAGCGCTGGCCCTTTGCCCGGGCCTCGGCGATCATGTCCGACATGGCCACCGTCTTGCCCATGCCGGTGGTGCCGATGAGCATCGCGTGGCTCTGCTCGAGCCGCCACGGGTAAACCACGGTCGCCAGGTGCGATGGCTGGTAGGGAAAGGCAGTCGCGAGCTCGCGCGGGCTGCACAGGCGCCACTTCCAGCCGAGGGCTTCGGTCAGCTCCCGGGTGCGCTCGCGCCGGTTGTGCACGCGCAGCTCGTCGACCAGCTCGGGCAGCGTGACGAGCAGCGCGCCCCGCTCGTGCCTGCGTTCCTTCGAGCGGCTGCCGAAGCGTGCCGCGAACCAGTAGAAGAGCGCGAACGCCGGGACCAGCAGCAGCGCCGACCGGACCAGCGCGTCGCCCAGAAGGGCAAGCATATGGTCCCATGCCCGCACCAGCGGCGGGAAGCTGTCGAGCATGGCAATCGGCAGCTGGATAGTCCCGCCGAACGCGGTCTCGAGCGCGATCCGCTTCTCGGGATCGAACTCCATGAAGCCGTAGATCGCGGCATAGATACGCATGCCGACAAGGTACATCTCATGATCGGACAGCTGCCCCGAGAGGGTCCACCAGGAGGTCCACGCAATCACGATGGCGGCGACGATCAGCGGGCCCTTGAGGCCGGCAGCGAACATGAAGCTGAAGTGGCCGAGGAGCTGGCTGCCGCGGGTGAAGTTGACGAGGTTGCGTTTCATGCCTCGCCTCCCTCGTCGGTGCCGGCGACAAGGCCGAGCTCACGACATTTGCGGGCGTAGGCCTGGTGTGCGCGCTCGCGCAGCGCGTGGTCCGGGTGCCCGGCCAGGAGGGCATCGACGCCCACCATCATGAAGACCGAGTGACGGGCTATGCGCTCGACCGAATGCTCGAGCCGCGAAACGTAATCGTCGTCGTCGCAGGCTTGGGCAAGCAACGAGCGGATCCACTCGCTGACGCTGATCTCCCGTCGCCGCGCAGCGGCACGCACGCGCACGGCAAGGTCGTTCGACACATGGACTTGGAGAGAAATCGGCCGTGACATTCACGGACTCCTCGAATGCGGAGCCGAGTGTCGCGCGGCGAAAGGCCCTTCCTCGCTAGGTCAAATCCGAGAACATGTCAAGAACATCTGAAATGCCGGATTTCCGCGACGCGGAGCGGCCCGTCATTCGAATCCGATTTGAAAATCGGCTCCAATCGAATTCGATTGAGAAGCTGCCACTTGCAATATTTCCGTCTAAATTACTGCCATTCCAGGATTTTCGCCTGCGACCCGTCGCGTAGGGTGTGCCCCCTGTCCCCAACTTCGGATGGCGACTCCGGGAAACGCGCCTGGCCCGAATGGAACGGATTTGAAGCTCTTACCGGCGGGCCGCGGAGCGCGCCGGCCGCGGGCGCAGATCTGGCGGTTTGAGGCTGGGCAATCCGGCCGCGAGGACATAATCTGCGTGCAAGAAACCGGACCACCGGGAGCACGCGAATGTCCAGCGTAACCTTGTCGGCAACGCCCAAGGGCAATGGCTTCCAGGCGACGATCACCTATTCAGACGGGATCGCCGTCAGCTCCGCCGAAGCCTTCCCAAGCGAGTCCGAGGCAATCTCGGCGGCGGCCTTGAAGCTGCTCGAAATGCCCGACAGGCTGGAACGCTCAAGCAACCCGAATTCCGACGATCGAAGGGCGGAGAGTTCCCTCGATTGAGCGCCCTCGGACAGCCTGGATTAGGGAACCGAGCAAAAAGAAAGGAGGAAGCCCGGGCGGGCTTCCTCCGTGTGTGACCGGATCAGAATTCGTCGCTCAGCTTGCTCGGCACGGCCTCGATGACGCGGTCCAGCAGCGCCTTGGGCAAGGCGTTGTAATCGCCTTCGTCGACCGCGACGTAGCCGGCATCCTCGTCGACCAGAACGTACTGCGTGAAGTAGCTGTGAAAGGACCGGGCATGGGCCTGATCCAGCGCGGCCATGAAGGCCGCGCGATCGGCATTCAAACCTCCAAGATCGGCGTTCGATGAAACATGCATGGCTATCCTCCTGATGTTCGATGCGTCGCATCAGGAGCTCACGCAGAGGCGGGCGGCGGGCCGGGTCAGGGACCGCGTGGAACACGCGGCCGCGGAAGCGGCGATGGGGGCAACGATTTTGTCGGAGCAGGGATTCATCCCTGCTGCGGCAAAATGGTGGGGCCCGGTCGTCCTTGACGCGGCTTGTCGGCCGCATCACCCTCGGAAGTCTCGCGAGAGAGACCTCTCCAACATCTGCGGGTTAGCCCCGCCTTGCCCACAAAAACCGTTTTCCTACACGCCTTCGTGATGGCAGATTCCGGCTCGGAGGGGACCAACGGCCAGCGAAAGGAACATGCGAATGGCCAGGTCCAAACCGAGCGCTCGGGATGCGCTCAGGAAGCTGCGCGAGCAGCGCGAGGAGCTCGATGCAAGGGAAGCCAGGCTCCGTGAGGAAGCGGCGGCCGAGCTCGGCAGGCTCCTCATCGAATGCGGCGCCGAGACCCTTGAGCCGGGCGACCTCAGGCAGCTGATCCGCCAGTCGATGACCCTCGGGATCGACGAGACGCTGAAGCGTCTCGCCCCCGCCTGAACCCAAACGGCGGCGGTGCGCGGGCTCGATGCCCCGCGCCGCCGCGTTTGACCCAAGCACAAAAGAAAAGGCCCCGACGGCGCGTGCCGCCGGGGCCTTGTCGTGGACAGGCTGGCCTCAGTCCTCGTCGATGTCGGGCGCGCCTTCGTTGCTGCCCGAACGGCCCTTCGAGAGGAAGTCGACCTTGTCGGCGATGATCTCGCAGCCGTAGCGCTTGGCCCCGTCCTTGTCCTCCCACGAGGTGTAGTGGATGCGGCCCTCGACCGTTACCAGCTGGCCCTTGGTGCAGTACTTGGCGACGTTCTGGCCGAGCCCGTTGAAGCAGGTCACGCGGTGGAACTCGCTGTCCTTGGCGGTGTAGCCGTTCTCGTCCTTGTAGGTCTTGCCGTCCTTGCGGGCGGGTCGGTCGGTCACGACCGAGATCGAGGTGACGGTGGTTCCGCCCTGGGTGGTGCGGGATTCGGGATCGCGGGCGATGCGGCCGACGAGGATAACGAGATTGGTCATGGTTCTTCTCCTGATCCGCAGGTCCGGGTCCATCCCGGCTGCGAACCAAGGGAAGAAGCGGCCACCGGGCTGTCGCACCGGGAGGCGCCCATGCGCCGGACGGGGAACCTGAAACCGGTTCGGGTGGTGCGGGCAGCCGGGCGCAAGCCCGGCAACACGGCCGGACCTGTTTCGGGTTGCGGCGGCCAGGAGCCGATTCAAGGGAAGGTTCGCGAAGAGCCGGAATGGTGCCCGGACGATCGGGAGGAGCCAGACCCACCCGCTGCCATCGGCCCGCCTTCGCCGTTCCCCTCCCCAGCGGCGGAGCCGGTTCAGATTGCGATGCGGACCGGCTGTTCGTCCCCAGCGCGGGACCGGACGAGAACTTCATCGCCAGCAGCACCCGCGTTCCCCGCCGCGCCCCTTGCGTGCTCGTCGAGGGGGTTGCCTCGCAGCATCCAGGCCTCTGGCGCGATGAGCCGCGCCCAGTCCGCAAACGAGGGAATGAAGCCGAGGTCCTCACGGACGTGCTGCTCGCCGACCAGACGGACCGGAACAGTACGGCCGTCGGCATTGACGATCGTCGCGCCGAACAGGGATTCGAGCATGAAAATGCCCTCGGCGTGATGCCGCAGCGCGCGGTGCCGGGGATCGGCGAGGATGGCCTTCGACTGGTCGAACCACTGGTGGAGCGGCAGGTAGTCGTCGACGGCGCCGCCCCATTTCCGAACCGAGGACAAGGCGTGATAATAGCAATGCGCCATTTGCCTTCTCCTAGAGTTCGGTCGAGTGTTCTTCGTAGCCGGTGTACCGCAGGCTGCATTCGAGCGTGAAGGTTGCGGTCCCGACATCGATCATCAACGCTCCGCTGGCGCCGTCGTTGATTTCCCAGCCCGGATGGTGACGCTCGAGCGCGAGATAGCCGAGCGATTCAAGCGCGCCCTTGAGGGTTTCCGGTTTGGCCTCACCCGCCGCCGCGGCATCGCCGTCAGGAACTATGGCGACGAACATTCCGGAACAAGCGAGCACCTCTCCCGCAGCGTCGCGGCACTCGATCTCCTCGATCGCACCGCTGTCCCCGTAGCCGTCGAAGCGTATCTCGACGGAGGCAATCCCCGCCTGCTGGAGCTGCGGAATGAGCGCCTGCTTGAGGTGCTGCAGGCGGGTGTCCGCCTGCGCTGCGCGCTCGGCCTGGCGAGCGGCGAAGTCGACCATTGCCGCTTGGATATCGGTCATGACAATTCTCCCTGTGCTGCGAGGGGCGCGGGGGGACGGTTCCCGCGCCCGCTGCCGCAGGCGCGGTCTCCCCTCTCGGGATAGGGCGCGGTCGCGGCTTTTCGGCATGGGCTGAAGACGGTGGGGATTCCGGGCGGCGATCGTCCGACAGGACGCACCTCTTTTGCCAATCTCCAGTGAGCGGTCGTCGCCCCCTCCGGAGGGGGTGATGACGGCCAGTCAGCTAGGCATCTCGGCGGGGCGCCGGTCGGGGCCTGATCGCGGCGGATAGTGGGGTACGCCTGCATATCCCATTGGACGCACCCTGCGGCCGCTTGTGACTAGGTCCGGTCGACCGTCCCCAGCCCATGACGAGTGGCCGGACGGTGTCCGCCCGGCCCGCCGCACAAGTGCCATCTCCCCTCTGAGGAGCGAAACGCCAGCGCCGGAAGGGCGCTGGCGCGAACGCGTGCAGCGATCATTCGCTGCCGTTTGCCGGGGCCTTGGGGCTCGTGCCAAGGGGGCCGCGCCGGTCGACAACCGTGATCCGGCGCGCCTTGGCCTCGATCACCAGGCGCTCAAGGACGCCGTTGCCGGGGAAGGCGACGACGTAGCGCGGATCGAGCGAGAGCATGCGCTCGTTGCGCTTGAAGCCCGCGCGGGCGCCAAGCCGCATGTCGAGCGAGAAGGTGACCTGCGGCACCTCCCGGCGCTCGGCCCAGGACGACGCCAGGCGGTCGGCGCCCTTGGTGTCGCCGCCGTGGACCAGCACCATGTCGGGCACCCGGTCGCGGACCTTGTCGAGCGTTGCCCAGATATTGTTGGCGAAGGTGAGCGCATCCTCGTCCGTCGCATGACGTGTACGCCCGCCGGCGAAGATGACCGGAGTGCCTTCGGGCATCGCGGCGCGGCGTTTCGCCTCGGCGCGCGCGCGCAGAAAGTCGCGCCCTTCGACGAGCGCGGAGGTGAGCATCGCGCCATGGTTGAAGCGCGAGCTCGAGACGGGTTTCCATGAACTGCCGAACTCGTTGAGGTAGAGCGCCGCAGCGACCTCGCGCATCTCCTCGAGTGCCAGCATCGCGCCTTCGGCGCACTGTGCGCGTTCGATTTGGGTCTCGAGTTCGTGGGTGTGCACCTCGGACCCGTCGGCCGTGGCGAGGAGCGCGCGCACCTCGTCGGTCGCCCGGTCGAGCTCCGTCGCCTTGCGGGCTGCGGAGCGGTGGAAGAGGTTCACGAAGGCCCAGCCGAGATCCTCGGCGTCGGCTTCCAGCGCTGTGCCGGCGAACAGCGCAAAGAGATCCGACCAGATCGCGTCGAGCGTCTGGACCACGGCCTCGCGTTCGGGAAAGTCGGTGCTCGATACGGGAGCTGGACCGATCGAGAAGCCGGCGAGATCGAGGCCGGCGAGCTGGTCGGCGAATGACGTGTGCATGAGCGTTTCCTCCTGACTGGCGTGACGCCGGGGCCGCCATCGCGGACTGCGCCAGCGAGAGCCCGTCAGGGCCAGCGCGAAGGCGGCTCCCCGCACCGCAAGGGAAACCCGCTTCGGCGGGCTGGCGCGGGCAGGCGCTGGCCGAAGGCCGCGCCAACACGGGCCCGCCGAAGCCGGGTTGCGGGGGCCGCCGGCTGGCCCAGGGCCTCTCTCGCCAAGGCGCACGGGCCGCAAGCGGCGAGCCCGCTGGACCAGTTCAGGAGGAGGATGGAGGCATCTGCCGCGAAGCTGTCGGGAAGCTCAGGCAGCGCGCTTGCGATAGATGCCCTCGCCGTTCGACATGTGCCCGAGGCAGTCAAAGTCGCCGAACTCGGCGTCGAACCTTGGCGCGATCTGTGCAAGCCAGCGTCGCGCCCTGCCGGAGCGCGCTGTGCGGGAGTCGGCGTCCCAGTACGAGCCGTCGTCGCGCTCGACGATCCAGATTGCGACGAGGCCGCAGTAGATCGAGATGCCGAAGTCGGCGAAGGCGTTGCGAGCGAGGACCCGGTCCTCGCAGCCGCGCCAGCCGTCCTGCGGCTCCAGCGAGGGAAAGAGGTGCATCGCCCGTTCGACGACGTCATCCCGGAGCCATTCGTACTCGAAATCCGAGTCGTTCTCGTTCTCGACGTCGAGCACGGTGAATGCGACAAGGCTCCCCGAAGGGTAACTGACCGATCGGCCCATAACACCCTCCTCAGGCCGCCATCGCGGCAGCGCTTGCATCGTCGATCGCGGCGGCAAGCTCACGTCCACCGAGCTTCAGCAGCAACGAGGAAGCTTCCTCCGCCTTGGCGGCCGCGGTCAGGATGGCGCGGTCGTCATCGCGCAGCAGCTTGAGCCAGTGGTCGATGTAGCTTGCGTGGTTGTCGAGATGGGCGACCGGCAGGCCCAGCTCGGCGCCGAGCATCGCGCTCGAGAGCTCGGCGACCAGCTCTTCGGCGGCGTAGGCCGCGGTGCCGAACCGGTTCTTGAGATCGCGGTCGAGGCGGCTGGCATGGCCGGTCCAGTGCGACAGCTCGTGCGCGAGCGTCGCATAATAGTGGTCGAAGCCGCCAAAGAGCTGCGCGGGCGGCATGGTGATGCGGTCCGCGATCGGCTCGTAATAGGCTTCGTCGCCCTGGTGGCGAAGCACGGCCGGAATGCGGGCGAAGAAAGCGTCAAGCTCCTGCTCCCTCCCGGCAGGCTCGACCAGCTCCAGCGCGGCGGCGGGATGGAACCGTTCAGGAAGGCCGTCGACCTGGTCGGCGTTGAACACGGGATAGGCCTTGAGGACGCGCCGGGATTCCTCGGCGGTTTCGCCGGGCTCGCCCGCTTCAACTTCCTTGGTGTAGCTCTTGTAGAAGATGGCGATAGTGGACTTCTCGCCCTTGCGCACCTGGCCCCCGAGCTTCTGCGCCTGGTTGTAGGTCATCCAGAACGGCGAGGTGTAGCCGCACATGTCGGCTACCATCCACAGCCAGAACACGTTCATGCCGCGATAAGGCGTGCCGCAGGCGCGCAATGGACGCGAGACGGCTACGCCGCGCCAGGGCTTGATCCACGGTCTGGTGCCGGCTTCGAGCCGCGCAACGATTTCCTGAGTGATGCGGGCAGCGGGCGACTGCCCGCCCCGCTCGGTCTTGCGAAAGGCCATGATGATCTCCTGATCCGGCCCGAGGGCGTGATCGCCACTCGAGGCCGCAAGCCGCAAAGCCCGCTCTGCTCTCTGCCCAGGAAGGAAGCGGCCCCCTGCCCGGAGGCAGGGGACCGCTTCACCGGAACGAGCGGCGTGCCTGTCAGGAGGAGGTCAGGCAGCCAGCTCGCGCGGGTCCTCCTGCCCGTGGCCCGAACCGTTGGCGGAGGCACCATCGGCTTCGTCGCCGGGCGAGGTTTCCTGCTCGGACTCGTCCGGCAGAGGGCTCGCGAAGCGCATGACCTCCGGCACCCAAGCAAGCGCGCGCTCGCGGACTTCGACCTCGGTGATGTAGGTTCCGGCGAAAACGCGCTCGGCGCTCATCGCGAGGTCGGTTTTCTTGACCGACGCGAAGCGGGAGGAAAGCTCCTTGCCGCCGACGTCGGCGAGCGCGTCGAGGATCACCTGCTTCGACACCCGGTCGAAGTAGTTGGCCGCGGTCGGACGCCACCATTGGGCCGTGTCGATGCCGATGAGGCAGCCGAGATGGTCCTGGAATGCGATCCGCCGCTCGCCAGCCATGTTGAGGCTGGCCTCAAGCGTGCGCGCAACGACGAAGCCAAGCCAGGCGGCGCGGGATTCGTCCGACAGGGCCCGGAAATGGTCGAACCGCGCCGGCACGTCCTCGCCGGCCCGCCAGCTCTCGTCGAGACCGGCCTTGAGTTCGGCCAGGGCCGCGCTCGCCGGGGCATCCTTGGCCTCGAAGCCGACGATGGGCCCGGCCGGCACCCCGCCGCGCAAGGTGGTTGACGCCCGCGAACGCCAGTCGTGCGTGTCGGCGTCGGCGAGCGAGAAGACCAGCAGGTCGAGCGCCAGGCCGGGGTCGGACGCGATGTGCAGCGACAGGATGTCGCGGCGCTGCATGGCGAGCTCGTCGACGAGCCGCTTTGACAGAGCCGAACGGCGCCTGCCTTCTCCTGCGTCAGCCGGAACGATCTCGATGCCCTCATCCTCGGCTCCGGCGACGACATGGCGTTCGCCATAGAAGACCGGCTGGAGCACCGGCGTGCCGTCGCGCGAGAGCGTGAGGATCATGCCGGCCTCGGCCTTGAGCTCGGGCGCGAGCACGGGCGGGCGGTTGCGAAGCTCCTGGCATTCACGCTCGATCGCTTCGATCGCGGCTTCGGCCGTGGCCACGGCTTCCTCGGCGCTGTCCTCGTCCTCGACGATCGCCGCGTGCTCGTCCCAGGAGGCGTCAAGCGCCTCGAGGCGGGCAAGTTCGGCCTCGGTCAGCGGCGCCGGTTCCGCGGGAAGCCGGACCAGTCCGTCGACGAGGTCGTGGCTCGCGTAGGAGTCGAGCGTTGGCCGAACCCAGGCGAGGCCCTGCTCCGCGGCAATCGCCTTGGCCTGCTCTTCCATCCGTGCCTGGGCGAGACTTTCGAGAAGCGCCACATCGACCCAGGACTCGCTGTCGTCATCGTCGAACAGCTCGCGTTCGATGCGGCCGCCGGCCGCAACATAGGCATCGCGGCCGACGAGCCGGGCGCGCGGATCGCTGCCCCGGACGGTGCCCGAGAGCACCATCCGGCGAATGCTGTCGGGACTCGGCGCGTAGTAGCCCGAAGTTGCCTGCTCGAAGACGCGCGCCTGGATCTCCTGGTCGGACGTGGCACCGAACGCCTTTGCGATCTCGAGCGTGATCTCGCCGGCCGCGAGCGCTTCGAAGACGACAGGCGCCAGCTGGGCGAGGCGCAGGCGGCCCTCGACGAAGCGCACGGTGAGCCCGAAGCGGCGAGCGACGTCCTCGGTGGACGCGCCGCTCTCGACGAGCGAAGCGAAAGCCTGCGCCTCGTCGGCCGGGTTCATGGCCAAGCGGTGGAAATTTTCTGCGAGGCTCGTTTCGACGGCACTGTCGTCATTCTCGAGGACCAGGCAGGTGACTTCATGCCCGCGCGGCAGGATCTTGTCGTCGACAAGGGCCAGCATCACCCGGCGGCGTCGCTCGCCAGCCTCGACCTCGAACCTGCCCTTCGCGGCTGGCCGCACGATCAGGTTCTGCAGCAAGCCGTGGGCGGCAATGCTAGCCTTTAGTTCGGCGTCCGCTGCAGCATCGGCATGACGGCGCACGTTGCGGAGCGACTGAACGAGCTTGTTCAGCGGGATCGTCTTGATCATGGACTGTCTCCTGACTGCGAGCCCGGCGCGTCGACCGTCGACGCCCAAATGGCTCACTCAGGGGACCGCCCTCTCTCCTCTCTCAATTCTGCCTGTTGTGGCCGGAGGCGGACAGTCTGCTTTGGACAGACAGGGGGCCTTAAGCTGACATCAAAAGTTGGGCCGCCACCCTTGGCGCCGGCGGCGTCATCGTCACTGGTAGAAATTTGCGGCTGATCTGGCTGGTGGTGCTGAGCGCAGATCATCAGCGCCCCCCACTCAGCTTTATTTGACGGGGATTAGCAGGACGCAGACGTCGTCATTGGGCGACATGATCGTCGTGCGCATCTTCGCGCGGGTCACGCTGACGCGAAGATTCTGGCGCGCCTGTGTCATCACCCCTGAATTCACATTGCCGCCCACGATACGGTCGGGGTTGCCCACGATCTCCCCCTTCACACGCTTCGGCCAACCTTCGAAGATGATCACCTCATCGAACTGTTTCCCCTTGGCCTTGTGCATGTTCATCACGACGACGCCGGACTCGGGCCTGTGCGCCGTCGCGAAATGCTCCTGGACGAACGCCTGCCGCGTAATGGCGAGCGCGTTCTTGTAGCCGCCGTTGTCGCGCCAATCCTGTGAAAGGCTCTGACGCAGTTGCGTGCCGCGTTCGAGCAGGCGGATATTTCGGACTTCCTGCGCGACCTCGGCGAGCCGCGTGCAAGCTCCGGCTTCAAGGACGGCTCGAACCGCGGTCCAGTCGGCATCGGGCTGTCCGGTCAGGGCAGCGGCGGTCGCGGCCTGGTGGACCGCGAACGTCGCCTGAAGGACGCTGTTCCCGGGGGGCGCCTTGCCCTTGGCGAGGCACCCATTCCACTTTTGCAGCGCTGATCTCAGACGCGCGGCGTCGGCCAGATGGCCCTTCGTCGGCGCCGCCCCGCCTCGTCCATCGAAGAAGCTGGAGAGGACGTCGACAAATTCATCAAAGCAACCGGTATGACTGCCCTGTTGCAGGAGGAAGGCGATCACCTCTGCGGCAAGGATCGGGCCTTCCATATCCACCGCCGCCGTATGTGTGATCGGCGGCACGTTGCCGAAGGGCGCGCGCAGATTGTCCGACACGAGACGTGTCATGCGTTTGGTCGGAACCAGGATCGCGAGCGACCAGTCTCGGCGGCCCAGCGCGAGCAGCCGTTGCCGCGCCTGAAGAACCTGCGCGACGAGCGACGCATAGGCTTGGTTAGGGTTCGACGCGAACCCTTCATATTCGATGCCCTGATAGGGTTCGTCGCGAAATTTGCCCGTGAGGAGGTGATTGCCGAAGATCGCGATATCGGTGCCCTTGCTCCGGTGATTATCCCCGGCCAGGTCGTGCTCGGACGGCTTGAACGCCTCTTTGAAGTGGTTCAGCCGCTCGGGATCGGCGCCGATAAAGTCGAAGATCCGCTGTTCAGGATCGGCCAGCGCGATCAGCGTGCTGCTATTCCCAATCGCCTCGACCGCGCGCCATTGCTCCGCGCTCGTGTCCTGGAACTCGTCCAGGATGATGAACGGGTACATGGTCGACACAAGCTCCCGGACCTTGACCGAGCCATGCAGCAGGATGGCCACCCGCTCCGCGAACAGGTCAAAACAAACCTTACCCTCCTCGGTTGCCAACCGCATACGCTCGGCCACTTCGAGAGCGGCCTTCTGCGCTTTCTCTTCGTCCGACAACTTGGAAGGCGCCTTGAAGCCGCTGCGGATCGCCGACAGCGCGATCGCCTCGTTCGGCGGCGTCAGGATCGTCATCCGCCGCGGAAACCCGACCAAATAGCCGTGCGCCTTGAGGATGCGCCAAAAGAAGGAGTGATAGGTGTCGACTTCGATCCGCTTCTTTTCCTCCCTCGTGACAGATTGTTCTTCATCGATCGCCTCGAACACGCGCGAGACGGTCGCGCGCGCGAAGCTGAGAAAAAGTATGCGCTGCCCCGGCCTCAGCTTCTCGCGCGCGATCTTCGCCGCCTTCAGGATCGACACGGTGGTCTTGCCCGAGCCAGGGCCGCCCACGACGAGCTGGTGCCCTTCGGCAGTCAGAACACCCTTTTGAGCGGGCGTCAGATCGACCATCGCACTCTCTAAGCGCCCGGCGCGAGGGCGGCGGCTTGCCCGCCGTTCCCGGCCGGGGCAACTGGCGGCACAGGTGGAACCGGCGGCGCGGTCGGCGGATCACAGATCGCCTTCAGCGTTATGCAGGCATCGCGGATCCAAGACGGGATTTCGACCTCGGAGCACTGGCCGAGGAAATCTGCGATGCCCCAATTGCCCTTTGCCCAGCCGAAGTACTCTTTCAGCGCCGCGATCACACTGGCCTTGGGGTCGGGATATTTCGCAAGGATATGCGGCGGCCAGTCGAGCGCGTCGGAGAACCGCTCAAGCGCATCCTGGGTCGTATTCTTGAGGATGAGATCTTCAATCCCCTTTTCCTCGTGCATGAACAGCCGCTCGACTTGGGCTTCGATCGCGGCCTTCGCCGGATCGGTCTGCTTGTCGCAAAGCCCGAGCGTCCGCTTGCCGAGACCCTTGTACAGCCCGGCGAGGTCGGCGATCTGGGACTCAGTGCCCGCATCGATGATGCAGATGCCGAGCGCCTCAAGCGAGGCATAGGTGGCGGGGTTTAGCTCCGATAGGCGGCGCGCGGCCACCGGAAAGGCGCTGGCCTCAGTCGCACCCTCGGCGATCAGCACGCGGCGGGACAAGAGGCCCTCGCAGAAGCGCGTACGAAACTCCTGCCGATAGCGCTTGTGCTTTACGCTGTCGGGCAACGATATCTGCGCCTGGCTGAGCACGCCGTCATTGGCCCGCGACAGGATCACGGTCTCGTCGAGCTTGAATTCCTCAAGTACGTAGGGCGAGTGCGATGTCACGATCGACTGCGCGGCTAGCTTGCGCAGCTCATGGACGATCCGCTTCTGGGCATAGGGCGGGATCGCGGTTTCGACCTCTTCCATGGCGAAGATGACGTTCTGCTTGTCCTCGGCGATCTGCGACAGCATAGCCAGGACCAACATGTTGATCGTGCCGGTGCCCTGGCGGAAGAAGGGCGCGGCGTGATCGCCATCGCCGGTCGCGATGAAGGCGGTCACGACCTTGCGCAGATGCTCACGCGTGAGGTTCGACACCTTGAGATGCGGCTTCACACCCCATTCACGCGGCACATATTTCTTCAACGACTTGTCGATGCTGTCGAGCACGCCGGAAATCCCGATCGCCGGGTCGCTTGCCACGTCGAAGGCGGCGAGCGTTCCGATCGTGCCTTCCCACATCTGCGGCCGAATTTCCTTCAGCCGCAGGATTATGTCGAGAAGGCTGCCATGCTCAAGGCTCAGCGCCCGCGAGCCGGTGCGCAGGGACCGCAGGAACAGGAAGCCGCAATGCTGCTTGTCCTTCTTGGAGAACGGCTCGGGCTTGTCTTCCTCCGTCAGGCTGCGCGAATAGAAGGTGTTGCCGACGAAATCGTCCTCATCGGAATCGTAGGCGCCGATGAAGGTGACGCGTAGCGCCGCCTTGATGTTCGCCGCATCAACACCCGGCGGGTTGGCGTCGGTGAAGAAATCGCCGGTTTCGATATTGAGCCACTCGATATTGCCGCCGAACCTGGCCTCCTGCTCTTCCGACAGGCCGATGATGGTGACTTCGACGGTGATCGTCGGGGCTTCGCCGACGAACCCCTCTTCAGCCTCATCGGGCACGGCGCCCTCCTCGGCGGGGGCAGCGGCCACCGGAAGATACTTGCCTTCGAAAAAATCATGCTCATCGACTGGAGGGCGGCGGCTCAGTCTATCCGGCCCGAGCGCAAGGTCTATCGCCTCTAGAACCGATGATTTGCCCGTGTTGTTGTCGCCGATGAGGACAGCATGGTCGGGCAGCACCAGCTTCGCAGAGCCGATGCCCCGGAAATTCTCGATCGATACGGCGTAAATCTTCAAAGCAGCCCCCCGACGCCATGGATTCTATCGCTTCACGTGCTTCACAGTTACCCCCGCTTCGATGGAACGTCACCCGCCGTGTGAGGCTTCGCCGTGAGGGGATTGAAGGTCTGAGGACAGATTTTTCGGCGCACGAGGATCTTCGCCGCGGACGGTTTACTGCCAAATGGGAGTCGGCAGAACATTCCGAATGTCCGTCCTTCCGACGAGCGCTCCGAGAATTGAACGAGCAGCAGGCCTCGGCAACGCAGCGACCGCGACTGACGGCGGCTATGGGCGCTGAGCCGACCTTCAACCCACCGATCGCAGATGATCGAGGACGCGGATTGCCCCTTCGACTGGAACGAACAGTCGGGTCCGATAGCAAATGATCTCGGTGAAGCAGCCTTGCCCTTTGTACCAGTCGAGGCGGGCATAGCTCCATCCGATCAGCTCAAGTCGCTGCCTGCCGTTCACGAGGCTCCGCTTCAGCGTTAGCCGCTCCCTTTCTCCGATCTCGATCGGGCGGCCGGTTTCCAAGACCGCCGCCACCAGTTCATCGGCGGAGATAGCAGGTGCGCGATCCAATCCGAGAGTGCGGGAAAGCTCGGAAAGACAGTGGATCGGAACTTCGCGGCCGAGAAGCGAACGGCCATCGCTCGCGCAAATCCGACTGATCCGCACATGGTCGGCGGGCAGCTTGTCCCAGACCGGCAGCAGCAGGCCGGTCGCAAGATGGAGCCGCTCATGCTTGAGGCTCGATGCCGCCTCGTCGACCTCCGCCTGCCACAAGCGTCGGAATTCCTTCTCGTCGACAGGCTCCCAGCTGCTCTCGTCCAGTTGATCGGCGGTCAGATAGCCCCGCTTGAGCGGACGATGCAGCTCGAACCGCGCGATCCGCGCACCCTCGTCGGTCAACATGCTGCGCGCGGGGACGAGAAGTCCGACGCGGCTCGAGCGGCCATTGCGCAGCGGCCGGTATTGTGGATCGTCGATCCCGTAGTGTTCGTTGAGCCTCGCCAGTGTCAGAGGCTTCAGCGCGCGGGCAATCTCCAGTTCGAGCAGGTGCGTCGTCGCGCCCGACAGGACATCGGTGCGAAGCAGGGTGTCCGAGAGGATCTCGAAGCTCTCCACCGCGATGGTCTCGACCCCGAGATCGAGCGTGCCCGCCTGCCGCGCGGCATCGACGCGCGCCTCGACGAGCGCCAGGAACTCGTCGAAGATCGCGTTCTGCAAGGCGATCGGGAGCGCGAGGATGCGGTTGAGCCAGCGCTGGATTGACGGCAGGTCGTCGACCATGCCGCCGTCGGGCCCTTCGATTCTGAGCCCGGTCAGCCCCTGGAACTTTGCCAGCCCGATCGCCTCGAGCTTGCCCGTGAAGAGCAGCCCGAACCAGCGAGGGAGCGCTTCCTTGGCATAGGTGCTTTCGAGATTGTCGGCGGGATCGAACAGGTTCTGCCCGCCGGTCTGGCGCTGTCCGCGCGTCAGCGCACCGAGGCTGTCGAGGCGCCGGGCGATCGTCGAGATGAACCGCCGCTCGCCGCGAACATCGGTGGTCACCGGACGGAACAGGGGCGCCGAAGCCTGGTTGGTGCGGTTGGTGCGCCCAAGACCCTGGATCGCCGCATCGGCGCGCCAGCCCGGCTCGAGCAGGAAATGTACGCGGCGGGCCTGGTTCTTCGCTGCAAGATCGGCGTGGTAGCTGCGCCCCGTGCCGCCCGCGTCGGAGAACACGAGGATGCGCTTGACGCCGTCCATAAAAGCCTGCGTCTCAGCGACATTAGCGCGCGGACTGCGCGCCTGGAGCTTCTGCCGCCCGTCCAGCCCGACGATCAGCCGGCGGCTGCGGCCGGTCACTTCGGCGACCTGATCGACCCCGAACCGCTCGATGATCGCATCGAGCGCGGTGGCCATCGGCGGTAGCGCGCAGAGTTGCTCGATCATCCGGTCACGCGCGGCGAGAGCCGAACGGCACAGCACCGGGCGGCTTTCGCCATCGACCATCGGCTCGGAACGCGCATTGCCGTTCTCGTCGGTGAACACCGCCATCAGGCGGACCGGGAAACTCTTGGCGAGATAATCGATCACGTATTCGCGCGGTGAGAGGTCGATCTCCAGCGCCTCGCGCTCCTCGTCCGAAAGTTCCGCCAGCCGCCGGTCGAGCATGGCCTCGGCGGTCGAAACCAGCTGGACGACAACGGCATTCCCGTCGGCGAGTGCTGTTTCGATCGCGGGCAGCAGGCTGGGCAGCTTCATTGACAGGAGGAGCTGGGCGAAGAAGCGCTGCTTGGTGCCCTCGAATATCGATAGCGCTGCGGACTTGGCTCCGCTGTTGAGCGTGTCCCCACTGTCAGCATCGACAATGCGGGTCGCCTCGAGCGCCTCGCGCAGGTTCGCGTGAATGATGGCCCAGGCTTCGGCGTAGGCGTCATAGACCGCGATCTGCGGAGGCGTGAGCTGGTGCTCCAGAATCTCGTACTCGACGCCGGCGAAGGACAATGCGCGGGCGGTGTAGAGCCCGAGCGACTTCAGGTCCCTCGCGACGAGCTCCATCGCGGCAATGCCGCCGTCACGGATGTCACTCACGAAGGCCTCTCGGTTGGCGAAGGCCGTCTCCGGACCCCAGAGCCCCAGCCGCGTGGCATAGGCCAAATTGTTGATGTCGGATGCGCCTGTCGCGGAAGCGTAGAGCACTCGCGCCCGCGGCAGCAGGTTTTGCAGCCGCACGCCGGCCACACCTTGCTCCGAGCCCTTGACCTTGCCGCGTGAGCCTTCGCCGCCCGCAGCATTGGCCATCGCATGCGCCTCGTCGAACGCGATCACGCCGTCGAAGTCGTCGCGGGCCCATTCAAGGAGCTGGTCGAGGCGCGTGGCGTCAGACCTCCCCGAGCGCAGTGTCGGATAGGTGACGAACAGAATTCCGTCCCCCATCGTCACCGGCTGACCGAGCTTCCATTGCCCGAGCGGCTGAATGTCGATGGGGAGACCGCCGAGCGCGGTCCAGTCGCGCCGGGCGTCCTCGAGCAGCGCCTCGTTCTTCGAAATCCAGATGTGACGCCGCTCGCCGCGCAGCCAGCGATCGAGGATCACGCTCGCAACCTGCCGTCCTTTCCCGGCTCCGGTCCCGTCGCCGAGGAAATAGCCCATGCGGAAGACTGCGCCTTCGGCGCTCGGCGCGAGCGAACAGCCCCTGTCCTGCGGAACGAAGCGGCCGGGCAGGTCGCGCCCATGGGCGCTAGCGGCGTAGATCAGGGTCTCGGCCTGGGCAGCCGAGAGCAGACCCTTGCCGATCAGGCCCGCCGGGAGCAGCGGGACCTCGCTCGGGACCGGCGCCGTGATCGAGCCCATCGCCACCGATTCCACCAGCGGCGTCGGATGCTCGGCCGCGCCCGGGATCAGGATGCGGCTGGGGCGATATGGCAAGTAATGCCCGACCTGCTCGGCGATCGGAGCCGGCGCTTCGAGCGCCTCGTACGCGCAGGGTTCACTTGGAGCTGTCGGCTCCGCCTGCCGGGGCAGCACCGGTCGCGGACGGGCCGCCAAATTCGGGAGCCGGAACGGCGTAACGCCCAATGAGGCAGAGGACGACTGAGCCGCCGCTGCACAGGGACGGGCCGGGATCGCATCGATCAGCTCACACAACGCGCCGAAGTCGCTGGTGCGAGCCACCACCGGATCTGCCCCGGCTTCGATCTTGTCGAGCACCAGCAGGCGCGTTGTGATGGAGGTGCCGTGCCTCGAGAAGCCGCGCTCCACCGCAACATTGAGCTGCACCGTGACCGGTTCTCGCACCGCGCCGAGGAACCGATGGACGTCGAACCACTCGGGCATGACCGCGGCCAGCCTCCCGCCGGGGGCGAGCCGCTTCCAGGCTGAGCGAAGGTGACGGCCGCCCGTATGCCCGTCGTGTCCGCGCTCGATCCCATGCGAAAAGGGTGGATTGACGAGAACAGCGGTCGGCACCTGACGTGGGTCAAGAAGCTCGTCGATGAGCTCGCCGTCATGGCCGGTCACGGTGGCCAGCGGGAACAGGCAGGCGAGGCAATCCCGGCGGAGCGGAGATATCTCGTTGAGGATCAGGCGGGCGTCTGCTTTCGCGGCCCAGTGCGCGAGCATGCCGGTGCCTGCAGACGGCTCGAGCACCGTGTCGCCCGCGCGGAGCGCGCAGGCCCGTGCGAGAAGCCAGGCGATGCGCGGCGGCGTTGAGAACTGCTGGAACTCGATTTGCTCCTCGCTGCGGACGGTCTGGCTTGGCAGCAAGGTTTCGATCAGCGCGAATGCTTTGTGAGCGTTGTCGGCTGGCGATTCGGGGGTGAGTCCGGGGCGCCCGCGCAACCACAGCACCTGGGCGAGCTCGAGCGCCGCATGGGCATCGCGCACCGACCACCGGCCCTCGGCGTCGCTGCCGCCGAACAGGCGGCTAAGGATCGCATTCAGGCCGGGGCGCGAAAGCACCTGGTCTGCTTCGATGAACTCGGCGATGTCGCGCGCCGCTGTGAGAACCAAGGGCTCGCTGAGAGACGGAAAGGGGAATGCCGGTGATGCAAGGGACATGGGACCTCCTGACGAGGCTGCTGACGAACCTGCAGCCTCGCGGAAGCCCGGGCGTCCTCTCCTCTGGCCCAATCAGCTTGCGGCCAGTGCCATCCTCATCAGGACGTCATTCCAGTCCTCGTTGAGGTTCGTCGGCCGCGTGGCAACGATCCGACGACCGCCGCAGGCGTAGGCTTCGCGGGCGCGCTCCTCGGCAAGGTCTCCGCCTGCGTCGTTATCGACGAAGAGATGAAGCTCGCGCACGCTCTCCGGGATGGTGACCACCCCGAAGCGCTCGTTCCCGAGTGTTGCCCAGCACGGGACCCCGAAGAGCTGCATCGCCGACAGTGCCGTCTCGATTCCCTCTGCCAAACCGAGGCGCCCTCGTCGTGGCGCGGCAAGACGCACCGCCCCGTGTTGAAGGCTCCCGAGCGCCCGCTTCGGCCGCTCGAAACCAGCTAACCGGCCCGTTGACGGGTCGAGAAATGTCCGATGAACTGCGATGACGCCGAGATCGGTGCGGACGGCCGCCAGCATCGCGGGCAGGAACCGGACCGAGCCGCGCGGCCCGAGCGGGGTCCTGGAGTGGAAACGCAGATCGGAGGAAGACTGCGTCAGCCCCCGCTCCACCAGGTAAGCCTCGGCCGGGCTTCCCCTGAGTACGTCGCCTCCGCGCCAGAGCCGGCAGGCATTGGCGTCCGGGGTTTCGTTGCGAGGCGCCTCGGACAATGGCTCGCCCGAGCCATCGAAGAGCTCGCGGGCGCGGACACCGCGGAGGCCAAGGGCCGCAATGACCTCGCCGTTCGAGCAGCCGGCAAAGCAATGAAACAGAATGGCACTCCGGCCGAGACTCACGCTCAGCGAGGGGGTGCGATCATCATGGGCGGGGCAACGGCACATCCCGCGGTTGCGACGCCATGTTCCGCCAAGGCTGTCGACGATCTCCCGCGCGCGGCGCTCGAGACGCTCCTGTTGATGGCTTTGGGGCATGGTTTCTCCGTTCGGCATGCCTTCTCAGCGCTGTCTCCTCTCCACGCCCGCGCCGATGCGTTTTCCTACAACCTATGTTCTCTATATGTTCTCTCTCGATTCGACCAGACAAGGAATCGGGACATGATCCTGCGAGTTGTATCGATCGCCCTCGGAGTGGCGGCGGCGGCGGCGCCGCCGGCGCCGGCGCACGGCCAAGCATCCGCGCCAGGTGTACGCGCGGATGGCGCCATTGATGAAAGACACCAAGGCTATCGCTTGGCGCAGACGGCCGACGGCTTCCAGCTTGTGGAGCATGGCGTCTGGGAAGTGCCGTCCGCGGTTGCTGTCCCGGGATCGGGGCAAACGCCAGTCACGGCCGGCTCCAAAGGGACCAACCGGCTGGCCAGCGGAAAAACCACGGGGCTCTCCGGGCCGAACGGCTTTCGTCGCGCAGCATACCTTCCTCATGTCTATGCTGCTGAAGCCAAACACGGTTTGCCGGCGGGGCTGCTTGACGCGCTGATCTGGACAGAGTCCCGCTACAATCCCTTCGCTATCAGCAGGGTGGGCGCTGCGGGGCTAGGGCAGTTGATGCCGGGCACGGCAAAGGATTTGGGGGTTTCCAATCGTTTCGACCCGCTGGCGAATCTTGCCGGAGCCGCCCGATATCTCCGGCAAATGCTGGACCGCTTCGGGTCGGTGCACATGGCCCTTGCCGCCTACAATGCCGGTCCGGGGGCGGTCGAACGCGCCGGCGGGATTCCGCTGAATGGCGAGACGCCAGCGTATGTGCGCGATGTGCTTCGCCGCTGGCGTCCGTGACTTTCCGTTTAGCTTGCGATGGGAGGCTCGATAACCCCCCGCCGCTCATTGCTTGCTAGGGATCACCTTACCCTCTCCGCCGTCGCAATAGGCGCCCCACGCCTCCATAAGCTTGCGCCGTTTGTCCAGCATCGCGCCGCGTTGATAGGCGCGCTCGACCTCGTTCGGGTTCTGGTGCGCGAGCGCGGCTTCCGCGACCTCGCCGGGGAAGTTGGTCTTCTCGGCCACCCACGTTCGGAACGAGGAGCGGAAGCCATGGACCGTGAACGGCTCCTTCATTCGACGCAGCACGGCGAGCAAGGTCATGTCCGACATCGGACCGTTGGTGCCGGGAAAGACCAGATCGGTCCCATCAAGCCGCACGGCCATCGCGCTTTTCAGCACCGCGAGTGCTTGCGGCGAAAGCGGGACGAGATGCTCGCGCTTCATCTTCATGTGCGCGGCGGGGACGGTCCACAGGCCGTTCTTTGTGTCGAACTCGTCCCATTTCGCCAGCCGCACTTCCTGGCTTCGCGCGGCCGTCAGGATCGTGAACTCGAGGGCTAGGCGGCCCCACACGCCGCCGCTGGCGCGAAGCCGCGTCAGGAAGCTCGGCAGCTCATCGTAAGGCATCGCGGTGTGGTTCTTGCCGTGCGGCTGCCTAGGCAGGCCTTTGCCCGCCGCCAGCGATCGCGCCGGGGCCTCGGTCGCCCGCCAGCCGCGCGCGTGGGAGTAATCAAGCACGGCGCATATCCGCTGGCGCACCCGCCGTCCGGTTTCTGGCTTTGCCGTCCACACGTGGGCAATCGCTGCGATAATGTCGCCCGCGGCGATGTCTCCAACCGGCTTCGCTCCGAGCTGGGGGAAAGCGTAGGTTTCGAGGGTAGCAAGCCACTGGCCTCCGTGCTTGCTGCTTGCCCATTGATGCTCGCGGGCCTTGTGCAGCGCCAGCGCGGCTTCGCGAAAGGTAACCGCAGCCGCCTTCGACTTGCGCTTCTCGGCGAGCAGGTCGCGCCCGTCCTCGCGAATCGCCTTCCGTGCCTCGGCCGCCTTCGCCCGGGCGCTCGCGAGGGACACGAGCTTTGCACTGCCTAAGCCTATGTCACTTCTTTTGCCCTGGTGTTGGATGCGTAGCCGCCAAGCAGCGCCTCCACGGCGGTCCACCTTGAGAATCAGCCCATCGCCATCCTGGTAGGTTCCCGGCCTTCCCAGCGCCGCCTTCACCTCGTTAGCAGTCAGCTTACCCATGGCCACACCTATTCGATTGGGAGTGTACGCCCACACTCATACGTTACGCCCACACTTTCGCCCACATTTTTGTGTGGATGCGGGCGGCAGACGGCGGACGAGAGGAGGCGCATGCGGACGAGTAATCCGCTGAAATCCGTGACTTTTATGGAAGTTTGCGGATGCTTGCGGAAGCAATCCTGGCGGAGACGGAGGGATTCGAACCCTCGATACAGTTTCCCGTATGACGCTTTAGCAAAGCGTTGGTTTCAGCCACTCACCCACGTCTCCGGATGCGGCGGAAGCGTGCCCCTAGCAGGGGCTTTGCGGGCGATCAACGCCCCCTTTCGATTCGATCCGGCGCGATTTCGATTCGGTCTGCCGCGCGTTCATTGTTGGGACAGGCGGATTCCCGTTAAAGTTCCAGATGGATAGATGCGCGGGGGATTTGCGATGAAGCGGGCGGGACATGCGGCAATGCTGGGGCTGGCGCTGCTGGCCATGCCAGCGGGCGCGCAGGTGCAGACGGTCGATCCCAACACGGCGATCGACGCCGATCTTGGGCCGCCGCCGGCAGCGCAAGCGGC
Organism: Pseudomonadota bacterium; assembly: GCA_018240865.1. Classification (GTDB taxonomy): domain Bacteria; phylum Pseudomonadota; class Alphaproteobacteria; order Sphingomonadales; family Sphingomonadaceae; genus Sphingomonas_B. The sequence goes on along the minus strand of JAFEEY010000010.1, from coordinate 24,991 downwards.
CGCCCCCGCCGATCATGTCTATTATGGCGACACCGCTCCCGCTCCAGCTTCGACGCCCGCCGCTCCTGCCGATACCGGCTCCGCGCCGCCGGCCGCCGCGGCTCAGAGCGGCCAGACCTATAAGAAAGACGATCTGATCGGCGCTGCCGAGGGCGTGTTCGGCAAAGGCGCCAAAGGCCTGGCCGAGCTGATCGAAAAAATCCTGAAGGATCAGGGCGAGCCGACCGGCTATATCGCAGGGCGCGAGGCGGGCGGCGCGTTCGTCGTCGGGCTGCGCTACGGCTCCGGCACGCTTACCCATAAAGTGGAAGGGCAACGGCCGGTCTATTGGACCGGGCCGTCGATCGGTTTCGATGCCGGCGCCAATGCCGGCAGCACGTTCGTGCTGGTCTACAACCTCCACGACACGCACGACCTCTATCAGCGCTTCCCGGCCGGCGAAGGCAATGCCTATTTCGTCGGCGGCCTGACCGCGAGCTATATGCGCTCCGGCGACATCGTGCTGATCCCGATCCGTCTCGGCGCTGGGCTGCGGCTGGGCGCGAATGTCGGCTATATGAAGTTCACCGAAAAATCGCGCTGGGTGCCTTTCTAGAGCCGCAGGCTGGTGCGCGGCGGAATGTCAGAACGACATACGCAGGCCCAACGTTGCCGCCGTCATTCGTCCTGAATAGGCTGATGCAAGACCGTCGACGCTAGCCTTGGCCGGCTTCAAGGTACGAAGTGATATGTCCCAGTTCAGCGCTCCGCGTCCGGTTCCTCCGCCGGACAGGCCGAGACGGAAACCGTTGCCGGGAATGGTCGGCGTGGTGCCCAGCAGAGCTATACGATCGAAATCCGAAGGCCGGGCGGCGACCGTCAGATGCTCGGCCTGGATGCTCAGCGTTGGCCAGCCGGGCGGGATGAGCCTGAGCCCGGCCGACACGTCGCGGATGTCGTTGGGACGTGCAGCGGCGGAGCTGCCAGCGGCGCGTTCCCGCAACTGCTGGACGTTGATCTCGCCCATCAGGCTGATCGCAGAGCCGTTGTCTTGGCGCACGGAAAAGGTTGCTCCGCGCGCATGCGCGCGCGTCTCGTTGATGCCGGGCGTATCGCCTGCTCTTGCCCCGCGCCGGATATTGTAGGTGGCAAGCTCCGCAGTCGCGGAGCCCAATCCGAAACCCCTGACATGTTCGCGCGGCGCATAACCGCTGATGCCAGGAGTGGGGATGAGCGCCGCATCGCCGTGAGGGGCACGGTGCGGCTCCGCGCGATACGGATCGAACATGCGGCGAGCATTGTCGATATAATCCGCCGAAGTCGGTTGGGCCGCGGCCCCTGCGGATCCCGACACCAGGGTCAATATTCCCACCGCCAGACGGGCACCGATCATGCGCGCCCTCCTTCCCGGCTGTAAGACGGCGCGGTATCCGGATCGCCACAGTCTCCGGCGGCTGGGTGGGTCAGGTCGGACTAGGAAACGAACCGCCAGCCGATCGTCTCGCCCGCAAGGAACGGTACCACTGACGTGCCCGCCGCCGGCAGGCGTTCCGGCACTTCGACCGCGACCTTCTCCAGCGTCACGGTGCCCTCATTGAGCGGCAGGCCGTAAAAGCGGGGGCCGTTTTCCGACGCGAACGCCTCGAACCGGTCGAGCGCGCCGTCCTCCTCGAACACGCTCGCATAGCTTTCCAGCGCATAGGGGGCGTTGAAAATGCCGGCGCAGCCGCAATCGGCTTCCTTCTTCTCGATCGCGTGGGGCGCGCTATCGGTGCCGAGGAAGAATTTGGGCGATCCCGATACCGCCGCCTTGCGCACCGCCAGCCGGTGCTTCTCGCGCTTGGCGACCGGCAGGCAGTAGACGTGCGGGCGCAGGCCGCCGGCGAACAGCGCGTTGCGGTTGATGATCAGATGCTGCGGCGTCACAGTTGCGGCGACGAGCGAGCCGCTGCCTTCCACAAACGCCACGGCCTCGGCGGTGGTGATATGCTCGAACACGATCTTCAGTTCAGGGAAGTCGCGCACCAGCCCGGCCAGGGTGCGGTCGATGAACACCGCCTCGCGATCGAACACGTCGATATCGGGATCGGTGACTTCGCCGTGCACGAGCAGCGGCATGCCGATCCGCTGCATCGCTTCCAGCGCCGGCCAGAGGTTGCGGATATCGGTAACGCCGTGCGCGGAATTGGTCGTCGCATGGGCGGGATACAGCTTGGCGGCCGTGAACACGCCCGCTTCGTGCCCGCGCGCCAGTTCGCCGGGATTGGCATCGTCGGTCAGATAGCAGGTCATCAGCGGCGTAAAGCCGGCGCCGGTCGCGGCCAGGATGCGGTCGCGATAAGCCTCGGCCGCCGCCACGCTCGTCACTGGCGGCACCAGATTCGGCATCACGATCGCCCGCGCGAATTGGCGCGCAGTATAGGACGCGACCGCCTGCAGCATCGCGCCGTCGCGCAAATGGACGTGCCAATCGTCCGGGCGGCGAATGGTGAGGCGGGTTGGCGCTTGGGAATTCATGGGCAAGCCCTTAACTGGACACGATGCCTGCGACCACCCTTACCGATCGCGCCCTGATCCGCCTCTCCGGCGAGAATGTGCGCGGCTTTCTGCAAGGCCTTGTCACCAATGACGTGGCGGGCGCCCTCCCCGTTTGGGCCGGGCTGCTGACACCGCAGGGCAAGGCGCTGTTCGACTTCATCGTCTGGGCGGATGGCGAGGATGTGCTGCTCGACTGCGAGACCGAGGCTGCCGACGCGCTTGCCAAGCGCCTGACTCTCTACCGCCTGCGCCGCCCGATCGCGATCGCGCGCGACGAGGCGCTGGCGGTGCACTGGTCGCCCGACGGCAGTGGTGACCCTCGCCTCCCCGCGCTCGGCCGCCGCTGGCTGGACGCACCCGGCGACGCCGCGCAGGGCTGGCGCGAGCATCGTCTGCGCCTCGGCGTCAGCGAAGGCCGGGCCGAGCTGGGCGACGGCCAGACGCTGTGGCTGGAATGCAATGCCGCCGAGCTGAACGGCGTCAGCTTCGGCAAGGGCTGCTATGTCGGGCAGGAAAATACGGCGCGGATGAACTGGCGACAGAAAGTGAACCGGCGGCTGATCGTCGTGGAAACGGGCACCGATCCCGGCGACGTGGCGAACGCTTGGTATCCCGATCTTGGCCTCGCCGTCGCCCGGCTGCGCGTCGAAGATATAGACAAGCCGCTCGGTTGGGGCCGGCCGATCCTGCCCGACTGGCTGACGGAGGCCATGGCGTGAAAAGACTGTTCGCGCTCGCCTCTCTTCTCCTGCTCGGCGCCACCCCGGTCGAGCGGGTGCCGGTCGAGCGGGTCCAGATCGTCCGCGTCTTTCCGCACGACAGCCGCGCCTTCACCGAGGGGCTGCTGTATCTGGACGGCCGCATCTATGAGAGCACTGGCATGGAAGGCCGCTCCTCGATCCGCGAAGTGCGGCTGGAGGACGGCAAGGTCGTGAAGCAGGCGGTGATCCCGCCGCAATATTTCGGCGAAGGCCTGGTCAATTGGGGCACGAAGCTGGTCAGCCTCACCTGGCAGAACGGCGTGGGCTTCATCTGGGACCGCGCGACGTTCAAGAAGCTCGGCGAATGGCGCTATCCCGGCGAAGGCTGGGCGCTGACCCAGAATGGCCGCGAGATCATCATGAGCGACGGCACGCCGCAGCTTCGCTTCCTCGATCCTGCGACCCTGAAGGAAAAGCGGCGCGTCACTGTCACCGCTGCCGGCCAGCGCATTTCGCGTCTCAACGAGATCGAATGGGTCAAGGGCGATATCCTCGCCAATATCTGGCAGACCGACCGCATCGCCCGCATCGACCCGGAAACCGGCCGGGTGAAGGCCTTGATCGACCTCTCCGCCCTTTCCGCTGGTGTGCCCAAGCGGACGGCGGACGATGTGCTGAACGGCATCGCCTATGACGCGAAAGGCGACCGGCTGTTCGTCACCGGCAAGAACTGGCCGCGCCTCTACCAGATCAGGATCGTCCAGGGGCGCAAACGCTAGAAAGGGCGGCAAAAGGCACGTTCGGCACGAAATGCACGTTCGGCACATGCCGAATGTGCATTTTCAGATGCAGTGCGCGATCTGGAAACGAACGACTTGAAAGAGCCGTTGCGACCCCGGCGCAACTTCGGAGGAATGAATGACCGTAACGCGCGAAGTCACTTATGACGTAGACGGCCTGAGCATGGTCGCCCATCTGGCACAACCGGATGGTGAGGGGCCTTGGCCAGCCGTGCTTATCGGGCACGACGGAATCGGCCTTGACGACTATCAACGGCGTCGCGCGGACGATCTGGCCGCGCACGGCTATATGGCGTTGGCGATGGATTACCACGGTGGCCAGCTATATTTCGGCAGGCCGGACGCAATGCTCGCGCGATGCATGCCGTTGTTGGCCGATGTCGCGCGGATGCAGACCATCGGCCGCACCGCGCTTGATATTCTTCTCGCGACGCCCGGTGTCGCGCCTGATCGCATCGCCGCGCTCGGCTATGGCACGGGCGGCCGCATCGTGCTGGAACTTGCCAGGACTGGCGCGCCCTTCAAGGCCGTCGCGGTCGTCCATCCCAGCTTACCGGACGCCCGGGCCGAGGACTGGGCCGATTCAACCAGCACCTTCCTGCTATGCACCGGCTCTGAAGACCCCATTTGCACGCCTGGACAAATTCTGACCTTTGGTGGCGCGCTTCAGGATGCCGGCATCGACTGGCGCGCGAATATCTATGGCGGAGCCAAGCACGCTTTCTGGGCCCGGCCGACAAACCCGGACGGATCGCCCGCCACAGGGACCACCCACACCGAGGCGACTGTGCCCGGCGTCGGCTATCATCCGGAGCATGCGACCCGCGCATGGCGAGCAGTGCTCGACCTCTTCAGCGAAACCTTCCGGACTTTGGGCTAGCCCCTCGAGCTGCAAGACTAAGACGAGAGTCGCGCGTGCCCTCGTGCTCCCGCCGACGTCGCATCGCCGCGCACATTTAAAAGCGCTGATCGTCCAGCGACACGCCCGGGCGTTCATTGTCCCAGATCATCGCTATGATCTGCCATTGACCTTTTTCGTTGCGGAACAACTGGATGGAATTGATTCCCCGCCGCTCCGGCGCGGCATCGCCGGGCGCGGTCTTGGCCTCGTAAGAGCTCCAGACATGGGCGATATTGCCAAACACATCGATCTTCCGGTCGAGCTCAACTTCGAAGAACGGGTTGGCGGCGAAGAACGGCGTGGTGTCCGCCGCATATTGCGCCGGGCTCATCGCCTTCATCGCCGGCTTGCCATCCGCGCCGATCCAGGTCCGGATCTGGCGGCTGTCGGGATGGAACACCGCATCCTGCCGCGACCAGTCGCGCGGGCCGGCGGGGCCCGAGATCATCGCGTACATCTCGTCGATCACCGCGCCGATATCGGTCCTGTCGATCATGCCGTCCGCTCCCGTTCGTGACGGCCCAGCGGACAGATAAAAGCCGGCAGGGTCAAGTGCCGCGGCGCAGCCCACGTCTCGCCGGGCCCGGCAGGATATTGACGGCCAGTCCGGCCATGATCGCCGCGGCGGCGGCCAGCTTCCACCACGGCATCGGCTCGGCCAGATACCAGGCCGAGGCGCCAAGCCCGAAGACCGGGACCATCAAGCCCAATGGCGCGACCCGCGAGGCGGGGTGCCGGCCGAGCAGCCAATTCCACGCCGCATAGCCGAACAGCGCATTGCCGAACGCCTGCCAGAAAACGGTCATCCATCCGCCGGCAGTGGCATGCGTGAGCGCTGCGCCGATCTCCGCCGGCCCTTCGAAGAACCAGGCGGCGGCTGCCAGCGGCGGCAGCGCGAACAGATTGCTCCACACGACCAGTGCCAGCGCGTTGATCGGCCCGGCCCGCCGCGCGACGATATTGGCCGCGCCCCATGCGAGCGCGGCGCCGAGCACGAGCAGAACGCCGAGCAGGCTGTTTTCACCGCCGGTGAATGCGGCCGCGAGGATCACGCCGGCACCGCACAGCAAAAGGCCGATCAAGCTGCGCGGCGACAGCCGCTCCCCGGCGATCATCACCGCCAGACCGACGGTGAAGAAGGCCTGTGTCTGGATCAGCACCGAGGCGAGGCCCGGCGAGATATGACCGTGCATCGCATACAGCATCAGGCCGAACTGGCCGGTGCCGACCAGCAATCCATAGCTGATCACCGTGCCAAGGCTTGTCTTGGGCCTGGGCATGAAAAGCAGGAGTGGGACCGACGAGAAGAAGAAGCGCAGGCAGGCAAAGGTAAAGGGCGGGAATTGCTCCAGCCCCTGATGAATGACAACGAAGTTCGTGCCCCAGATCGCCACGACGAGCAGCGCCAGCAGGCCATGCGACAACGGCAAACCTCCCGCCTTGGGGAGTGGTTCATCCGCGGGCGGCGCGCCTTCGAACACAGGCGTGTCGCACGGGCCGTCCTGACACTCGGACGCACCCGTCATTGACGGCGCCCCATTCGGGGCGAGGCGGCGATAGCGCGGCTTACCTGTTCGATGGCTTCGACGATCGCCATCGGCCGGTCGATCTCGATATTGTGGCTGGTTCCTTCGACCGTGCGCTGGACGCCGACCCGCGACAGCTGCGCTGTCTGCTGATGCAGACGGACCATCGCCGTGTGATCAAGCGCATCGAGCTCGTCCTTCGCATCGAAATCGCCATGGGTGAGGACGATCAACGGCGTTCGGCGCAGCAGGCCCGCACGGAACAGCGCGGCATAGGCAGCGTCGCCCCGCGCATCGCCGTAAACGCTGTTGAGCACTTCCGACGCCTGGGCGCGTTGATAAGACTGCGTCACCTGGATTCGCTCCCGCTCCTTCGCGATGAGCGGCCCGAGCGGCGGGCGCGGCGGGTCCGAGCAGCGGCGATAGTCGATCGACGCCGGATCGAGCGGCCCGGCCTCCGCCAGCTGGGTGCAGCGCCGGTAGCGATCGAGCAGCAGGCTAAGGAAGCTGGCGTCGAGCAGCTCACTGCGCGCGGCCAGCCGCATGCCATAGCGGGTCTGGAGAAAGGCGCGATTTCGATCCGCCTGCCGCTCCTCGGCCGGATCGACGAGCACCAATCCCGCCACATCGTCCGGATGAAGCGCCGCATAGAGCTTGGCGATGAAGCCGCCGAGCGAATGCCCCACCAGAATGAAGGGCGTGGGAAGTTTCGCTGCGACCACGAGCGCTTTTAGATCCTTGACGGTCGCGGCCGGCGAGCGCGGCAGAAAGGCCGGGTCGCTGTAGCCAAGCCCGGCGCGGTCGTAAGCGCAGGCGCGGAAATTCTTCGCCACCGCCGGCTGGACCAGAGCCCAGATCACCGACCAGTCGCTGCCGCCGGCTTCGAACAGCACGAGCGGCTCGCCCGATCCCAGGCAGTGCAGATTGAGCGCGCGGCCGCCGATATCGACGCGGTCGTGCGGGCGCGTGAACTCGGCTGCCACGCTGGCGGGAAGCTGTGCGTCCTCCGCGGCCCCGGCCGGCGCCGTGAACGATGTTGCGAGCAGGGCCAATGCAATCCCCGCCCGTTGCATAACCGCCTTCGCTCCCATTCCTGCGTGCCTCCCTGATTTCACCGAACCGTCGATGAGCGCGGGGTCCGCCGCCAGCGACAAATTGGCCAAATCCCGGGGACAGTCCGACAAATCTGGCGAAACACCCTCAATGCTTGTCATTCTGGACACTGGGCCCGTTTGATGATGATTTTTATCCAGCCAGACGAACTCAGGGAGCCCGGCCATTCTCGCAACGACCATCCTCGCGCTTGACGGCGCGCTCGCCTCCAGCGTTGCCATCACGATCGACGTGCTGGCGATGGCCAATCGCCACTGCCTGTCTGCCGGCCGGCCGCGCGCCTTCGACGTGCGCATTGTCGGTTCAGGCGCGCACCTGTTCAGGCCGTTCCTTGCCTTTCCCGAGGCGGATCATGAAACGCCCGGACTTTTTCTGGTCCCAGCGCAAGGCTTTTCCAAGGCAGCATCCTATGCGGACCGGCTCGCCGAACCGGACTGTGTGGAGGCCTGCCAATGGGCGCGTGAGGCAGCCGAGGCCGGCGCCGCGATCGCCAGCTCCTGCACGGGCACGCTGCTGCTGGCACAGAGCGGCCTGCTGAACGGCCGCCACGCGACCACGGCCTGGTGGCTCGCGCCTGTTTTTCGGGAGATGTTTCCGGACGTCATTCTGGACAGCAGCCAGCTCGTGATCAGCGACGGCCGGTTTACGACCGCAGGCGCCGCGATGGCGCAGATGGACCTGATGGTCGGGCTTGTCGCGCGCTATGCGGGATCGGAAATCGCCGAAGCCTGCGCGCGGATGATGGTGCTCGACGAGCGGCGATCGCAATTACCCTATATGGCGATAGGCCTGCTCGCCGCGACCAACGAAAGCGTGGCGCGCGTCGCTGCCTGGGCGCGCCCGCGCCTGCACGATGAGCTGACGGTCGGCGCCCTTGCGGCGGCAGTGGGCCAGAGCCCGCGCACCTTCGCGCGGCGCGTTCAAAGCGCGACCGGATTGTCGCCGATCCAGTTCCTCCAGCAATTGCGGATGGAGCGGGCGATCGAGCTGATCGAGACCACCACCCTGCCGTTCGAGGAAGTCGCCTACCGCGTCGGCTATCGCGACCCTTCCACGCTGCGCATGGTGATCCGCAAGCGTCTTGGCGTGGGACCGCGCGAGTTGCGCGCCCGCACGCGCCCCGTCCGATCCTGGGCCGGCGCCGTGGCGGCCTGATCCTGGCTAGCGACCGACGACCTTTTCGACCGCGATCATATCTTCGCTGCCGAATCCCGCCTCGACAGCACACCTAAGCATGTCCTGGCTGACGCGGCCAAGCGGCAGCGGAAAGCCGATCGCATCGGCAAGGCCGGCGACGAGCCCGGCATTCATCAGCACATCGGCGATCGATGCTTGGGCGGTCATATCGCTTTCAACCAGCTTGGCGAGCTTGCCGCGCGAGACCGCGCTCGCCATGGGCCCGGCGTCGAGAATGTCACGCAACAGCGGCAGATCGACTTGCAGCCGCCGGGCGAAAGACCAGGTTTCGGCAAGGCTCATGACCATCGCGATCAGGAAGCTGTTGACGGCCAGCTTCATCGTCATCGCGGCCGGCGGCGGTCCGCACCGGAAGGTCCGCGCCGTCAGCGGCGCCAGCAGCCGCTCAGCCAAAGCGAAATCGGCCTCGGACGCCGCGCCGATCATCCCGATCAGCGTGCCGTCCTCTGCGGGCTTGCGAGAGCCGGAGACCGGCGCCTCGACATAGCGGCCACCCTCCGCTTCGATCGCGCGGCAGAGCGATTCGGAATGGGCTGGTGCGGTGGTGCCAAGCTGGATCAGCGTCCGCCCTGCCACCGGAACGGCGAGGCGGTCATGGTCACGGCCAAGAAGCGCATCGGCCGCATCCTGGTTCGCGAGGCACATGAGGACCGCCGTATTGCCGGTGAACAGTTCGGCGAGTTCCGCAACCGGCTCTGCGCCGGCGACCCTCGCCTCGCCAGCCGCCCCGGGCGAACGGTTCCAGACCTGCACGGCGAAACCGGCCGCACACAAGCGCCGGGCCATCGGCAACCCCATCCGCCCAAGCCCGGCAAAGCCGAGCCGGCCCAAACCTTTTTCGACACTCATTCCGATATCCTGGCACGGGCGATCGGCCGCGCGAGAGGCGGGCTTGCCATTTTGGCGGGATGACTGGCCACACCGCGCTTTTACCGCAGCGCCAACCTCCCAGCCTTGTCTGACAGGCAGCGAAAAGCCCGCCAACTCACAGAGCTGGCGGGCTTTTAAATGGTGGGCGTGGCAAGGATTGAACTTGCGACCCCTGCGATGTCAACACACGTCCCGAAGACGAAATCCCCAGTTTTTTGCCGTTTTGTTCACCCCAGCCGCAGAACAGAGCAGGTATTTCACCCGGATCACGGCCCGTGATTCTGCGGCTGAACCAATAGCAACCTAAGCCTGTTCTGCTGAGCGGCGCAGCTTCACGATGAAGTCCCAGCTCATGATCAGCGCGCCAACCGAGAACACGACATCGCCCGGGAGCCGCATCCACTGCCAGAAAAGGGTTGTGTCATAGAATTGCTGGCTGCGTGCCCAAGCCAGTCCGTGCTCGTAGACTGCGTCCAACTGTGGCCAACCGATCGGGAAAAAGTGGAGGAAAATCCACATTAGCAAACCGAGATTGTAGCACCAGAAGGCGATGCGACCCGGACGCTCGTCAAACGGAGCATCCGGTCCTGCGCGATAACGCAAGCAGAAATAAATCAAGCCAAGGGCCAGCAGGCCGAACGCGCCGAAGAGCGACGTATGGGCATGGTTGAGCGTCAGGAACGTGCCATGCTCGTAATAATTGACGAGTGGGGCGTTCAGTGTGCCGCCACCAAAGACCCCGGCGCCCACGAAGTTCCAAAAAGCGGAGCCCAGGATATAGAGGTAGGCGAGGCCATAGTCGAAAGTCGCGGCCCCCTTGATCAGCCGGTGCTGAGAGATCGCCTCGAGAATGAGTAGAACCAGCGGCAGAACCTCGATGAACGAGAACATAGTACCCAGCGGTACCCACATGCTGGGGCCGCCGCCCCAGTAAAGGTGGTGACCCGTGCCGAGAACGCCGCCCAGGAAGATCAGGATCAACTCCAGATAGACGGACCGCTCGGCCAGCTTCCGCGAAACCAGGCCCAGCGACATCAGCAGATAAGCGCTGATCGCGACAGCGAAGAATTCGAACGATTGCTCGACCCAGAGGTGGACGACCCACCAGCGCCAGAAATCGGTAATTGTGAAGGATTTCTCGATTCCGGTCAGGGGAATCATACCGCAGGCGTAAAGCACCGCGATGTTCACGGTGGATGCCCAGATCAGATGCTCCAGCCTGATTCGGCCGGACCAGAACTGGCGCGTGGCCTGGACGACGACGTCGCGCGCGGGCCAGAGCGCGCGAAACATCAAGCCGCTCCAGGTGATCAGGGCGACGAAGAACAGGATCTGCCAGAACCGGCCTAGCTGGATGTAGGACAGACCCTGGTTCCCGAACCAGAACCAGCCCTCGTCGATCACGCCCTGGATGCCGAGATAGTTGCCGACCAGCGCTCCCACGACCACGAACAGGGCGACCCAAAAGAGCAAGTCGACAAGGAAGCCTTGCCCCTTGGCCTCGCGTCCGCCGGCGATCGCCGGAGCGAGGAACAGGCCGCTCGCGATCCAGCCAAGTCCGATCCAGATGATCGGCGCCTGGAGGTGGAAGCTCCTCAGGAAATTGAACGGCAGAATGTAGTTGAGCTGCACACCGTAGAACGTTTCCCGCTCATAATAAGAATGCGCCATCACCGCGCCGGCGCCTTGCGACGCAAGGAAGACAAGAGCGACCACGAGGAAATATTTGCCGGTCTTGCGCTGGCTTGGCGTCAGCGGGAGGAAATGAGCGAGTTTGCGCTCCGTCGGCGCGTCGTCGGGATGGTCGAGATAGGCCCGGTAAAGCCACAACACGAAACCCATTGCGAAAAACGTGAAACAGAAGCTGATCCACGTCCACCGGAAGGTGTTGGTTGTGGGCGTGTTGCCGACGGACGGCTCATAAGGCCAGTTTTCCGTCCACGACCAGGTCGTATCCGGACGACGCGCGACCGTGGTCAACGCTGAGTAGATGATGAAGTCGGCAGTCTGCTCCCGCAGATGCGGATTGAGGCTCTTGGCCGGAACCCAGCCCGCCGAGAGGTTGACGGTGTTGAGCTTGGTTGTGAGCTCAGCCTGAACAACGCGGATCGCCTGCGCGACGGCATCCGGCAAAACGACGTTGGGTTGTGTAAGGTCGATTCCTTGAAGCTGCTTCTGCATCGTCGCCGTGATGGAAGCATCGGCCAGCGCCTCTGCGCGGGACGCGGCAAGAGGCGTAGCCGGCTCGGGCGGAGTGCCGGCAGGACCTGTGGTAGCAAGCGATTTGTTGCCGGGCGTCTTGGTGCCGGGCGGCGTGACATTGGAATTGGCGAGAGCCTGCTTGGTAAGCACGCCGAGCCGGACCAGCGTCGAAGCGGTATAATCCTCCCCGAAATAGGAGCCCATGCCGTAGATGCTGCCGTAATCCATCAGGTCGGCTTTCTGGAAGCCGCCCTTGCCGGCGACGATGTCCTCGCCGGTCATCACGACCTGACCGCGCGAATCCACGAATGATTCAGGTTGAGGCGGCGCCCTGTCATAGGTGAGCACGGTTGCCCAGCCGAGGAGAGCGAAGCAGATTACCGCCGTCGCGAGCAAGACCCACTTCAGAATGTCGCTGATCGGGTCGATAGAGGCCGGGCCATAGGCCTGGTCATCGGGCTGAACCGGGATATCGGTCACGCGCTTCCCCTTCTGCTGCCGCACCGACTTACGCCAGACTGCGAAAAAGCGTCCACCCCATTTCATTCCAGCAGCGATCAGAGCCAGCGATTCCGGCTTGGGGCTGGCGCCTCGCGCCGGGCGGCATGTTACGGATGCCGTGCGGCTTGCAGATGTACTGCGGCGCCTTGCCGCCGCGGCTCATCGCTCCGAGAGCGTCTTGCGGACCACAACGACGGACGGATCGGTGCGGTTGCGGTCGATCTCGAATCCCATTTCCTGCTCCAGCGCAATGGCCTCATGATGATCGTTGGCTTCGATGGCCTCGACTGTCTCCACTCCCTGGGCGCGCGCTTGCTCCAGCAGGAATTCGAGCATGGTCCAGCTGATCCCCTCGTGCTTGAACTCGGGCCTGATGCAAAGCGCCACCTCGGCCTTCTTTCCTGCCGGATCGATCGCGAGCATGCCCGAGGCGATTATAGCGCTCTCACCCGGCTCGAAAGCGAGAAAGTGCTCGGTCGAGCGGTCGGCGCGCAACAGGTGCTGCACGAGATTGTCGCTCACGACGCGCACTGGGGACAGAAAGCGGAATCGGACGTCGGGTAAGGTCAGCTGACCAAGAAAGACCTTGAGCTCCGGAAAATCGTCAGGCGTGCCGCGGCGCAGGCTGAACCGAAAGCCGCGTCTTGTCGTCAGATCCTCGCTGCCAGGGTCATCCCGGCGTATCGGGCATGGCTTCGTCGCCTGGGCATTCATGTCGGCCTCCGGTCCTGATCCAGCGCCAAGCGTATGAGAGACATGCACCGTTTGTAATAAGGAAAGTCCCGGACCCTCCGTCCAGGGCCGCTCGCGCCAGGCCCTGCCCGGGCTAAGGGAATTTGCGAAGCGACAACACAAGACAACCGTGAGATCGTCCGCTCGATCCAGATTGGAGGCAAGTTCGCGATGCTCCGGATGCCATTCGCCTCACAACATGTTTCCATCGGCGCGCGGGAGCTGCAAGGCTTTCTCGATTACCCTGAAGACCCGCAGGGACTTGTGCTGTTCGTGCACGAACATGGCTGCGGCCGTCACAATCCCGACGACAATCAGATCGCGACGACTCTCCACAAGCTTGGTTTCGCGACCCTTTTGGTCGATCTGTTCGGCCCCAAGGAGCAGCATGAGTTGGTGCCAGCCTCGCGCGAGGCGGAACTCTCGACTCGCATCTGTGAAGTGATCGACTGGACAGCGTCGGCTCCGGCATTGAACGGCCTGGCTCTGCATTGTGTCGGATCGGGAAACATTGCCGAGCCGCTGCTCCGGGCGGTACTCGCGTCCGGTCGTACAGTCTCGCGCGTCGCACTGTTTGCGCCGCCACGTGACCCCGACGTGCGGCTCATCGGTCAAGCTCCGCCCATGCTCATTCTTCACCGGTGCGGCGATATCCCGGCTGATCAGAGAAGCGCTGATCCCGCCGTAAAATCCATAACCAGGGTTTCCCTCGACCCATTGGGCGAAGCGCGGCTTGAAGGAGCTGGACGGCACATCGGCGAGTGGATCGGTTGCGATCGTCGCACAGCGCCTGCCCAAGACCGGCCGCCGCAAGACCAGGCGGGCCCGCCCGCGGCCCTGGTATCGTAGCTGTTCTCGTAACGGCGCCGCTGACGAAGAATCGGCCACATTTTGCCCTCGCCAAAATCGTCGAAGGTGCGATGCACCAGTCCCTTCGGGCGCGGACAGCGACAGGTAAGCGAATGAGTCACACGGCGCGCTCCGGTCGGTTTTGAGTTTGACCGGAATGAGCTATCTGACGGCAACGCCAGGCTTGGTTCTGGCAAGGCAATTCTCGACTGACACGAACGGAGAGCCGGACGGCCAATGACACGGCTCAGGCAGACGGAAATCTCCAGCCTTGGCATGGCCGTGGCCTATATCGCTGCCGCGACCGCGGGGCGGGTGGCCTTCCAGCCGATGCTCGATCAACGGGCGCACTTTCTGTTCTTCACTCTCGCGGTCACGGCCGCCGCTTTGACCGGTGGCGTCTGGTCGGCCGTCTTGGCCACCAGCCTCGCGCTAGTGGCCAACCTGGTCCTCGCGGGAAACAACGTCCCAACCGCCGAAGCGCTGGTCGAAACGAGCTTGTTCGCGATCACCTCGGCCGGGATCATCATTCTCACGCTGTCGGTTCGACGACTCCGCACGAGAGCTGACGTTAGTCGCGAAGCGGCAGAGCGCCGCTTGAAGATGGCGGAGGAGTTGGCGGAGGAATTGAATCTTCTGATCGACGGAGCCAAAGACTATTCGATCTACATGCTCGACCCCGAGGGGCGTGTGACGATCTGGAATCGCGGCGCCGAGCGGCTGACAGGGTGGAGCGAAGCCGAAATCATCGGTCAGCCAGTTGACGTCTTCTATCCCGTCGATGCCGTGGCGCGCGGACTTCACGTCGACGACCTCGAACAGGCCATCGCCAATGGCGGCCTGCAGACGGAAGACTGGCGCCTTCGCAAGGACGGCAGCGAATTCCTGGCGCAGATCTCGACGACACCGCTCTACGACGACCGAAGGGCATTGCGTGGCTTTGCCAAGGTTGTGCGCGACATCACCGACCAGCATGCAATCGAGCAGGAGCTTCGTTCGAGCGAAGCCCATTTGCGCACGATCCTGTCGACGGTGCCCGATGCGATGGTCGTCATCGACGAGAAGGGCATCATCCTTTCTTTCAGCGCCGCCGCGGAACAGCTCTTCGGCTACCGCGAAGAGGAAGTCGCCGGTTCCAACGTCAGCCGCCTCATGCCCTCCCCCGATCGCGAACGGCACGACGGGTATCTGCGCCGCTATCTGACCACGGGCGAGCGGCGAATCATCGGGATCGGCCGGGTCGTGTTTGGCGAGCGCCGCGACGGCACCAAATTCCCGATGGAGCTCTCGGTCGGCGAGGCCGGCGGCAACCCGCGCATTTTCACCGGCTTCATCAGGGACCTGACCGAGCGGCAACGGACCGAGGCGAAACTGGAGAACCTACAGTCGGAGCTGATCCACGTCTCGCGTGTGAGCGCGATGGGGACGATGGCATCGACACTCGCTCATGAGCTGAACCAGCCGATCACCGCCGTTGCAAACTATGTCGAAGGCGTTCGTGAACTCCTCTCGAATCCCGACGCCAATGATCTTCCGATGATCCGGGAAGCCTTGGAGGAGGCGGCCAGGGAAGCAATTCGCGCCGGCCATATCGTCAGTCGCCTTCGGGACTTCGTCGCGAGGGGCGACCTTGAAAAGCGGCTCGAGAATCTGACGATTCTGATTAATGAATCGGCTATCCTCGGCCTGCTTGGAACATCCGAAAAGGGCGTCAGAGTCGAGTTCGATCTCGATGCCGATGCCTCTCCCGTCCTTGTCGACAAGATTCAAATCCAGCAGGTACTCATCAACCTAATGCGCAACGCCGTCGAGGCAATGAGCGCCATGCCGGAGCGCCGCCTGCTGATCAGCAGCAAGTACAATGGGCCTGGCCATGTCCGCGTTTCCGTCGAAGACACTGGATCGGGTCTCGCTCCGGAGATCGCAGGCGACCTCTTCACCGCTTTCGTCAGCACCAAGGCGGATGGAATGGGACTCGGTCTCTCGATTTGCCGCACGATCGTCGAAGCGAATGGCGGCCGGATCTGGGCAGAGCCGCGGCCCGGCGGCGGAACTGCATTTCATTTCACACTCATCAGACCCGAAGCGGAGCCAAGGGATGGCCGATAAGAAGCTGGTCTATATTATAGACGATGAGGAGGCGATCCGCCGTTCGGCGGCGTTCATGCTGAAGACGTCAGGCTACGCCGTGCAGGCCTGGGCCTCCGGCATCGAGTTCCTGAGAGAGGTGCGCGACCTTGAAATGGGTTGCGTATTGCTCGACGTGCGGATGCCCGGGATGGACGGCTTAACCGTCCAGCGAACGCTCGTGGAGCGAGGGGTCGCCATGCCGGTCATTATTTTGTCGGGCCATGGCGATATTTCGATCGCCGTCCAAGCAATGAAGGCGGGGGCCGTCGATTTCCTGGAGAAGCCCTTTGAGCGGCGGACACTCTTGTCCGCGATCGAGGCGGCCTACGACCGCATCCAAAATGCTGGGACGTCCGCAGACCGGGCGGCCAAGGCCGGAATTCTGGTCGCCGGACTGACGGCGCGGGAACAGGATGTGTTGCGGGGCTTGGCACAGGGCCTGCCGAACAAGACTATTGCCTATGACCTTGGAATCTCGCCACGAACCGTCGAGGTGCACCGGGCCAATCTCATGACGAAGCTCGATGTCCGAAGCCTTTCGGAGGCGCTGCGCATTGCCTTCGCGGCCGGGCTCGGCGCCGGGCCATAGGAGCTTTACGTAGCGACGCTGCCGGCTCCACGTGTCAATCCGTTGCTGAAGTAACGGCAAGACAGCACATGCTTTCACCTTTCGAAGTGCGTCCCTTATCCCCGCGGCCCAAGGTGCTTCTCGTCGAGGATGACACCGCGGTCCGGCGCTCGCTACTCCTTGTTCTGCAGGCGCGCGGGTTCGATGTGAAGGCTTATGCCGATCCCGTGTCGTTATTGCGCGAGGGCGCGACGAAGGGTGCGGCCTGCCTGATCGCCGACTATCTGCTTCAGCGAAACTGCGACGGCCTGGACCTGCTCGGCACGCTCAGAAAGAATCGCTGGGCCGGCCCCGCCATTCTCATCACCGCCCATTCCTCCGCCGCTCTTAGCGAAAAGGCGTTCCAATGCGGCTTCGCGGCTGTGCTCGCTAAGCCCTTTCGCGAACGCGAGCTCGCCGAAACGGTTATCCGCCTCATCGGACGCGGCCAGGTCCGCAGCCCCAGCCTGCGGTAGATTACGTAGGGGGAATCCCTACATAGTGGAAAACCGCCTAGCCATTTAGCAGCCATTCTCCGCGAGTTGCCGCACATGAGGGGCTGGAGATGGACTACTCAAAGAAACTTTGGCTGTGGCTGGGTGCGATCTTCGCTCTCTCCTTCGCCGTGCTCGGCCTACTGGGCCGGGAAATCTACGTGAAGGCACCCCCGGTACCCGAGAACGTAGTCTCGGTCAGCGGCCGGACGATCTACACCCGCGCTGACATCGAGACCGGCCGTGAAGTCTGGCAGACGCTGGGGGGCATGGAGCTGGGCTCGGTCTGGGGTCATGGCGGCTATGTCGCGCCGGACTGGGGCGCCGACTGGCTGCACCGCGAAGCAATGACGCTGCTCGACCTCTGGGCAAAGGAGAAAGGGGCGAATGATTTCGCCGCCTTGGACCTCGACGATCAGGCGGCACTGAAGGAGCGGCTAAAGCGGGAGCTCCGCACCAACAGTTACGACGAGCGCACCGGTCAGATCCTCGTATCCGATGCGCGCGCGCAAGCGATGGCGGCCGTCGGCCAGCATTATGCTTCGCTGTTCAGCAGCGATCCGAAGCTGAAGTCGCTGCGGGTCCAATACGCGATCCCGGAAAAGTCGATCACGGATGCCAGGCAGCGCCAGCAGCTCGGCGCCTTTTTCTTCTGGACGTCATGGACCAGTGTCACGAACCGGCCGGACGACACGATCACCTACACTAACAATTGGCCGCACGAGCCGCTGGTCGGCAACACACCGTCGGCGTCTCTGGGCATGTGGTCGATCGCGAGCGTGCTGTTTCTGATCGCCGGCATCGGTTGGCTGCTCTGGTACCAGGCCCGCCGCGGCGAGGACGAGCATGTCAAGGCACCGGCGGGCGATCCGTTCCTGCAGATGCAGCCCACGCCGTCCATGCGGGCGACGACGAAGTATTTCGTGACCGTGCTAGGCCTATTTCTGGCGCAGGTGTTGCTTGGCGCAATCACGGCCCACTATGCCGTCGAGGGCCAGGACTTTTACGGCTTCCAGATCTCAGAGCTGGTACCCTATGCGCTGACTCGCACTTGGCATACGCAGCTCGGCATTTTCTGGATCGCTACCGCGTGGCTGGCGACCGGTCTCTATGTCGCGCCCATGCTGTCGAACCACGAGCCCAAGTTTCAACGGCTCGGCGTCAATGTGCTCTGGATTGCGCTGCTCGTCGTCGTCATCGGCTCGTTCGCGGGCGAGTGGATGGCGATCCAGCAGAAGCTCGGCCATGGTGCCAACTTCTGGTTCGGCCATATGGGTTATGAGTTCGTCGACCTGGGCCGCTTCTGGGCGATCCTGCTGTTCGTCGGGCTGATGATCTGGCTGACGCTGGTCGGCCGGGCGCTTTGGCCCGCGCTGAAGCGGCCGAGCGAGACGCGCGGCCTGATCGGCATGGTGTTCGTCTCGACGATCGCGATCGGCCTGTTCTTCGGCGCCGCGCTCACTTGGGGCCGGCACAGCCCGCTCTCCATGATCGAGTATTTCCGTTGGTGGGTCGTCCACCTGTGGGTCGAGGGCTTCTTCGAGGTCTTCGCTACCGCGGTGATCGCGCTGATCTTCGCGGGGCTCGGCCTGGTGCGCGCCCGGGCGGCGAACACGGCGGTGGTCTTCTCGACCGCGGTGTTCCTCACCGGCGGCATCCTGGGCACGCTGCACCACCTCTATTTCTCCGGCACGACAACGCCGGTGATCGCGTGGGGCGCTATGTTCTCGGCACTGGAGGTCGTGCCGCTGGCGCTGCTGGGTGTCGAGGCATTCCACAACTATCGGATAACGAAGGCAGCGCCGTGGGTGCAGACCTACAAATGGCCGATCCTGTTCTTCGTCGCGGTGTCGTTCTGGAACCTGGTTGGCGCCGGCATCCTCGGCTTCTCGATCAACCCGCCGATCTCGCTCTACTACATCCAGGGCCTGAACATGACGCCCAGCCATGGCCATGCCGCGTTGTTCGGGGTCTATGGCATGCTCGGCATCGGCCTGATGCTGTTCTGCCTGCGCACCGCGTACCGCTCGGCCGCCTGGTCGGACGCCATTCTGAAGCCGACATTCTGGACGCTGAACGTCGGTCTGGCGATGATGGTGTTCCTGAGCCTGGTGCCGGCGGGCATCTACCAGTCCTACCAGAGCATCACGCACAGCTTCTGGTATGCGCGCTCGCCCGAGATCGTGCACGGGCCGGTGATGGAGACGCTGGTATGGATGCGCGTTCCGGGGGACATCGTGTTCAGCATCGGCCCGGTGCTGCTGGTCCTGTTCATGCTGAAACTGTTGATTGGCCGCAAGGGGCGGCAGCAGATCAGCCTCGACCCAGGCCTGGTGCCGGCTGAGTGACATGACGGAAGGCCCGGCTCCGATCCGGAACCGGGCCTTCGCTTTTTGAAGAGCGAAGAATCGGAAACAAGGAAATGGCGACCAATTCCGCGAGCGAACGTCACGATCGGCTGATGACATTGCCTCCCGTGCTGCGCGGCGGCTTCCGGCCCTTCTTCCTGAGCGGCGCGGCCTGGGCGGTCGCGGTCGTCGGTCTCTGGGTCTGCGCCCTATCCGGGGCCGTGACGCTGCCGACCGCATTCGACCCACTCGCCTGGCATCGGCACGAAATGCTGTTCGGCTATCTGGGCGCGGTGATCTGCGGCTTCCTGTTGACCGCGATTCCGAATTGGACCGGCCGGCTGCCAATCTCGGGCAGTCCCCTCGCGGGGCTGTGGTCCCTGTGGTTCATCGCACGCCTGGCTTTGCTCTTTTCGGCCACGACCGGAGCAACGCTCGCCTTTTTCCTCGACGTCGGCTTTTTCGTCGTCCTCGGTCTGGTTGCCGCGCGCGAGGTTATCGCGGCCAAGAACCGCAACCTGCCGATCGTCGTCATGATCCTGCTCTTCGCCGCCGCGAATGCCATCGATCATGGTGAGGCGCTGGGCTGTATCGATCTGGGCGGCCTCGGCTGGCGGCTGGGTCTCGGTCTGGTACTGATGATGATCGGATTGATCGGCGGCCGCATCATCCCGTCCTTCACGCGCAATTGGCTCACGAAGAATGGCGCGACCACAGGCATGCCGGGCCAGCCGGGGCGGTTCGATATGGTGACGCTGGGGGTAATGGCCGCCAGCCTGATCGCGTGGGCGGCGGCGCCGGATGCGCAAGTCAGCGCCATGCTCCTGCTGGCGGCGGGCACGCTTCAGGCGGTGCGGCTGGCGCGGTGGTCGGGCGCGCGCGCAGTGCGCGACCCGCTCGTCTTCATCCTGCACGTCGCCTACGCATGGCTGCCGCTGGGCCTGCTGCTGCTGGGAGGGAGCGTGTTCTTTTCCAATCTGCCGCGCAGCAGCGCGCTGCACGCACTGGCGGCGGGAGCGATGGCGTCGATGACCCTGGCGGTGATGACGCGCGCGACACTCGGCCACACCGGCCGCACGCTTCGGGCCGATGGCTGGACAGTCACCATGTACGCGCTCGTGACTATCGGGGCCGCGCTTCGGGTAGCCGCGCCACTGCTGCCGATGGATTACATGCGTGCGATCGAGTTCGCCGGAGCGGCATGGGGCGGCGCCTTCCTGATGTTCGTGCTCGCCTATGGGCCGAAGCTGCTCGGTCCACGGCCGGACGGGCGACCTTGAAGGCAGGCCCGCCTCCTTATTACCGTTCGGGGGGTGTCCAGTCGGCGGGCGGCACATCGCGCCGC
>JAFEEY010000010.1:0-4111 GCA_018240865.1 Pseudomonadota bacterium | reverse complement strand
CGCCGGCATCGCCAAATATCCGGCGAGCGGCGCGGCGATCGCCATGACGCCCAAAATGATCAGCACGTGCAACATTCCCGCAACCGGGGTCCGGCCGACCGCGCGCACGTTGGTCGCCGTCCGCGCGATCGCGCCGGTGGCGGGTAAATCTCTGAACAGTGGCGACGCGATGTTGGCGGCCCCCTGGGCGAGCAACTCCGCGTTGGAACGGTGCGCGCTTCCGATCATTCGGTCGGCCACGATCGCGGACAGCAGCGATTCCACGCCGGCCAGGAATGCGATAACCAAGCCGAAGGCAGGAGCCCGGAAATCCTGGCGAGCGAAATCGGCGGCAGGGCCGGCCAGAGCAGTCCACCTGGCAATGCGCCATAGCGCGATCCAACGGTGTCGACCGCCATGTGCGCCAGCGCGGCCGCGACGCTGGCGATCGTCACGGCGACCACCGGCCCGGGTACGCGAGGCCAGCCGGCGCAGCACGAAGATGGCCGTGATCGTGGCTGTTCCGATCAGCACGGCTGCGGGGTTCAAACTTCCCCGCGCCGCCCACAACAGCGGCAGCTTCTTGATGAAGTCGGCCGGCAGCGAGGCCGTGAAAAGGCCGAGCAAGTCCTTCAGCTGGCTCGTCGCGATGACGATGGCGATGGCGAACCCCTCGATCACGGCCTCCGGGATCATTGCGATCAGGCGGCCGGCGCGCATCAACCCGGCTGCAACTTGCCCCCCTCATATCGCAACAGACCTCCAAGGGGTTGCCTATCAGTCTTATGGGCTTGAAGAGCGTGACTAGGCCGCCACCGGGCACTTGCGCTCGGCAACCCGTGCGAGCAAATTTTTTCCTGGCCGTCGCATTGCGGACCCTCAGGCCGCGAGCTTGAATTCGACCTCAAGTCGCTCCCAGATTTCGGTCAGTGCGTCGGTCAGTTCGCGCATCATTTCGGGCGTATGGGTCGGGCCGGGAGTGAAGCGCAGCCGTTCGGTGCCGCGCGGCACGGTCGGGAAGTTGATCGGCTGCACATAGGCGCCGTATTCGGCGAGCAGGATGTCGCTGATCTTCTTAGCCTTGACCGGATCGCCGACCATCAGCGGCACGATGTGGGTGGTCGAGTTCATCACCGGCAGGCTGGCATCGCGGAACAGCTGTTTCAGGGTGGCGGCAGCGGCCTGCTGGCCCTCGCGCTCGACGCTGGAGGCTTTCAGGTGACGCACCGAGGCGAGCACACCCGCCACCAGCACCGGTGACAGGCTGGTCGTGAAGATGAAGCCGGGCGCATAGGAGCGGATCACGTCGATGATCACCCGGTCCGCCGCGACATAGCCGCCCATCACCCCGAAGGCCTTGCCAAGCGTGCCTTCGATGATCGTCAGCCGATCGGCAACTTCATCGCGCTCCGAAATGCCGCCGCCGCGCGCGCCATACATGCCGACCGCATGGACTTCGTCGAGATAGGTGAGCGCGCTATATTTGTCGGCAAGGTCGCAGATTTCAGCGATCGGCGCGACATCCCCGTCCATCGAATAGACGCTCTCGAACGCGATCAGCTTGGGCACGTCCGGGTCTTCGGCGGCAAGCAGCTCTTCCAGGTGCGCGACGTCATTGTGGCGGAACACCCGCTTCTCGCAGCCCGAGTTGCGGATGCCCGCAATCATCGAGGCATGGTTCAGCTCGTCCGAGAAAATGATGCAGCCGGGCAGGATCCTGGCGAGCGTGGAGAGCGTGGCTTCATTGGAGACATAGCCCGAGGTGAACAGCAGCGCCGCTTCCTTGCCGTGAAGATCGGCCAGCTCGGCTTCCAGATCGACATGATAATGGGTGTTGCCGGCGATGTTGCGGGTGCCGCCCGCGCCCGCGCCGACATCGTGCAGCGCCTCTTCCATCGCCGCGATCACCTTCGGGTGCTGGCCCATCGACAGATAGTCGTTCGAACACCAGACCGTGATCGGCTTCGGCCCGTTATGCCCGGCGAAGCAGCGCGCGTTCGGGAACATGCCCTTGTTGCGCAAAATGTCGATGAAGACGCGGTAGCGGCCTTCCGCGTGCAAGCGGTCGATCGCCTGGGTGAAAA
The DNA here is from genome assembly GCA_018240865.1 of Pseudomonadota bacterium. Taxonomy (GTDB): domain Bacteria; phylum Pseudomonadota; class Alphaproteobacteria; order Sphingomonadales; family Sphingomonadaceae; genus Sphingomonas_B. Next base: position 2,048 of record JAFEEY010000010.1, on the reverse strand, counting down.
TGCGCTGATAGTCCAAAGCTCTTGCCCGCTATTCTGCCCGCCGGTGCCGGCTATTTACGCGCGGGTGAGCGTCGGTTCCAGTGAGAAACGCTCGCAAATATCTCTGTGCGGACAAATTCATCAAAGCTCGACGAGTTCGGTCAGGCCGAAGCGGGCGAAGGCGGGGGCCAGCGCCCGTTCTTTTTCGGAGAGCGAGGTGAAGGCAGCGCGGCCAGATGAAAATGTATCCGGCCAATCCTGATCCAGCGTCAGATATTCGATGCGGCGGGCGATCCCTTCCGCGCCATCGACATAGGTAAGCGGCATGGCAGCGCTCAGCTCCGGCTCGACCAGCCGGAAATGGGTGCAGGCCAGCACCACCGTGTCGATCCGCTCGCCCCCGGGCTGGCGGGTCAGGCCTTCGAGGATGCGGCGGTAAGCGGCGGGATCGGTGGCCTCGCCGCGCAATTTGGCCTCGGCGAGATCGACGAGCTCGGCAGAGCCATGGCGCAGCACCAGGCAATCGCTCGCGAATTCGGCGGCCAGCCGATCGACATAGGGCTGGCGGATCGTCGCCTCGGTGCCGAGCACGCCGATCGCGCGGGTTTTCGAGAGCAGCGCGGCGGGCTTGATCGCCGGCACCGTGCCGACCACCGGCAGGTCGAGCGCGGCACGGACGACCGGCAGGGCGATGGTCGAGGCGGTGTTGCAGGCGATCACCACCAACCGGGGATGATAACGCTCGACCAGCCGCCCGAGCAAAGCCGGCACCCGCGCCGCGATCTCGGCCTCGCTCTTGGTGCCATAGGGATAGCCGGCGCTGTCCGCCGCATAAACGACCGGCGCCCGTGGCAGCAGCCTGCGCGTCTCGGCCAGCACCGACAGCCCGCCGACGCCGGAATCGAAGAAGAGGAGCGGGCGGGTATCGGGCATCGGAAGGCTATGGCCGCGATGCGTGGTTGCGAGCAAGCGTGCATAGTCGCCGTTCGGGCTGAGCTTGTCGAAGCCCTCCCTTTTCTTTGCGTCAGTAACGGAAGGAAAGGAAGGCCTTCGACAAGCTCAGGCCGAACGGTGAGGTAATCGTCAGCATTGTTTCGCGCGGCGGCCTCGCTATGCTCCGCGCCATGGGGGCGCAAACCACCGAAATCCTCTGGCGAATGCCGGCGCTGGCGCTGCTCGCCGGCTATCTGCTCGGTTCGATCCCGTTCGGGTTGTTGCTGACGCGCTTCGCCGGTGCCGGCGATTTGCGCGCGATCGGTTCCGGCAATATCGGCGCGACCAATGTGCTGCGCACGGGCCGCAAGGGGCTGGCGGCGGCGACGCTGCTGCTCGACGCGCTGAAAGGCGCGGCGGCGGTGTGGATCGGTGAGGCGATCGTGCCGGGCGGCGGCGCGCTGCTGGGCGGTGCGGCGGCATTCATCGGCCATTGCTATCCGGTCTGGCTGAAGTTCAACGGCGGCAAAGGCGTCGCGACCTTCGGCGGCATCGCTTTCGGCCTGTGGTGGCCGCTGGGGCTGATCTATCTTGCGGTCTGGATCGGGGTGCTGGCGATCACCCGCTATTCGTCGGTCGGGGGACTGGCGGCTGCGGTCGCGGCGCCGGTCAGCGCTTTCCTGTTCGGGCGGATGGATATCGGCATCTTGTTCATGGCGCTGGGTCTGCTCGTTTTCTGGAAGCACCGCACCAATATCGGCCGCCTGCTCGCGGGCACCGAGCCAAGGGTCGGCCGCAAGAGTGGCTGACGCCGATCCGCATTCCGCCATCGACCGGCTGCGGCTGCTGCGCACGCCGCATATCGGCCCGGTCACGTATCGCCAGCTGATCCAGCGCTTCGGCAGCGCCGGCGCCGCGCTCGATGCATTGCCGATGCTGGCCGCGCGCGGCGGACGGCGCGATTTCCGGCCTGCCGCGCTTGCGGACGTGCAACGGGAGCTGGCGATGATCGACCGGCTGGGCGCGCTGCCCTTGTTGGTCGACGTTCCATCCTATACGGCGCTCCGCCGCCAGATGGAAAGCGCACCGCCTATGCTGACATTGCGGGGGTCGCTCGACCTGCTGCGCCGGCCGGT
>JAFEEY010000109.1 GCA_018240865.1 Pseudomonadota bacterium | reverse complement strand
ATCGTCGGCGGCAATCCGGCGCGGCCGATCCGCCCGCGCTTCGATCCGGAGACGATCGACAAGTTGCTGCAAATCCGCTGGTGGGACTGGCCTGACGAGCGGCTGCGCAAGGCTGCGCCGCTGCTGCAGAGCGCCGACGTCGCGGGCTTTATCGAGGCGGTCGAGGCCGGCCGCGTCTGATGCAGCTGACGGTCGCGATCCCGACCTATAAGCGGCCGGACATGCTGGCGCAGTGCATCGATTCGCTGCTGCCCCAATTACGCGACGGCGTCGAAATCCTGGTCGTCGACAATGATCCGGAGACCAGCGCGCGAGCGTCGGTCGAGGGTCGGAAGCACCCCCAGCTCCGCTATGTGAGCGAGACCAGATCCGGCGTCGTCCAGGCGCGCAACCGGGCGGTCAGGGAATCCGCCGGGCGCTATCTGGGTTTCATCGACGATGACGAGATTGCGCGCGCCGGCTGGATCGACGCGCTGCTGCGGCACGCGGAAATGGGTGTCGCGGCCAGCTTCGGCATTGTCACGCCGGTCTATCTCGGGCCGGTCGCACAAGGCATGGAGGCGATGATCGACAGCCTCTATACCCGCGACCTGAAACAGCCGCAGGACGCCGACATCTCCGCGCGCTGGATCAAGACGGGTACTGGCAATTCGCTGTTCGACAAGGCGGCGTGCTTTCCCGGGCCCGACCCTTTCTCCGCGCATCTGAACGGGACGGGCGGCGAGGATGTCTGGCTGATGAAATCCCTTGTCGAACGCGGCCTGACCCTGCGCTGGAACCCGGCGGCCGTGGTCGAAGAGCAGGTGCCGGCGGATCGCGCCACGCTCGCTTATGTCAGCTCGCGCCGTTACCGGCAGGGGCAGCAGCGCATCGTGCTGATGCGGGGGAAAGGCGGCCTCAAGGGTCTCGCGAACACCGCGCTATGGATGGGCGTCGGGGCCGCGCAGTTCGGGCTGCACAGTGCGCACGCGATCGGGTTGCGTGCGATCGGCCGGCCCGACTGGCGCGCGCAGATCGCCAAGGCGAGCGGTGGCCTGGGCAAAGTCCTTTGGTGGCGGCTGTGGAACGCCAATCCTTATGCGGGAAGCGAACCCTAGAGCGGCAGCCCGAAGCGCGGGCCGATCCAGGCCATCAGCGAATAGAGCGCGATCGTCAGCGCACAGCCTGCCGGAAGCGCGACCCAGAAGCCGGCACCGTTTCTAAGCAATGCCGGAATCAGCAGGAACATCGGCAGCGACGGCATCACATACCAGAAGGTGGCTTCGGCATGGGCGGCCATGTTCGCCGCATCGGGTTTGTCGCGCCACAGCCAGATCATGCCGAGCACCGAGACGAGGGGCAGCGAGGCGATCAGCGCGCCGAAGCCCGGATAGCGCTTGGCGACTTCCGAAGCTGCGGCGATCAGGATCGCGGAAATGAAGGCCTTGAGGGCGAGATATTCCATGCCATGAAAAAGGGCGGCCGAAGCCGCCCTTTCCCTGTCGCTTACTTCGCGGCGGGAGCCGCCGGCGCCCCGGCCGCCGAGCCGTCCGGCTTCTTCGGCGGCGCGAAGCCGGCCTGATATTTCACTTCGCTCTCGGCCTTCTTCACCTTGGGCTCGAGATCGCGCTTGATCAGATCCTGGAACTTCTTCTGCTGGATCATGCCGGTGGCAAGCTGCTGCGCCTGCGGGCCGGTGAGCGGCTGCACCTTGGTGTCGGTGATGCGGTTCGCGACCATCACGCGGCCGGCGGGAATGATGAAAATCTCATCCTTCGGCATCTTCAGCACTTGCTGGACGAGTTCCGGATTGGCCGTCGCGACGTCGAGCGTGGCTGGCGCGCGCTTGAACTGCAGGCCATCGGCCTTCAGCGCGGCTTCGACTTCGTCCATCGTCTTCAGCGGCTGGTACTTGCGCAGCACCTGCGGATCCTTCGGCGCTTCGAACTGGATCTGGTCGATCGAGAAAATCTTGCGCTCGGCGAACAGGTCCGGGTTCTGGGCGATGAAATCGGCGACCTCGGTCGACGCCGGCGCCTTCACGGCGGAACTCATCTGACGCTGCAGCATCTGGACGAGAATCTGTTCTTCTGCGCGCTTTTCCTGGAGCAGGAACATCGGCGTCTTGTCGAGCCCGCGCTCACGCGCGATGTCAGCCAGAATCCGGCGGTTGACGACCTGCGCCAGCGCCATCTGCTCCAGCTGCTTCTTCTGCTCGGTGCCGATATTGGGCGGCACGTTCGCGCCCTGCAGCTCGGCGTTCAGTTCGTGAACCGTCACGTCCTGGCCGTCCACGGTCGCGACGACCTGACCTTTCTCGATCTCGCCGCCCTTCTTGCCGCAACCGGCGAGCAGCACCGCCGTGCCGATCATCAGGCCGGTGACTATCTTGTTGCGCATTCCATCCTCCTTAAGGCCACCCCCGAGGCGGCGCGATTCCGGCAACTGGTAAAGCTTCACAGGGGTAAAGGGAACATTCAGTTCGCGCCTTTACCCTTTTTGCCCAGCGCGCGCTCATAGGCGCTGAGCAAAGGCTCGATCTGCGTTTGCCAGGAAAGCTCCCGGTGCACGCGCTCGTTACCGAACGCCGCCATCCGTGCGGCGGTAGCGGGATCGTCGAGCAGGGACAGGATCTTGTCCGCCAGATCGACCGGATCGTTTGGCCTGGCGTAAAGCGAGGCCTCGCCGGCGCTGACCCGGCCTTCGACGACTTCGAACTGCACGATGGGCTTGCCCATCGCCATATATTCCATGATCTTGTTCATCGTGGACTTGTCGTTCATCGGATTGACCCGGTCCGGGTTCACGCACACGTCCGATGTCGACAATATTTCGAACAGGGTCTGGTCCGGCGCGCGGCCGGTGAAAGTCACATAGCCCGCGACGTCCAGCGTCTTGGCGAGCGCCTTCATATCCTCCAGCGCGGAGCCGCCGCCGACCAGGCCGAACTGGACATCGGTGCGGCCGCGCATGTGCACGATCTCGCGCACGGCTTCCAGCAGCAGGTCAATTCCTTCCTGCTCGCCCATCACCCCGACATAGCCGACCAGGAAGCGGCGGCCATTCTTCCAGCTTTCGACCGGCGCGACCGGCTTGACCTTGGACAGGTCGGGTCCGGAGCGGACCACGAACACATCGTCAGGGTTCTTGCCGCCGCGCTCGATCGCGATCTGGCGATAGCTTTCATTGGTGGCGATCGAGACCTTGGAGGTCCGGAAGGTCAGCCGTTCGAACAGCACCATCAGCTTCCAGAAGAAGCCGCGGCGTTCGAACTTCGCTTCGTAGAGCTCGGGGTTGATGTCGTGATGATCGAACAGGTAGCGCACGCCCAGGAGGCGAAAAGGCAGCGCGACCAGGAAGATCAGGTCGGGCGGGTTGCAGCCGTGAATGACGTCGATGCCGCCCTTGAAAAAGACCCGCCAGGCCAGCACCGTTTCCCAGAACAGGGCCGCGCCATATTCGAGCAGATAGCCGAACGCGGAATTGGCGTCCGCCGGCAGCGGGTGTCGGTAGATGTCGATGCCTTCCAGCGTCTCGTGCCGCGCCTCATAGCCCTTGCCAGTCGGGCAGATGATCGAGACTTTGGCCCCAGCCGCCTTCAGCGTCCGCGCTTCCAGCCACACGCGCCGGTCGAACGGAACGGGCAGGTTCTCGACCACGATCAATACCCGCGCACCTTGCAGCCGCGTCGGATCGACCGATTCGAGTCCAGCCAGCGCCGGCGCGGCGTCGCTCACGCGATACGGCCCAGATCGATCGTCTTGCCGGCGGGCAGCACCAGCGTGTCGTCCACCTTGTTGCAGACCAGCACGCGGGCATAGCGGTCCATGTCGATATCGCCCTTGGCGATCAGCAGCGTCTTCAGGCTGGGCAGCTGCGAATACATGTAACCCAGATTCTGACCGACGAGCTGCGTGGCGTCGACATTGGGGTCGTAGATCGCGAGGTCATAGCCCGCGCGCAGCAGCTTCCTCGCAAGATCGATATGCGGGCTTTCGCGCAGATCGTCGGTGCCTGCCTTGAAAGCGAGGCCGACCATCAGCAGCGGCGCGCCCGGCTCAAGACCCTCGGTCGCGACCTCGAACTGGAAATGCTTGTGCGCTTCGTTGGAGCGGATGACCGAGTCCAGCAGATGCGTGCCGCCGCCGACGTCCGAGGAAATGAACTGCAGCGCCCGCACGTCCTTCGGCAGGCAGGAGCCACCGAACGGGCCGCCCGGCCGCATATAATAGCTCGAGATATTCAGCTTGGTGTCGCTGACGAACACTTCATGGATCTGCCGCGCGCTGATGCCCTGGCGGGCGCACAGCCGGCCGATCTCATTGGCGAAGGCGACTTTCACCGCGTGCCAGCTATTGTCGACGAATTTGGTGAACTCGGCCTCGCGATAGCCGGTATTGAACACGGGCGCGTCGAGGCCTTTGTTGAGCTCGGTCATCGCCGCGTTGGGCTGGCCGTCGCGCGTGCCGATGACGATCTTGGGCGGATTGTTGAAATCCCAGATCGCGCTCGATTCGCGCAGGAATTCGGGGTTGTAGACGACTTCGACCAGATCATGCGTGCGCTCGCCGAGCGCGGCCTGGAAGATCGGCAGCACCAGCTCTTCCATCGTGCCGGGGCGGACGGTGGAGCGATAGGCGACGGTCAGATTCTTCGCGCCGTGCCTGGCGACGGCAGCGGCGATCTGGCGCGTCACTTCGGCGATATAGCTCATATTATGGGCGCCGTCGGGCGCGCTCGGCGTGCCGACGCAGACGATGGCGAGATCGGTGTCGGCGATTCCCTCGCCCACCGTGATCGTGGCGCGCAACCGGCCGGCGGCGTGAGCCTCTCGGATCAGCTCCTCGATACCGGGTTCGGTGATCGGGCTCTCGCCGGCATTGATGCGCGCGACCTTGCCTTCGCTGACGTCGATGCCGGTGACATCATGGCCCTGGCCGGCGATGCACGCAGCCGATGTGCACCCGACATAGCCGAGCCCGAAAATGGCAACCTTCATGCGGAAACAGCCCTTATTCTGATCGGTTCAGGCAGTGGCGGCGGCCGCGCTCTTCTGCGAGCCCGAATGGTCGCGCGCGATCCGCATCCAGAGATAGGTCGGCAGCGGTTCTTCGCGGAAGCGATAGCGCGGGGCTTCCCCTTCGGTGCTGCGCTCGACCACGCCGGCGAGAGTCAGTTCGTTGAGCTCCTTGGTCATCCGCTCGGCCGGGCAATTCTCGACCAGCGACAGCGCGTCTTCCGGGCTGAACCAGCCGTCGGGCGTGCTCGCGGCGCGCGCGGCGGCATGAGTCAGCGCCGCATGCTGCGGGCCAAGAAAGGGTTCGACTGCCGAAAGAAGGCGCGGGTCGATGCGGCTCGCCGCTTCTTCGACGACCTTGTCGAGGGCGCCCCAGACATCGGCAAGTTCGATCTGCAGCCGCTCCGAATCGAGCGCAATCATCGAGGCGTGATGGCTGACCAGCCTCACCAGATAGGGGGAGCCGTTGGACAGGGATTCGATCGCCTGGATGGCGTCTTCGTCGAACGAAACGCCGGCGCTCTTCTCGCCGATGCGGATCAGCGCGCGCACTTCCTCGCTGGACAGGCGCGGCATCGGCAGGCCGATGATGTTGCGCCGGATCGACGGAATGTAACCGATCAGCTGCTGCAGATTGGAGGCGACACCGGCGAGCACCAATTGCACGCGCGCCGCGCGGTCGGACAGGTTCTTGACCAGCTCGGCGACGCTCTGGCGGAACTGGTCGCTCTCGGCCCGGTCATATTCGTCGAGGACGATGATGACGCGCGTGCCGGTGACCTGGGTCAGCAGCTCGGCAAGCTGGCGGGCGTCGAAGCCCTCGGGTAGCCGGTCGGCGAGCGAGCCCTGGCTTTCGCCCAGCGCCGAAGGGTCGATATCGCGCAGGTAAAGCTGCGGGATGTCGCGCAGCACCGCGCGGAAAATATCCTCGAAGCTCGAGAAAGCGCCGCACGAGGCATAGACGACAAGGTATCGCGACTCCCGGGCGATATCGGCGAGGATATGGACCAGCGACGTCTTGCCGATGCCGCGTTCGCCATAAATGACGACATGGCTGCGCTGCTCTTCGAGAATCTCGATCAGCCTTGCGAGCACGGCCAGCCGGCCCGCGAATTTGCTTCGCTCGGTCACCGGCTGCGCGGGCGTGAACACATCGCGCAGCGTCATCCGCGCCTTCATGAAGCGCGACGCTTCGCCGCGCGACATGCCGCCGCGTTCCACCGCCGAAGAGCGGAAAGTCGGATAGGCAGCGCCGCCAGCAGCCGCGGCCGGTTCGGCGGCGTCTTGCTGCGCCTGAGCGTCGATCGCGGCCTGGCGGGCGCGCCGGCGCTCGATCAGCGCCTCGCGGTCCGGCCGGAGCGAAGTTTCATCTTGCCGGTTGCGCCGGAACCAGCCGAAGATTTTCTTCCAAAACGCCACGCTATTTCCTTCAACGCTGTCGAACGGCAGACCGGATCCAGGCTTTAGCTTCGGCCCTGAAACGGTTTGATGACGTAATAGGTGTAAGCGAGCACCGCGACGATGCCCAATGCGGCGAGTACCTGGAAAGCGACGTTATTCTGTTCCAGTCCCTCGTTGCCGAAATAATTCGCGACCGCGCAGCCGATCGCAGGCGGCAGATAGCTGAGGATCGAATCCTGCGGCTCTCCCTCCCCCACGGAGCGCTGAAGAAATATCACGATCAATCCTGCGAAAATCGCGACCGTGACCCAATCATAGACTGTCTGCATGCTACCTTCTCATGGCCACCTGACGCTCCGCTACCATCGAACCGTGCCCATGACAAAGATGAACAACGGTTCATTCGTGGTGAACGGGGACCGGCAGCTATGCTCAACCTGACATTTAGGTGCTATAAACATGTCAATAAGTAGCTAACCAGTGTTTCCGAATCGCCATAGGCGCCGGCGAACCGTCCGATCCAGCTTCTCGCGGCAATTGCGAAGTGGCATGGCACCGGATAGCCGCGAGAAACATTGAGGTCGCAGGGAAAGACTGGCTGGGAAGGGTAAAGGGTTGAAAAAAACAAGCGCGCTGGGGCTTCTGCTCCTTGGCACGGCGGGAATCGCCTTCGCTCAGACCACGGCTCCGATCCCGCCAACCGTCGGCGCGTCGCCGCGCGCCAATCGCGGCGCACCGACGCGAGAGATGAGCATCCGCGCCGCGGTCGACGCGAGCTATGACAGCAACGCCTTCGGCCTCAGCGATGCCGCGATCGCGCGCGGTATCGGCAATCGCTCCAAGGATGATTTTCGGATCACGCCATCGCTGCTGCTTGACATATTCCAGCCGTTCGGCCGCCAGTCGGCATTCCTGCGCGGCAGCATTGGCTATGATTTCTACACCAAGAATTCGCAGCTGAACCGTGCGCGTATCGGCCTCAATGGTGGCGCGAACGTGGCGGTTCTGAACAATTGTTCTGTGACGCCCAGCGCGAACTACCAGCGTCAGCGATCGAACGCCGGCGATATTTTCGCGATCTCGCCGGTGCCGGTCGTCGATCGCGTCAATACCGAAGAGCAATTCTCTTACGGGGTCGATGCGCAGTGCGCCGGAGCGATCGGCATTTCGCCGACCTTCGGCTACCGCCATAGCCAGATCCGCAATACGTCCAGCTTTTACGAATTGAACGATTCCAACCAGGACTCGTTCAATGCGAGCCTTGGCTATCAGCGGCCGTCGCTCGGCCGCATTTCGGTCTACGGATCCTATTCCGAAGGCGAATATATCCACCGCAACGTGCTTGGCCTGCCGAACGTCATTCCCGGCATCCCGCTGGACGGCGTGAAGAGCTATTCGGCCGGCGGACGGTTCGAGCGCGATATCGGTTCGCGCATGTCGGGGTCGATCTCGGTCGGCTTCAGCTGGGTCGATCCGAAAGCGGTCTTTTCGCGCAAGTTCCGCGGCAGCACCTATGCGCTGGCGCTGGCGATACGTCCGTCCGACCGGTTCAGCGTCAATGTCGATGCGTCCCGTTCCGCCGATCTGTCCAACACCGTGTTCGCGACTTTCGCACTCACCCAGATCTACAGCCTCAACGGCACGTACCGGCTCAATCGCAAGATGGCGGTCAACTTCGGCAGTTCTTACCAGAAACGCGATTACCGGCAGAATGCGCAGGCGGTCGACAATGCCGGGGTCGTCAAGAATGACGAGTTTATTCGTGCCTATGGTGGCCTGGTTTATGATCTCAATCGACGGTTAAGGCTTAACGGGCTAATCAGCCAACAACGTCGTAAATCGGACAATGCCTTCTTCAATTACAACAACACGACTGTCAGCCTGGGTCTCAGCTTCGCGCTGGGCCGCTGATCGGGGCGAGGTGAAATGAAGATTTCCAACTATCTTTTCGGGTTTTTCATGATGGCGTCGGCGGCAACCGCCCAGGCGCAGAGCCAGGCGCCCAACCTGCCGCCTCAGGCGCAGGCGGCGATCCAGGCGCAGACCGGCAGGCCCGCCGCTGCAACGCCCGCGGCCCCCGCCCCCGCTACCAAGGCTGAAAAGGATCTCGAATCCGGCTATGTGCTCGGCCCCGACGACACAGTCGAAATCTCGGTCCTTGGCCAGCCCGAGTTCCAGACCCGCGCTCGCGTGCGCGCCAATGGCACTGTCCAGCTGCCCTTCATCGGCGAGCAGAAGGTCGCCGGCGAAACCGCGCTGACGCTCGCGCCGAAAATCGCCGACAAATTGAGGGCCGGCGGTTATTATTCGAAGCCGGTCGTCAATATCGAGATCACCGGTTTTTCCAGCCGCTATGTGACACTGCTCGGCGCGGTCGCCCAGTCGGGCCTGCAACCGGTCGACCGGTCCTACCGCCTGTCGGAAATCATCGCACGTGCAGGCGGCATCCGCGAGACGGGCGCCGATTTCATCACGCTCACGCGCGCCGATGGTACGCAGAAGGATTATCCGTTCGAAAAGCTGGCCACGGGTGGGCCAGCGGACGATCCGGTCGTCAATCCCGGCGACAAAATCTATGTGCCCGAAGCCGATCTCTTCTACATTTACGGACAGGTGAATGCGCCTGGCGTTTACCCGATCCGTAGCGGAAGCGGTGCGATGACGGTGCGCAAGGCGATCGCGCGCGGCGCCGGATTCACCGCGGCGGGTTCGCCAAAACGGATCAAGCTGTATCGCGACGGCCAGGAACAGAAGGCCGATCTCGACATGACCGTGAAGCCGGGCGACGTGTTCGTCGTCGGCGAGCGCGCCTTCTAAGGAGCGGTTCCAAATGAGCCTCGTTCAGTTCCTGCGTATTCTGGCGGCCCGCAAGTCGATCATCCTGGCGACGCTGCTGGCCTGCTTCTTCGCGGCGACCATCACGGTCAATCTGCTGCCCAAACGATACGAGGCGAGCAACCGCGTCCTTATCGACGTGACCAAGCCGGATGCGTTCTTGGGCCCGATCTCGACGCAGGCGATGTCCTCCTACATCGCCAATCAGCTTAAGATGATCAAGGACGTGCAGACAGCGGGCCTCGTCGTCGACAATCTCGGCTGGGCGGCCGATCCGAACAACCAGGCCGCGTTCGACGCGGCTGGCCGCCCCGGTGGGGATATTCGCGACTGGCTCGCGCAGCGCGTCGTCGATTCGACCGAAGCCAAGTTCGTCGAAGCGAGCTCGATCATCGAGATCAGCTATCGCGGCACCGATCCGGCGAGCACCCAGGCGCTTGCCCAGGCGATCCGCGAGGCGTTCCTGAAACTGAACCGCGATCAACGAGTCGCGACGGCGCAGCGGAGTGCTGCCTCCTATGACGAGCAGGCCCGCCGTGCGCTGGTTGAAGTGTCGAAGGCTGAGGAAGAACGCACCCAGTTCGCCAAGGCGAACGGCATCGTCTTCCAGCCCGGCAATATTGACCTTGAAAGTGCGAAGCTGGGCGCTCTGTCCAACGCTTCGGCGGCGCCGACCGCGCCGCAGGTCGTGCCGGGCGCCCAGTCCAATCCGCAGATCGCGATGGTCAAGCAGCAGATCGCCCAGGCCCAGGAGACATTGGGGCCGAATCACCCGACCTATCAGGCGCTGCAGCGCCAGCTCGCCGCGCTCCAGCAATCGGACGGCGGTGGCGGCTCGGTCATCAAGGGCACCAGCAAGGCGGAGATCGAAAGCGCATATAATGCGCAAAAGGCCCGCGTGCTCGGCCAGGCCGACAAGATCGACCGGCTGAACCAGATGCTGGCCGATATCCAGGTGAAGCGCGATCAGTATCAGAAGCTCGCCGGCAAGGCCGAGGAAATGAAGGCGGTCGCGACTTCCAACGACTCTAACCTGGAGCCGCTGGGCAATACCAATCTGCCCGACGATGCCGTGTGGCCCAACAAGCCGCTGGTGATCGGCGGCGCGATCGGCCTCGGCCTCGCGCTCGGCGTGCTTCTGGCGCTGCTGGTCGAGCTGCTCGCCCGCCGTGTGCGCAGCGAGGATGATCTTGAATATGCGAGCGGCGCGCCGGTGCTGGCGACGGTCGGGCAGGAACGGTCGGACAAAGGCCTGATGGCCTGGGTCGTGCGCCTGATCGACCGCAATGCCAATCGCCGCAAAGATGCGTTTTCGGAGGCCTGACGATGAACATGAAAATGGCGCTCCAGGAAATGGAGCATGGTGTGGGCGCGCCGGCGCCGCTTGGGCGCGGCGAAGCAACCTTCGAGACGGTTCCGCCGATCGAATCGGTGATGATCCAGACGCCGCATTCGATGGAAGCGGAAGCGGTGCGGGCGCTGCGCACGCGCCTTTCCGCCCAGCATCTGCGCGAAGGCCGTCGCTCGCTGGCGGTCTGCTCGGCGGCCGCCGAATCCGGCTGCACCTATATCGCGCTGAACCTGGCTGTCGCGATGGCACAGGCAGGCGTGCGCGTTGCGCTGGTCGATGCCAATCTGCGCGATCCGATGGTCGCCGATCTGTGCGGCCTGCCGCTCGAAATGCCGGGCCTCGCCGAATATCTGGCGTCCGATACGATGAGCATGGCCGAAATCGTCGATGCCGGGCTGATGCCGAACCTTGCCGTGATCGGCGCGGGCGAGGTTCCAGTCAATCCTCAGGAACTGCTGTCGGGCGCACGCTTCCGCGGCCTCGTCGACCAGCTGCTGCGCGAATATGACCTGACGATCTTCGACACGGCACCCGCCAATGTCTGTTCGGACGGCCAGAAAGTGGCGACCATGGCCGGGTTCAGCCTGATCGTGTCGCGCAAGCACAAGACCTATGTGGAGGATGTGAAGACGCTGGCCAAGCAGCTGCGCGCCGACCGTTCGGTCGTCGTCGGCTCGATCCTGAACAGCTTCTGATGGACATGACCACGCGACGGGTCGGGGCGCCATTGGCCCTGCGGCCTTTGCTGACCGGCCACTGGCCGCTCCTCCTCGGCCTGGCGGCGCTGCTGGTGCCCACGCTGGTCGCGATCGCGACTCAGTCCTGGACCGGAGAGGCCGGCGTTCACGGTCCGATCGTGCTGGCGACGGGCATCTGGCTGTTCGCGCGACGCTGGCGCGAATTGCTGTCGATCCGGCAGCCCGGCAATATGGGCCTGACCCTGGCGGTGCTGATCCCGTCGCTGCTGGTTTACACCTTCGGCCGCGCGCTCGGCTTCCTCGCCCTTGAAGCATTGGCGCTGCTCGGCGTCTTCGTTGCGGCTTTCTATGCCTGGTTCGGCATGGAGGCGGTCAAGCGGATGTGGTTTCCGATCATCTATCTGCTGTTCGTCGTGCCGATGCCCGGCTGGGTGATCACCACGCTGACCGCGCCGATGAAGGAATATGTCTCCTCCAGTGCGACCTGGCTGCTGGGCCATGCCGGCTATCCAATCGTGCGCGAGGGCGTGACGCTTTACGTCGCGCAGTATCAGTTGCTGGTGGAAGATGCCTGCGCGGGTCTCAATTCGCTGATAAGCCTGACCGCGATCAGCCTGTTCTACATCTACATCCTGCACAATGCGTCATGGCGCTACGCGCTGTTTCTGATGCTGTGGATCGTGCCGGTGGCATTGCTCGCCAATCTGGTGCGGGTGATCATCCTGGTGCTGATCACCTATCATTTCGGCAACGCGGCCGCGCAGGGCTTCCTGCATTCGACCGCGGGCCTGGTGATGTTCGCGACCGCGCTGCTCGGCATTTTTCTGGTCGACGGACTGATGACGCCGGTGCGTAAGCTCTTGACGAGGAAAGCGGCATGATCGGCCGGCGCGATTTCATCATCGGCGGGGCCTGCATCGCCGCCGCGGCCGGGGCGGAAGTGCTGCGCCCGCACAAGCGCGTCACGCTGCTCGACGAAAAGCAGCGGCTCGACCCCGCGATCCCGAAAGCCTTCGGCAAGTGGAAGGCGCGCGACAGCGAAGGCATTGTCGCCCCGCAGAGCGAGGACAGCCTTGCCGCCAAGCTCTACAACCAGTCGGTCTCGCGCATGTACGAGGATCCGGACGGCAATGTCGTCATGCTGCTGATTGCCTATGGCAACACCCAGAGCGATACGCTGCAGCTGCACCGGCCGGAGGTCTGCTATCCGGCATTCGGATTCGAGATCACCGAGAATATGCCCGCGCAGATTCCGATTGGTCATGGCGCGACCGTGCCGGGGCGCAATCTGGTGGCGAGCGTGCCGGGCCGCGACGAGCGCATCACTTACTGGACGCGCGTCGGCGAGTATCTGCCGGTCAGCAACAGCGAGCAGCGCGAGATGCGCTTCAAGACCTCGCTGGCGGGCATCATTCCGGACGGCGTGCTGGTCCGGATTTCCAACATGCTGACCGAAGACGGCCCCGCCTTTGCGCTGAATGGCCAGTTCGCCACCGAGTTGCTCGCGGCTGTGCCGCCGTCAGTGCGGCCGGCACTGGTCACGACCGGAAAGGCGCGGGCGCTGGCCTGAGCGGCCACGGCGCGCGGAACACGAAGGACCGATGCTGCAGGAAACGACCAGGATCGAGGCACATGCGCCGGAACCCGGCCCCGCCATCGCGGCGGTGCCCGGATCGCGCTCGCCCGTCCTGCTCGAAGTCGCGATCCTGATCCTGCGCGCGGCCGAAATGATCAGCGTAGTCGCGACTGCCTGGATCGCCGCCGCGCTGGTGTTGGATTTCATTCCTGACCGGATGGCCCAGGCCTATGGCAATGCCGCGCTGATTGCCGGCCTGTTCTATGCGGCGCTGGCCGAAGTGACCGGCTGCTACGACATCGACACGCGCTTCTCCGTCCGCACTGGCTGGGCGCGCGTGATGACGGCCTGGCTGTCGACCGGCATGTTCCTGATGACCTTGGGCTTCCTGCTCAAGGTTTCGGAGGATTTCTCGCGCGGCTGGGCGATCGCCTGGTTCGCGGCGGGCGGCATTGCACTGCTGGTGTTGCGCGCGGGCGGTACGGCCTGGATGCGGCGGTTGAAGCAGCGCGGCGTGTTCAATCATCGCGTCGCGATTTTCGGCGCCGGTTCGCAGGGCGACAGGCTCGCCAAATATATCCTCGGCAACGAAAAGCTGACGATCGATCTGGTCGGCTTCTTCGACGACCGTCTGCCTGAACGCCTGCCTGAACGCGAAGTGCAGCTGCCGCTCTACGGCAATCTGGACGATCTGATTACGCATATCCGCACCGGGGCGATCGACCAGGTGATCGTGGCCTTGCCCTGGTCGGCGGAAAAGCGGCTGCAGGAAGTGGTGGCGGAGCTGGCGATCACACCAGTGCGCATCCGCCTCGCGCCCGATCTCGCGACCTTCGCCTTTGCCCAGCGCCCGGTGGTGCTGCTGGGCGACCTGCCGGTGATGACTCTGTTCGAACGCCCGATTTCGGGCTTCGACCAGATCACCAAGAAGATCGAGGATATGGTGATCGGCGCGATCGCGCTGATCCTGCTCGCGCCCTTGTTCCTGATCGCCGCGATCGCGATCAAGCTGGATAGTTCCGGCCCGGTCTTCTTCCGCCAGGATCGCGAAGGCTTCAACAACCAGCGCTTCCGCATCTGGAAGTTCCGCTCGATGCGCACCGACCAGTGTGAGGCGGACGGCATCACGCAGGCGCGCAAGGATGATGATCGCATCACGCGCGTCGGCCGCTTCTTGCGCCGCACCAGCATCGACGAACTGCCGCAGCTGTTCAACGTGCTGTCGGGCGAAATGTCCTTGGTCGGCCCTCGCCCCCATGCCGCGTCCACAAAGGCCGGCGATCGCGTTTTCTCCGAAGTGGTCGATCACTATGCCGCGCGCCACAAGGTGAAGCCGGGCATGACCGGCTGGGCGCAGGTGCATGGCTGGCGCGGCGAAACCGATACCGAGGAAAAGCTCCTCAAGCGGCTGGAGCACGATCTCTATTATATCGAAAATTGGTCCGTGCTGCTTGATCTCTACATCATCGGGCGAACGGCCATTACGCTCGCGTTCCAGAAGACCGCGTATTGAGCGGATTGGTTCCCGCGAAATTATCCTTTAGCCAAATCATTCACCGCATGGCGAAGGCGCTTCACCGCGTGCCCTCTCACGGGCGCGATTCGACCGCTCTATTAACCATGCGAACGTCGTGCGGGGCGACGTAGAACGATAAGATTCTCATCGGATCAATCGGCGCGCTCGGCCTGTCCTGGCGCCCACTCGCTTGATCGCAGTTCTTGAAGGTTTAGCACTTCGTTAACCATGATCGAGTCACTTCTCGGTCTGTCAGTTTCTCAACACCATCAAGCGAATGCGGACGCTTTCCGGATGCCTGGGCCATGCCTGTGGCGGTCGGAAATCTGCGCTCCGGCGGGGACAAGGCACACGGCATGACGATCTACAATGTTTCCAATGCAACCCAGCTTCAGGCGGCGCTCGGCAAGGCGATTGGCGGTGACCGCATCGTGCTGGCGTCGGGCAATTACGGTTCGGTCAACATCACCGGCCGCAATTATGCGTCGACGGTGACGATCCAGACGCAGAATTTCACGGATCGCGCGCATCTCGACGGGTTGTTCGTCGATAGATCCAGCAATCTGACCTTTGCCGGCCTGGATGTCGGTCGCGCTGTCCCCGTCGGCCAGACGCCGGAATGGACGCAGCTCAACTACGTCTATGATTCCAGCAATATCCGCATGAACGGCGTTCAGTTTCACGGCTCGGTGGACGGCACTGTCGCCAATGACGGCGTCGGCCTGGTGGTGACGCGCGTCAACGGCTTCACCGCCGATTATTCGACCTTCCACGACCTTTATCGCGGCGCCTATGTGCAGCAGAGCACGAACGTCACGATCCGGTCGAACAGTTTCGACAATATCCGTTCCGACGGCCTCACGTTCGGCGCCGACAGGAATGTCGTGATCGACGGCAACAGCTTCACCAATTTCCACCCGGTGCTGGGCGATCATGCGGACGGCATCCAGTTCTGGAACACCAGCCAGACCAGCGGCTCCGCCAACGTCACGATCCGCAACAACGTCATCGCGCCGGGCCAATTCTCAGGCGTCGAAGGCACCGGCGTGCAAGGGATCTGGATTTCGGATGCCGGCCCCTATGGCTATCAGAACTTCGTCATCCAAAATAACCTGATCTACACGCACGGCGCCTGGAACGGCATCGGCGTTTCCGGGGGCAGCAATTTCCAGATCCTCGGCAACACGCTGCTGTCGCAGAGCGGCGACAATAAGAGCGTCTGGATCCGCGGCGAGGACATGACCTCGCTCGTGATCAAGGACAATGTCGCCGAAGATATTATGCTGAAGAATATCAACGGCTTGACCAAGGCGCACAATATCGACCTGTCCGAGACGCCCGCGCTGCGGGGGCTTATTCCGAACGCCGATCATCCCCGCACGCTGCTGGACCTGTCGGTGGCCGGCTATGGTTACCATCTGCCGCCTTCGAGCAGTTCGGCTGCCGCGACAACCGTCCTTGGCGATGCCTCGCAATTCTTCTCGCCGCAGCACGCCTCGGCGCTGGTGTTCGATCACTTCACGGCTTTGCCCTAACTGACCAGGCGTTGCAGCGTTTCCAGCCGGTCCGCTTCGGCGGCCGGCTTGTCGGTCCGGATGCGGGCGATGCGCGGAAAGCGCATCGCCACGCCTGACTTGTGCCGGGTCGAGGCGTGGATCGAATCGAAGGCGACTTCGAACACCAGCGACTTCTCGACCTCGCGTACCGGCCCGAAGCGCTGCACGGTGTGATTGCGCACCCAGCGGTCAAGCCAGCGCAATTCCTCGTCGGTGATGCCGGAATAGGCCTTGCCCACCGGCAGCAGCTCGCCGCTTTCGGTCCAGCAGCCGAAGGTGAAATCCGAATAATAGGATGATCGTCGGCCATTGCCGCGCTGCGCGTACATGACGACGCAATCGGCGGTCAGCGGATCGCGCTTCCATTTATACCATAGGCCCACCCGCCGCCCGGTGACATAGGCGCTGTCGCGCCGCTTCAGCATCACGCCTTCGATGGCGGCATCGCGCGCGCCGGCCCGGATTGCTTCCAGCGCGGTGAAATCCGCCGCCTCGATCAGCGACGACACGTCGAAATGCTCCGGGCCGAGTGGCCGGGCGAACCTCTCGAGCCGGGCGCGGCGCGCCATCCAGGGCAGCTCGCGCAGATCCTCGGCGCCATCGAACAATATGTCGTAGAGGCGAACAAAGGCCGGATAGTCGGCCAGCATCTTCTGCGTCACCGCCTTGCGGTTCAGCCGCTGCTGCAGCGCGTTGAAGCTGGCCGCCGCGCCGCCATGCTCGTCGGCGCCTTGCGCCTCGCCTTTGACCATCAGCTCGCCGTCCAGCACGCCGGGCGTGCGAAAGGCGGCCGCGATCTCGGGAAAGCTTCTGGTGATGTCGTCGCCGGCACGGCTGTAGAGCCGTGTTTCGCCACCGGCATGGACGAGCTGGACGCGAATCCCGTCCCATTTCCATTCCGCCGCATAATCGGCCATGTCGACTCGCAGATCCTCCAGCGGATGAGCGAGCATGAAGGGCCGGAAGACGGGCAGGTCCGTGGCGACCGGCTGTGCGCCCGAGCCCTCGGCCCAGGCGAACAGGCTTGGATAGGGCGGGGCGATGCCGTGCCAGACCTCCTCGACGCCCTCGACATCCAGTCCGAACGCTTGCGCCAGCGCCGTCTTGGCGAGCCGCGCGGTGACGCCGATGCGGAGCGCGCCGGTCGCCATCTTCAGCAGCGCGAAACGCTCCTCCGGCTCCATCCTGTCGAGATAGGCGGCGAGCACCGCCGGCGCCTCGGAGCGGGACAGGGTGCGGAACCGATCGACCACAGCGCCCAGGGCCAGATCATAGGGCGGATCGGGCGGCATATCGGGTCGCGGCCACAGCAGCGATACTGTTTCCGCCGTATCGCCGACATAGTCGCGGCTCATATGGAACAGCACCGGATCGACCCGTTCCTCGACCAGCGCGCGGATGAGGGCGGGTTTCACCGCCGAAAGGTCGAGCCCGCCAGTCAGGGCCGCCAGCGCCCAGCCGCGATCGGGGTCGGGCGTGGCGCGCAGATAGTCGCCGATCAGCTTCAGCTTGGCATTGCGGGATCGGGTATAGACGAGCCGTTCGAGAAGGGTAGCGAAGGCGCGCATCGGCAAATCTTGAGCGCAAACGATCAAAAGCGCTAGGCGATCCACATGACGCGCCGGCGGTTTTTTACCCTGATCGCTCTGGCGGCGATGCTGATCGCCGCGCTCGGCCTGTGGAACGCGACGCGGATGCCGGTCGTGCGGCACGGCGTCGTGCGTGTGAAGGGCTGGCCTGCCGGCACGGTGCCAGTGCGTGTCGCCCTGATCAGCGACATTCACGTGGCGGGCCCGGATATGCCGCCCGAACGGCTGCGGCGGATCGTCGCGCGCATCAATGCTCTGTCGCCCGA
>JAFEEY010000108.1 GCA_018240865.1 Pseudomonadota bacterium | reverse complement strand
GAACCTCGATTGACGGAGTCAGAGTCCGTAGTCTTACCTTTAGACGACGGGGCACCGGAAGGCGGGCGATCTAGGTTTTGAGCGCCCGCCTGTCAACATTTACCCCGCTTCGCCATCATCCTTGAGCAGGCCGAGCGTGCGCAGGCGCTGGTTCAGATATTCCTGGGAACTGATCGGTTCCGGATACCGGTTGGGGTTGTTCGCGGTGATGCAGCCCGGCAGCGTCTCGATCACGAAATCGGGCGCGGGGTGCAGGAAGAAGGGCATCGAATAGCGCGCGCTGCCGCGGCGTTCCGGCGGCGGATTGACGACGCGGTGCGTGGTCGAGGGCAGCACATGATTGGTCAGGCGCTGCAACATGTCGCCGACATTGACGACCAGCGCGCCTTCAGGCGGCGCGACCGCCAGCCAGCGGCCGTCGCGATCGAGCAATTGCAGGCCCGCTTCCTCCGCGCCCAGCAGCAACGTGATCAGGTTGATATCCTCATGCGCGCCGGCGCGGACGCCGGGTGCTTCGGGGGAGACCGGCGGATAATGGAGCAGCCGCATCACGCTGTTGCCGTCCCGGACCGGGGCTTCGAACCAATCGGGCGCGAGGCCCAGATAGCGCGCGATCGCGGAGAGCAGCCTGCCGCCCACCCGATCGAATTCGGCATAGAGCGCGAGGAAAGTTTCCCTGAAGCCCGGCACTTCGTCCGGCCAGACATTGGGCGGCATCACGTCGCTGAAGCGGTGGCCGGCGGGCAGCTCCCGGCCGACATGCCAGAATTCCTTCAGGTCATTCTCGGTCGCGCCCTTGGCGGTCTCGATGCCGAACGGCGTGTAGCCGCGCGCGCCGGCCTTGCCGGGCAGGACATATTTGTTCTTCACCGCCACCGGCAGGTCGAAGAATTGCCGGGTGAGCGCCCAGGCGCGGTCGATCAGATCCTGATCAAGGCCGTGATCGCTGATCACGCCAAAGCCGTAACGCTGGAAGGATTCGCCGAATGCTTGGGCGAAGCCTCCAGGGTCAGCGTGCTGGCGGCCGAGCGAAACGGGTTCGAGAGTGGGAGTCGGAGTGTCGAGCATGGCCATTCTCTAATCCAGCAGCGCGCGGCCCCCAAGAAAATTGCCGCACCCTCTATCGCTGCAAAGCAACAAAGTTCATGTGGGCGCCATGCACGCCCCGGCACCCGCACGGCCCGAGCTCGGCTTTCGCGAGTTCGTGACGCTGATCGCCGCGCTGATGGCGATGACGGCCCTGTCGATCGACACGATGCTGCCGGCGCTGCCCGCGATCGGCCACAGCCTGCACGTCGCCCAGGCGAATGACCGGCAATGGGTGATCACGGCCTTCATGCTGGGGTTCGGCGCCGGCCAGATCGTCCACGGCCCGCTGTCGGACCGGTTCGGACGGCGGCCTGTGCTGCTGACCGGTCTGATCTTCGGCGTCATCTGCAACATCGTCGCGGCCGCAACGACCACCTTTCCGCTGCTGCTCGCCGCGCGTGTCGCGGCGGGCGTGGCCACCGCGAGCGGCCGCGTGCTCGCCGTGTCGATCGTGCGCGACCGCTTCATCGGCGATGCGATGGCGCGGGTGATGAGCCTGGCCGCGATCGTGTTCATGGTCGTGCCGATCGCCGCGCCCAATCTGGGCCAGCTGATCCTGCTGATCGCGCCATGGCGCTGGATCTTCTACATTCTGGCGATCGCCGGGCTGCTGCTGTTCGGCTGGATCGCGCTCCGCCTGCCGGAGACGCTTCGGCCGCAGCACCGGCTGCCGCTCAGCATTGCCCGGCTGGGCGAAGGCTTCCGCTATGTGCTGACCGACCGGCTGGCGCTCGGCTACACCGCCGGCTCGACGCTGCTTCAGGGATGCCTGTTCGGATTCCTGCTTTCGGTGCAGCAGATTTTCGAGACCGAGTTCCGCGCGCCCAACCTGTTCGCGCCGGCCTTTTCGGTCATCGCGGGCACGATGGCGGTCGCGGCCTTCGCCAATTCGCAGATCGTGACCCGATACGGGGCTCGGGCGGTGTCGCACCGGGCGGTCATTGTCTTCACCTCCATCGCGGCGCTGCATCTTGCGATCGCGCTGACCGGCCACGAGACGATCGTCAGCTTCGTCTTGTTGCAGGCGCTGATGATCAGCTGCTTCGGCCTGGCCGGCGCCAATTTCAGCGCGATCGCGATGGAGCATATGGGCCGCCTCGCCGGGACTGCATCCAGCGTGCAGGGTTTTGTCCAGACGGTCGGCGGCACGTTGATCGGCGCGGCCATTGGTGCAGCGTTCAATGGCACCACCGTGCCGCTGTATCTGGGCTTCACGAGTTGCGGCGTGCTGACATTCGCCGCGGTAGCGATTGCCGAGCGGGGCCGGCTGTTCGGGAGGCGCGCCTAGTTTTCCAGGCGCTGATCCAGCGTGATCTCGGTATTGAACAGTTTCGAGATCGGGCAATTGGCCTTGGCGTCGGCGGCGATGCGCGCGAACTCGGTCGCGTCGATGCCTTCCACCTTGCCAGTCAGGCTCAGCGCCGATTTGCTGATCCGGAAGCCTTCTCCGTCCTTGTCGAGCGTGACTGCTGCCTTGGTCTCGAGGCTGCCGGCGCTGTGGCCGGCGCGGGCGAGCGCGAAGCTCAGCGCCATCGTGAAGCAGGCGGCGTGAGCAGCTGCGGCCAGCTCTTCCGGATTGGTGCCAGGCTCGTCGCCGAAGCGGGTGCCAAAGCCATAAGGCTGATCCTTCAGCACGCCCGATTGGGTGCTGACATGGCCCTGGCCGTCCTTGCCGAACCCGTCATAACGCGCGGTCGCGGTGCGCGTGGTCATAAAGCTTCTCCTTCTGTCGCTCCCATCGGAACCCGGCTTCCGGGCAGCTCGTTTCGCACAACGACGCATTGGAGGAAAAGGTCATGGATGGGCGTAAGGAACCGGTCTCGATCGACGGTGATCTGGAAGGGCTGGACGACACCCAGCGCGCCGAGGTCCATGCTTATGAAGGCGGCGGCCCATCCGACGGCGACGTGCTGACCGACATGACCCGCGACAGGGGCGAGGATTATGTCGAGGACGATCGGGCGGCCGAGTTTCAGCCGGCGGACATAAGCAGTGCCGGCCTGAACGCTCTGACGCCGGACGAGCTGGAGGACGAAATCGAGGAAGCGGACCGGGACGATGACGCCTGACCGGACAACAAAAAAGGGGCGAAGCGGCCGCGCTTCGCCCCATTTCTTGTCTCCAGACCTTTAGCGGCGCGCGACGCACCGGCGCTTGGCCCGGCTGCGCTGCACCTCACGGCCCAGCAGCGCACCGCCCGCGGCGCCGACTACCGTGCCGAGCGTATTGCCGCCAACCGCATTGCCGACCAGCGCGCCCGCGGCGCCGCCGACGATCAGGCCGGTGGTGCCGTTGGGGCGACGACAATAGATGCGGCCATCCTTGCCGCGCCAGGTTTTGTATTGAGCCTGCGCCGCATCGGTGGGGATGGTCGCGGCCGGCACGGTGAGCGCCGCAGCGCTCAGGGCGAAAATGATCTTGCGCATGATAGACCTCTTGTTCGTTGCGATTCCGATATATCCAAACGCGGCCCCGCCGAACCGGTTGCATCAACGCCGGACAAAGCCGTTAACCAGCTTCATGGCATAATGCCTTAACCCTGTCGTGCGACCAGCAGCGGTGGAGGACACGATCATGACGCAGCTGCCCTTGCCGGAATTGATGAGCCTGTTGCAGGCCGCCGGGGGGCTGTGCCTGATCGCGCTGCTGGCCCGCCGTCGCACCGCCCGTCGCAGCGACTGGGAAGGCGCGGTGGGCAAGCTCAGCGGCCGCGTCCGCGAGGATTGATCTCCAGTCGCGCTCGCAGGCACATCATCGCCGCCTGCAGAGTGCCCCTTTTCCGTTCTGAACGAGTGCATTAGCCCTCTGCTTAAAGACTGGAGGACCTGATGCTGACTGTTTTCGCCTTGCTTGCTGCCGTGTCCGGCGCGGGCCTGAAACTGCCGGCGGATCTCGCCGCGGCAGCGCAAGCTTATGATCAGGCTCAGGTGAAGGGCGATCGCGCTGCGCTCGAACGGCTGCTTGCGGCCGACTATCTGCTGGTGAACAGCCGGGGAAAGCTCGAATCCAGGGCACAGTTGATCGCCGACTATACGGCGCCCGGCTTCCGCCTCGATCCATTCACGGTCGAGCATGAAGTGCGCCGGCTGTGGGGCGACGGCGCCGTGATGGGCGGAGTCGCGACGCTCACCGGCGTCGATGGCGGCAAGCCCTATCGCGTGCGGCTACGCTTCAGCGACATTTGGGCAAAACGCGGCGGTCGCTGGCAAGTGATCTACACCGCCGCGTCGCGGGAACCGGAATAAAAACAAAAAAGGCCTCGCAAAGCGTGGCTGAAAGAGTGTTGGTTGCGGGGGCAGGATTTGAACCTGCGACCTTCAGGTTATGAGCCTGACGAGCTACCGGGCTGCTCCACCCCGCGCCACCAATGGGCGATCGGCGTCGAACCGGTCGCATGACTTGTGAATGGGTTTCCACTTGATCGGCGCGCCGGCTGCAATGCCTGGCGACGACCTACTCTTCCATCGCTTAAGCGATAGTACCATCGGCGCTGTCTGGTTTCACGGCCGAGTTCGGGATGGGATCGGGTGGGTCACAGACGCTATGGCCACCAAGCAATGGAGCCGGCGCGTTCGGTCAAGTGGGTTTAAATCGATGCCCGTGCAGGCTGAAACTTACATCCGCCACCAGCGCTGTCGTTGATGGTGGGACTCTTCAAGCGCGAATAGAGCAATTAGTATCGGTTAGCTCCATGCGTTACCGCACTTCCACATCCGATCTATCAACGTGGTGGTCTTCCACGGCTCTATGAAATCTTATCTTGAGGGAGGCTTCCCGCTTAGATGCTTTCAGCGGTTATCCCGTCCATGCATAGCTACCCTGCTGCACCGTTGGCACGATGACAGGTCCACCAGAGGCATGTTCACCCCGGTCCTCTCGTACTAGGGGCAACTCCTCTCAAATTTCGACGCCCACGGCAGATAGGGA
>JAFEEY010000107.1 GCA_018240865.1 Pseudomonadota bacterium | reverse complement strand
CGACAATGTCTCGGTCAAGCTGGGGGAGCCTGCCGATCCCAAGCTGCCCGCCGGCAGCTTCGATCGCATCCTCATGGTCCATATGTATCATGAGATCGCGGAGCCTTATGAGTTCCTCTGGAACCTGCGACCGGCGTTGAAGGCGGGCGGCGAGGTTGTCGTGGTCGACGCCGACCGGCCGACCCAGTCGCACGGTACGCCGCCCGCACTGCTGCGCTGCGAGTTCGCCGCGCTCGGCTATAAACTCATCCGGATCGATCCGATGCCGCAGGCGGGGGGCTATTTCGCCGCCTTCACGGTCGAAGGGCCGCGGCCCGAGCCCGGTGCGATCAAGGCGTGCCGATCACAATAATCCGCACTGTCGGAACGACACGACCAGATCGCCGCCGAATATCAGATGGTCGCGTATGGCGATACCGATGGTCCGCGCAACCCGCGCCAGGCTGCGCGTTGCTTCGATATCGGTCGCGCTCGGCCGCGGGTCGCCGCTTGGGTGATTATGCGCGAGAATAAGGCAGGCACTACCAAGGGAAACGGCATCGGTGACAATGCAGCGTACCGGCAGTTCGACCTTGGCCGCGCCGGTTGAGAAGCGGATGCGAAGACCGATCAGCCGCTGCGCCTCGTCCAGATGCGCGATATAAAGCCGTTCGTCGCGGGCGGACGCGAGCGCAGGGGCAAACAGCGCGCGGGCGGCCTCCAGATTGTCGATGATGCGAACCCGGCAGCCTCGCGCATGCTCCATGGGCAAGGCCGTATCGGTGCGCCGTGCCGGCCCGGAAGCAGATCAATGATCCGTAACGGATATATTCCGGTAAGATTGATCCATATTGGAAAATCAAGCAGCTGCGAGGCATGCCGCCTTCCCGCGAGGATCAGGCCGAAGCTGCGCTTCCTGCCCGGCGGCAAGATAGTCGTCGAACCAGATATGAGGAAGCTGATCGGCCTCGGCGAGCCAGGCGCTGACATGGTCGTGCTGAAGCAGCGCGCGCGCCCACGCGGATGAACGGGGCCAATTTGTCAGATCAACCTGGTGTCGCGTCAACCGGACCACCGTTGGCGCGAGCGCGAAGTCGGCAAGCGAAACCGTGCCGAAAAGAAAGTCGCCGCCGTACCGCTCCAGCAAGTGCTCCAGCCAATCGAACAAACGAGCGCATTGCTGCTGTTCGTCCGCGCTTAAGGGACGCTTGAACGGATAGAACGCACTTTCGAACGAGATGCGGCTGCAGATGCCCGAAAGATAGGCGTGTTGCCATCCAACCAGTGCGCGCGCTTGCGCCCGGGCGACACGATCTTCGGGCAATAGCCGGCCATTGGCGGCTTCGTTGGCGAATTCCATGATCGCGATCGAATCGAAGATCACGTCATCGCCGACAGTAAGAACGGGCACTTGCGCCGGGGGCGAGAAGGTTGCGATCCGCCGCAAATTCGGGAATCGCTGCGGCCGGCGAATGTCTATGATCTCCTCGTCGAAAGTGACGCCGGCCTCCTTGAGCGCCAGCCACGCGCGCATTGCCCAGCTCGAGGCATTCCTGGTTCCGGAATAGAGTTTGATCTTCATGACAGGTCTGCATCCGAAAGACTATGGAAATCATAGTTCACTATCTTTTTCGAAGCAATCCTTTATGCAACGGCGGATGTCCGCGAGCCCATACCCGTTCAAATGACCGACCCCCCGGCCATTCCCCAACCCGGGCGGAGCGTCAGAGGGTCGCGCTCGGGCGCGCCGATCATGGCTTTGTTCGACCTGCTAGGCCGCCGTTGGGCGATGGGTGTGTTGTGGACGATCTGCGACCAGGGGCCGCTCGGCTTCGCGCGGCTGGAGGCGCTGTGCGAGACGATCTCGCCCGCGGTTCTCAGCCAGCGCCTGAAGGATCTGCAGGCCGCGCGCTTTATCGAGCGGACCGGCGAGGGGTACGCGCCGACACCGCTTGGCCGCCGGGTCTATTCTGAATTGCTGCCGCTGGGCGACACCGCGAAAGCCTGGGCGAAGGCTTTGGAACCGTGAAACAGCCGTTCAGCCGAGCACGCCCATGCCGATCAGGAGCAGCAGGAAGACGGTGAGGATGAAGGAAGCGAGGAAGCACAGCACGAACAGGCGCAACAGGGCGGGGACCGGGCGCGTGCCATAGGCGCCGCGCAGCTGTCGGTAGATATGGATCGGCGGAATGAAGGTGCCGGCGATCGCGATCGCGTCGCTCGGCACGCCCAGCTTACTCAGCGCCGTCAGCACGATCACCAGCAGAGACATGAAGGACAGCGAGTAGGTGACGAACACCGCGTGGTCGTAGAGCTTGAATTGCGGCCGCCACGCATAAAGCAGCCACATGAACGGCACCGAGAGCGGGATCAGCGCCCAGGAGAATTTATAGGCGCTGGACTGGATTTTGTAGAGAACGAGATTGGGATTGTCCTTGGCCTTCTGGATGCCTTTATCCAGCCGCGGCCATCCCGTCTTGAAGTCGATCGGCCGGCCCGGTTTCCAGCTGGCGATTTCCTTGAAGCCGTCAAGGTCATCCCGGGCCTTCTCGATCTGGGCGCCGATCATTTCCCGCGCTTGCGGTGAGGTCGCCGCGGCGCGCTGCTTGACGAGCGCCGCGATCCGGGCCTGGGTTTCCGGAATTTTGGCGCGCGCCTGCGCCTGGGCGATCTCCGTCGTCGGCCTATTGTCCGGTGCTTCCAGATGCGCCCCGATCGCGCCGAAGAACGCGAACATCAGGAAGACGGAGAACAGGAACAGCGCCATCGGCGATACGAAACGGGCGCGCTCGCCATGGATGAAGCGGCGGGTCAGCTCGCCCGGCCGCCAGGCGAGCAGCGGCAGGGTGTTCCATATCTTACCTTCGAAATGGAGCACGCCGTGTGCCAGATCATGCCAGATCGCAGACAGCGAGCGGTGGATATGGCCGGGCTGGCCGCAGCGGTGGCAATAATCGCCAACCAGCGCGGTCCCGCAATTGAGGCACAGCGCGGGATGGCTGTCATGCCCCGTGCGTTCACCCGAATGGCGTTCGATCGCGCCTGCGATCAGCGCGCCGGTCACCAGCTCTCCTGCGGCTTCAACCCCCGTCATGGCGTGCGTCTAGCACCGTTGCACTCCCGCATGCTAGGCGCGCCGCATGACGCCCGAGCAGATCATCGCCGATATGGCCGCCAAGGCCCGCGCCGCCTCCGCATTGCTCGCGCGCGCGCCGCCTGAGCGCACGGCCGAGGCATTGCGCGAAGCAGCGAAGGCGGTGCGGGCCTCTGCGGACGATATTCTCGCCGCTAATGCCGACGATTTGCGGCGCGCATCGACCCTCAGCGCGGCGATGCAGGACCGGCTGCGGCTCGATGCGGCCCGTGTCGAAGGCATCGCGTCGGCGCTGGAGGCGGTCGCCGCGCTGCCGACGCCGCTCGGCGAAACGATCGACGCGCGCGTGCCGCCTAACGGCCTGCAGTTGGCCCGCGTCCGCGTGCCAATCGGCGTGATCGGCATTGTCTATGAAAGCCGTCCGAATGTGACCGCCGACGCGGGCGCGCTGTGCCTGCGATCGGGCAATGCCGTGATCCTGCGCGGCGGATCGGAAGCGAGGGCCAGCAACCAGGCGCTGCACAAGGCGATGGTGCAGGGTCTCGCCGCCGCCGGCCTGCCGCAAGATGCGATCCAACTGGTGGGCGATCCCGATCGCGCGCTGGTCGGCTCTATGCTGAAGGCGGCGGGGCAGATCGACCTCATCATCCCGCGCGGCGGCAAGTCGCTGGTCGCCGCCGTCCAGCAGGATGCGCGCGTGCCCGTGCTCGCCCATCTGGACGGCAACAATCATGTCTATGTCCACGCCGCCGCCGATCCGGCGATGGCCAAGGCGATTGTGGTCGATGCGAAGCTTCGCCGCACCGGCGTCTGCGGGGCGATGGAGACGTTGCTGATCGACGCCGCCTATCCAGCCGCCGCCCCGCTGGTCCGGGCTTTGCTGGACCGGGGCTGCGCGTTGCGCGGCGACGGGCGCGCACAGGCGCTTGATCCGCGCATCGCGCACGCCGAAGCCGAGGATTGGAAGACCGAGTATCTCGATGCCATCTGCACGGTCGCGATCGTGGACGGGCTCGATGCCGCGCTCGCCCATATCGCCGCGCACGGCTCGCACCACACCGATGCGATCGTCACCGCCGACGACAGCGCCGCCGCCCGCTTTCTCGACGAAGTGGACAGCGCGATCGTGCTGCACAACGCCTCCACCCAATTCGCCGATGGCGGCGAATTCGGCCTCGGCGCCGAAATCGGCATCGCCACCGGTCGCCTCCACGCCCGCGGCCCGGTCGCGCTGGAAGGCCTCACCACTTACAAATGGATCGGCCATGGTGCGGGGCAGGTGCGCGGTTGATATTGGTCCCCGCGCATTCTAGCTTATCGCATATGGCGATGACCGTGGTCTTGGATGACGAAACTTCTCTGGCGCTCACACGTTTGGCGAAGGCGCGTGGCCAGGCTCCAGAGGCGCTCGCGCGGGAGGTCATTCTCGACATGGCCGCCGAAGAGCAAGACCTGCTTGCCTATGCCGAAGAGGGCGAACAGGATCTTCGAGAGGGGCGAATCCATTCCGAAGCTGAAATCAGGCGGTTTCTAGCCGAAATGAAAGAGCGCGCCGAAGCCGAAATAGAACGGCGCAAACAGCCCAATTGATGGTGCTGGACTGGTCAGCGCGTGCCCTGCGCGACATGAGAGAAATCGAGGATTATTGGCGACCTCGCGATCCGGGCCTGGTCCGCGACTTGGCGCTCTACACCGATCAGGCGCTCGATTTCCTGTTGGGCACGCCAGGCGCGGGGCCACCTAGCGGCGCGACCGGGTTGAGGCGATGGAGGATCGGCCCGACGCCATTCCTGCTCTTGTATCGAGTCCATGGTGACCGACTGAAGGTTGTCCGCGTTCGTCATCAGCGCAGAGATTGGCGTCGACCCCATTGAAACGCATCGGCCTCTTGGGCGGCAGCTTCAATCCGGCGCATGGCGGGCACCGCGCGATTTCGTTGTTCGCGATCCGGGCGCTGGGGCTGGATGAAGTCTGGTGGCTGGTCTCGCCCGGCAATCCGCTGAAGGATCCGGCGACGATGGCGCCGCTGCCTGCGCGGCTCGCTTCGGCCGCGAAGCAGGCGCGCGGGGCGCCGATCCGGCCGACCGCGATCGAGGCGAAGCTCGGCACTCGCTACACCGCCGATACGCTCAAGGCCTTGAAACGCCGCTACCCTCGTCACCAATTCATCTGGCTGATGGGTGCGGACAATCTGCTGCAGTTCGATGAATGGAAGGACTGGCGTGGCATCGCCCGCACGGTTCCGATTGCGGTGATCGCGCGTCCAGGGTATAACCATGCTGCCCGCGCGGCCCCCGCGATGGGCTGGCTGCGGCGCTTCGTCCGGCCCGCCGGCCAGGTCAGGAACTGGACGACATGGAGACCGCCGGCGCTCGTGCTGTTGCGCTTTGTTCCCGATCCTCATTCGGCGACCCGCATCCGCCAGGCCGACCCTCTTTGGCACCGCCGCGCATCCTTGCGCGTTTCATCTCCACGACGACACGCACTCTAGCTGAGGAACCCTCTTGGCCGCACAGTCACTTGCACGCCCCACGCCCGATACCGATCCGGTGTCGGCGCTGCACAATCTCGTCCTGAGCTCGCTCGAGGATGATCAGGCGGTCGAGACCGTCTCGATTCCGCTGGAGGGCAAGAGCAGCATTGCCGACCACATGGTGATCGCCTCGGGCCGCTCAACCCGGCAGGTTGCGTCGATGGCGCAAAAGCTTGTCGAGCGGATCAAGGGCGAGCTCGGCCGCGCCGCCAGGGTCGAAGGGCTGCCGGCGGCCGATTGGGTGTTGATTGATGCAGGCGACGTGATCGTCCACCTGTTCCGCCCCGAAGTGCGCAGCTTCTACAATCTGGAGCGGATGTGGGCGTTCGGTGAGGCGCCGCCCGCGCCGAATCCCGCGCACGCCTGAGCGTTGCTGCTCCACATCGTCGCGCGCGGACGGATCGGGCGCGGCCCCGAAGCGGAGCTGGTCGATCGCTACGCCAAACGTATCGCCTGGCCGCTGAAGCTCACCGAACTGCCCGATCAGGGCGGCAAGCTGCCGCCGCGCGATGCCGACGGCGTCACTGTCGCGTTGGATGAGCGCGGCGAGCAGCTGACCTCGGTCGAACTCGCGAAACGGCTCGAGAAATGGCGCGACGCCGGTCGCCGCGAATGCCGTTTTCTGCTCGGCGCTGCCGATGGCCACGAACAAGGCGAGCGCGCTTCCGCCGATCTGTTGCTTGCGTTCGGCCGTGCGACCTGGCCGCATCTGCTCGCCCGCGCGATGCTGATGGAACAGCTCTTTCGCGCGACCTCGATCCTTGCCAATCATCCCTATCATCGGGAGGGATGATGAAGGCCTGGGCGGTTCTTGCATTCGCTGGATTGGCGGCGGCGCTGGTCGCGGCGGCCGATCCGCGCGCCCAGCTTGCCGAGGCGCGGCAGCAGGCCGAAGCCGCGCGCACTCGTTCCGCGCAACTCGACGCCCAATCCCGCGCCGCGATCGACGAGGCCGAGAAAGCGCGTGCCGCCCAGGCCGCCGTCGCCGCGCGCATCCAGGCCTCCGAAGCCGATATCGCCGCAGCCGAAGCCCGGCTCGCAATCCTCAAAAGCCTGCAACGCGCGCAGGAGCAGCGGCTCGCCGCACGCCAGCAGCCGATCGTGAAACTGGTCGCCGCGCTGCAGACGATGGCGCGCCGCCCGGCCGGCGCGGCTCTGGTGCAGCCTGGCACGCTCACCGATCTCGTCCATGTCCGCGCCTTGCTGTCGACGATGGCGCCGCGCCTCGCCACCGCCACCGCGGGCTTGCGTGAGGAGGTCATGCGCGCGCAGGCGCTCCGCAAGGCGGCCGATGCGGCCGTCGCCCAATTGCGCGAGGGTCAGCGTCAGGGCCGGGTCGAGCGGCAGCGGCTGGTCCAGCTTGAGATGGAGCAGCGTCGCCGCTCGGCACAAATGGCCGCTGCGTCGCAGCTGGAGGCCCAGCGCGCCGCCTCTCTCGCCGAGAGCGCTAACAACCTCGAAGAGCTTGTCGCCCGGCTCGGGGCGGAAGGCAGCGTGCGCGACCGGCTCGCCAGCCTGCCCGGTCCGCTGCCGCGCCCCCAGCATCTGAGTGAGACGCTGCCGGCAGTCACGGCGCCGCCCGCCGCTGAGCGGCTCGTCTATCGCCTGCCCGTCCTCGGATCGGTCGTGCGCGGCTTTGGCGAGGCGCTGCCGGCCGGCGGCCGCGCGCGCGGCGTCACCATCGCTGCCCGTCCCGGCGCGATCGTCGTCGCCCCCGCCAAAGGCCGCGTCACTTTCGCCGGCCTGTATCGCGGCTATGGCGCGATCGCGATCGTCGAGCATGACGACGGCTATACCAGCCTGGTCATCGGTCTCGCCTCGAACAGCGCGCGTGTCGGCGACACCGTCGATGCCGGCAGCCCGCTCGGGCGAGCGGGTCCGGACGGCGTCACGGTCGAGCTTCGCCAGCGCGGCCAAAGCGTCGATCTGGTGACGCTGATAGGCTGACCTTTAACACGCGCCGAAAAACCTCTATTCTTTAACAAAGACTCTGGCAGGATGCCCCTTATGCTTCGTCCCCTGTTGCGTGCCACCGCCCTTGCCGGCGCCCTTGCGCTGGTGCCGCTCGCCACGTCCGGCCTCGCCGCCGTCGATAATGACACGTACAAGGAGCTCGACGAGTTCATGAACGTGTTCGAGCGCGTGCGCGCCGAATATGTCGAGAAGGTGGACGACAAGACGCTGATCAAGGGCGCGATCAATGGCATGCTCGCCAGCCTCGATCCGCACAGCTCTTTCCTCGACGCGACCGATTTCCAGTCGATGAAGGCGCAGACCGACGGCAATTATGGCGGTCTTGGCCTCACCGTCTCGATGGAGGATGGCGCGGTCAAGGTGATCGCGGCGAGCGAGGATACGCCCGCCGCGCGCGCCGGGGTCAAGCCCGGCGACTATATCACCCATCTGAACGGCCAGCTGCTGTTCGGCGGTACGCTCGATGAAGCGGTCGAACAGATGCGCGGCAAGCCCGGCACGCCGGTCAAGATCACAATCGTCCGCCCCGGCCGCGACAAGCCGTTCGACCTGACCCTCACGCGCGAAGTGATCGAGCTGAAGCCGGTCAAATGGGAAGTGAAGAATGATGTTGGCATCATCAACATCAACAGCTTCTCGAAGAATACCGGCGCCGGCGTGCGCGCCGCGATCGTCGGCATCGAAAAATCGCTGGGCCACAAGCCCGCCGGCTATGTGATCGACCTGCGCTCGAACCCCGGCGGCCTGCTCGACCAGGCGATCGAGGTCTCGGACTCGTTCCTCGATCATGGCGAGATCGTCTCGCAGCGCGGCCGCGAGAAGAACGATATCGAACGCTATTATGCGAAGCCCGGCGACGACACCAACGGCGCGCCGATCGTGGTGCTGGTCGATGCGGGCTCGGCCTCGGCGGCGGAAATCGTCGCCGCCGCGCTCCAGGATCATCACCGCGCGATCGTGATGGGTGAACGCAGCTTCGGCAAGGGATCGGTGCAGACCTTGCTGCCGTTGTCCCAGACCACCGCGCTCCGCCTCACAACCGCGCGTTACTACACGCCGTCGGGCCGTTCGGTGCAGGAAGGCGGGATCGAGCCGGATGTGCTGGTGCCGCAGCTTTCCGACCCGGATTACAAGGAGCGCCCGCGCTTCCGCGAAGCCGATCTGCGCCGTCACCTGATCAACCAGGCCAAGGTCGACAATACGGTACTGGAGGAAGACACCAAGGACGATCCCCGCTTCAAGCTCACCGCCGATCAGCTGAAAAAGGCCGGCGTCGAGGATTTCCAGCTTGATTACGCGGTGAAGACGATCGCGCGGCTCAATAAGCTGCC
>JAFEEY010000106.1 GCA_018240865.1 Pseudomonadota bacterium | reverse complement strand
CGGCCGATAGTCGAGCGGTCGCATGAGCGCTACCTCGCCCGGATCGAGAAGGAGCTGGCATTACGCTCAGTATCGCCATGTGGCCCGGCCCGCGCAACATCTCGACCGCGATGATGCGCAGCTTTTCCAGCCGCGCCGACTGCGCGGTCAGCGACGAACCTTTTTACGGCTGCTATCTGAAAGCGAGCGGCGCGGATCATCCGATGGCGGCCGACGTGATCGCGGCGATGGATTGCGATTTCCGATCGGTCGCGCGGGCGCTGGCGGGCCCGGCGCCGGGCGGCAAGCCGGTCTGGTATCAAAAACACATGCCGCACCATATGGTCGGCCCGGTGGCACCCGACGATCTGGAAGGCGTCGTCCACGCTTTCCTGATCCGCGATCCTGCCCGCATGGCCGCGTCTTACGCCGCCAAGCGCGAGACAGTGACGCCCGAAGACCTTGGGGTCGCCGCCCAGCGCGCCTTTTTCGAGCGGGAAGCTGAACGGACCGGCCGCGCGCCCCCAGTCATCGACTCCGCCGACGTGCTGCGCGACCCCGCAGGCACGCTTTCGGCCTTGTGCGCCGCGCTGGGATTGGACTGGGACGAGGCGATGCTGAGCTGGCCCGCCGGCCGCCACGCGGACGACGGCGTGTGGGCGCCGCATTGGTACGGCAAGGTCGAGGCGAGCAGCGGCTTCGACGCCGCCGAAACGCCCGCTCCGCCGCTGTCGGGCGAGCTTGCCGCAGTCGCAGATGCCTGCCGCGCCGACTATCTTGCTCTCCGCGCGCACGCCCTCAACCAGCCGAACAAGCCGTAGGCGGCCATATGGATTTCCTCCAGGCCCATCTGGGAACGATCTACGTCGTGGCGGAATGGGCCATCCGGCTGGCGATGGTCGTGGTGGTGCCGTTCCGCCGGTCTCCGGAGGCTGCACGGAGCTGGCTGCTGCTGGTCTTCTTCCTGCCGATTCCCGCCCTGATCCTCTACATGCTGATAGGCCGGCCGGCCTATCCCAAATGGCGTCAGCAGCGGTTCGCGGGCATGCCCCGGCGCCCGGAAGCGGAATCGGCGATCGCGCGGGGCGTCGCGGAAAATCTGCCCGATTTTGAAGGCCGCGAAGCCCTCGCGACACTGGTCGCCAATCTCGGACACCTGCCGGGCACAGGCGGCAACGCGATCGCGCTGATCGACGATTATGACGGCGTCATCGACCGGCTGTGTGCGGACATCGATGCGGCGCGCGATCATGTCCACATCCTCGTCTATATCTTCGCCGACGACGCGACGGGGATGCGGGTGATTGAGGCGCTGGGCCGTGCTGCGGCGCGCGGCGTCACCTGTCGGGTGCTGATCGACGCGCTCGGTTCCCGTCCATGGGCCGATCATGTGATCGCACTGCTGCGGAAAGGCGGCGTGCAGGCGGCGAAGGCGCTGACGATCCGCCCGTTCCGGCGCGACCGCGCGGACCTGCGCAATCACCGCAAGCTCATCGTGGTCGACGGCCAGACCGGCTATATCGGATCGCAGAACATCGTCGCGCGCGATTTCAAGCCCGGCATCGTCAATGAGGAGCTGGTCGCCCGCGTTGCCGGCCCCGTCGTGGCGCAGATCCAGTCCGTGTTCCTGGCGGACTGGTATCTGGAAACGCTAGAGCTCCCCGATGCGCCGGGTCTGTTCCCGCCGATCGCCGCGAGCGACGCGGCGACGGCGCAATTGCTGCCCAGCGGCCCCGATTATCCGGTCGCGGGCAGCGAGCGGCTCACGGTTTCGATGGTCTATGCCGCGCACCGCCGGGTGGTGTTGACCACGCCCTATTTCATCCCGGACGAAGGATTACTGGAAGCGCTGCAATCCGCGGTGCTGCGGGGCGTCGAGGTCAGGGTTGTGGTGTCGATGGTGCAGGACCAGTGGCTCGTCACTCACGCCCAGCGCTCATTCTACACCGAATTGCTGCGCAGCGGCGTGCGCGTGTTCGAATATCGCGAGAAATTGCTGCACGCCAAGCACATCGTGACGGACGATGATCTGATCGCGATCGGCTCCAGC
The DNA here is from genome assembly GCA_018240865.1 of Pseudomonadota bacterium. Classification (GTDB taxonomy): domain Bacteria; phylum Pseudomonadota; class Alphaproteobacteria; order Sphingomonadales; family Sphingomonadaceae; genus Sphingomonas_B. The sequence continues at coordinate 19,916 of JAFEEY010000106.1, read as the reverse complement.
AATGTCGATATCCGCTCCTTTCAGCTGAACGCCGAGGCAATGCTGCTGATCTACGGCGCCGGCCGGATCGAGGGCGCGGCGCGGCTGAACGATTATGTCACTCGCAGCAGAGAGCTGAATCAGGTCGAGTGGTCGCGCCGCCCGCTCTATCACAAGGTTCTGGAAAACCTTGCCCGCCTGATCAGCCCGCTGTTGTGATCATATCGAGCTGGATCATTCAAACGCACCGTCATCGCGAGGCGCGACAGCGCCGTGGCGATCCAGTCTCTGCTGCTGGATTGCCGCGCGGCTTCGCCGCTCGCAATGACGGTCAAAGCTGAGTGGAGCTACGGTTTTGGCGCAGCATCCTTCGGCATTTCCGTGATCGGAAATTTGATGCCGAGCTGATCCAGATAGGTCGGATATTTAGCCGGGTCGTAATAATATTTGGCGAGCTCCGGCTTGAAGCGCGCCATCGTGTCGCGATTGATCTCGACGGCGGGCTTGTCCGACGCGGCCAGCATCGGCTCGTATTTCTGATCCTTGGTCTGGACGTTGGTGAAATAGTCCTTCGCCGCCTTGCGCAGCTCCGGCCGGGTCAACAGGTCGATCGTCGTCATCGCGACGACCTTCGCGCCCGCGACCACGCCCTTGTGCGCGATCGGCGTCGCCATCGCGATCGCATTCGCCCAGTTGTGGCCCGGCAGGCCGGGGATGTTGGACGGATAGTTGATCGTGATCGTCGGTGCGATCCAGCTGATATCGCCGATATCGTCCGACCCGCCGCTCTTCGGCTCCTCCAGCGGCGGCTTCATCTCGTCGAGTTTGACTGCAAGGCCTTCCTTCTTCTCCGACTTCACATTGGTCTGGACGAGTTTGGCGAAAGCCTGTTCGCCGTCGGTCCATTTGGGCAGGCCAACCGCCTTGATGTTCGCATAGGCAGCTTCCGCCATCGGCCGATTGAAATGGCGCGGCGCGGCGGTGCCGACGATGCGGCGGGTGACGCTAGTGTCCGTCATCATCGCCGCCGCATCGGCAATCTTGTTGCCGAGCTCGAAATTGGCGCGAATGCGTTTGAAGTCCTGCTCGCGGAAATAATACCAGACGGTAGCGAGCGACGGTACCACGTTCGGCTGATCGCCGCCATCGGTGATGACATAGTGAGAGCGCTGCTCCGGCCGCAGATGCTCCCGGCGCATGTTCCAGCCCATATCCATCAGCTCGACCGCGTCGAGCGCGGAGCGACCCCGCCACGGCGCACCCGCCGAATGGGCGCTCTCGCCCTTGAACGTATATTGGACGGAGACGAGGCCGGTTCCCGACGGCTGGCCCCAGGCGGTCTCCAGATTGTCGCCGACATGAGTGAAGATCACGTCGTCGACATCCTTGAACACGCCTTCCCGGACCATGAATGCCTTGCCGGCGACCAGTTCTTCCGCAACCCCCGGCCACAGCATGAGCGTGCCCGGAATGTTGTTCTTCTCCATCAGCTCCTTGACGGCGAGCGCGGCGACGATGTTCACCGCCTGGCCGGAATTATGGCCCTCGCCATGCCCGGGCGCGCCTGCGACCAGCGGCTCGTGCCAGGGAATGCCCGGCTTTTGCGAGGCCTTGGGAATGCCGTCGATGTCGCTGCCCAGCGCGATGACCGGCCCGCCCGTGCCGTTCGTCCAGCGCGCGGTCCAGCCGGTCGGCAGCCCCGCGACGCCGCGCTGCACGGCGAAGCCGTTTTTCTCCAGCACATCGGTCAAATAGCGGGAGGTCTCGACTTCCTGAAAGCCGAGCTCGCCGAAGCTGAACACGGAATCGGTGATTTCCTGCGCCATCTTCGCACGGGCATCGACGCCTTTGATCGCTTGGGCTTTCAGTGCGGAGGTCGATGCCGCCTCGGCCGCCTGGGGCACAAGCAACATCGCCGCCGCTCCGGCCAGAAAACGCCCATATTTCATGCTGTAGTTCCCCTCATTTTGCCGCGTCACGGAACCCTGACCGGCTCCAGATGCTGGAAATCATAGCTGAAGTCGGCCAGCGGCGAGAGCGGCTTCAGGGCCAGCCGCGCCGTCTTGCCGTCCTCGACGACGAACCGGACCACCGCGTCCTCGCCCGCTCCCTTGGCGAAGCGTGTGCGGAACGTGTCCGGCCCGAAGGGTTCCAATAGGGACTTGAAGACCGGCGTCCGGGTGAAATCGACGAACAGCCGCCCGCTGCGCTCAGTGACAACAATATCGCCATACCAGGTATCGCGATAGCGCCCGACATAAGCCGCAAGCGGCAGCGAAGGTCCGCCCGGCGGCGGCTTGAAATCGCCGGTCGATATCTGGGCGAGTGTCGCCCTGTTCTCTTCGTCCAGCTGGCGGCGGGTGGCGGCCAGCCAGTCGAACCCGCCGATCCCCAGCACATGATCCAGCAGGGCGTTGCGCAAGCCGACGACCGGCGTGCGTCCCTCGACATTGGTGAAGACGGCGAGACCGATCCCCTGTTCCGGCAGCAGCGCGGTCTGGGTGATCTGCCCGCTCAGCGCGCCGCCATGATAGACGAAACGGCGGCCCCGATAATCCGCCACGAACCAGCCGAGCGCGTAGGACGCGAGCACCGGCCGCACCGGATTGTCGGCCGTGCCGCCGGTGGTCGCGGCGGTGATGACCTGCGGCGTCCACATCTCAGTCGCATTCTTCGCGCTCCACAAGCGGCGACCGGCCGGCGTGACGCCTTGCCGCAGCTGTGTGGCGAGCCAGGGCGCTATATCCGTCACGCTTGCATGGATGCCGCCGGCCGGACTCGCCGCCGGATCCTCGTCGGGCTCGACGACCTCCAGCGTGCCGAACCCGCGCGTCGGCGGGCCGAGCCGGGCGTGGCGCGCGGCGAGGTTCGCGGACTTGACCGCCTCCGGCCCGGCCGCCGCACCCTTCATGCCGAGCGGGACGAGCAGTTCGCGGGTGATGAAATCCTCCCAGCTCAGGCCGGAGACGCGCTCGATCAGTATGCCGGCGATGACGTAGAGGATGTTGTCGTAATCATAGCCAGTGCGGAAACCCCGCGCCGGCTTCAGATAGCGCAGCCCCGCCAGGAATTCAGCGCGCTTCCGGTTACCCAGCGGGAATTGCATCAGGTCGCCGGCGCCCAGCGGCAGGCCGCTCCTGTGGCAGAGCAGATCGCGCACCGTCATCAGCTGCGTGACCGCCTGATCGTGCATTGCGAAATCCGGCATGAACCGGATCACTGGCGCGTCCCATTCCAGCTTGCCCCGCTCGACCAGCAGCGCGATCGCGGCGGCGGTGAAGGATTTGGAGTTGGATGCGATCGCGAACAGCGTGTCGCTGTCCACCGGCGCCGCATCGCCCAGCCGCCGCACGCCAAAGCCTCGCGCCAGCACCGGCGCTCCGGGCCGCACTAGCGCGACCGCGACGCCCGGAATCTCGAATGCCGCCATGAAGTCGCTGACGATGCGGTCGATCGCATCGCCGCTTTGAACGGACGCCAGAGCGGCCGAAGCCGCCAAAGCCGTGCCCGCCACCCCCGCCGCCAGCGCCTCGCGCCGGCTCAATCCCGTTCGCTGCATCCGATCTAGCCCTCCCGCACCGACCATGGCGCACGGCGGGCGGCGGGATCAAGGTTGCCCGGAGCCAAAGGTCTTTTTTGACAGCCGCTTAAATCTGGTCGCCCGCTGGCGGCGCTTCTCGCTTCGCTTTGTCGAGAAACGGCGACATGCCCTCGGGCCTCGTGTTGCCGGCGCGGCGCTTGAGGAAGTCGGACGCGGTCTCGACCACGCCAATCTTCTGCGCGGTGGCGACAGCGATCCACTGGTTCAGCGACACGCCGTCGTCCTTGGCAAGCCGGGCCGCGGCCTCCTTGACCGATGCCGGGAGCTTCAGCGGGTAGGACGCCTTGCTCATGACCTTAGCTCCTTCAACAATCCCCCTGGGCGCAGAACTCGCAATCCAAACTTCACCGCACCCTTGGCGAAGTCGCGCACATTGTGCGTGACCAGCGCATTGGCACGGCCATTGACCGCCGCTTACTTCGGCGGCGGTGCATTCACCGGCACTTCGCCCGCCATGCTGGCCGCGACCTTTTCGGCCGCTTCCATCACGCGGAGCACGTTGCCGCCGGCGAGGCCGGCGACTTCGGCGTCGGTCCAGCCGCGGCGCATCATTTCGGCCATCAGTGCGGGGTAGGTGGAGACGTTCTCCAGCCCCTCGGGCAGCGCATTGCCGACGCCGTCGAAATCGCCGCCCAGGCCGACATTCGCCTTGCCAGCCACCTTGCCGATATGATCGATATGGTCCGCGACCTGCGCCAGCGTGACCTTGGGCGCGGGATGGGCCTTGCGCCATTCCTCCAGCGCCACCTTCGCCTTGTCCGGCTGGCCGATATAAAGGCCGCCAAAGGGAGGCGCGTTCAGCCGCGCCTTTTCCGCCGCTTCCTCGGTCGCCCAGAGGCGATAATCGTTGGACACATAGGCGCGGGCGAAGTTCACCATCACCACGCCGCCATTGGCCGCGACCAGCTTCAGCACCTCGTCTGACACATTGCGGGGATGATCGTCGACGCCGCGCGCGCCGGAATGGGAGAAGATCACCGGCGCCTTCGTCACGCGCAGCGCGTCGCGCATCGTCGCTTCGCTGACATGGCTCAAGTCGACCAGCATGCCGAGCCGGTTCAGCTCATGCACGACCTGCTCGCCGAACGGGGTGAGGCCGTCATGCTTCGGATCGTCGGTCGCCGAATCCGCCCAGGCAATGGTGCGGCTGTGCGTAAGCGTCAGATAGCCGGCGCCAAGGTCATGATACATGCGCAGGACGGATAGGCTGCCGTCGATCTGGCCGCCGCCTTCGACCCCGATCAGCGAGGCGACGCGGCCGGATTTGTGGATTCGCCGCACGTCCGCCGCCGTGCGCGCCATCGCGAAGTCATTGGGATAACGCGCGACGATCGCCTTCACGAGATCAATCTGTTCGATCGTTTCCTTGACCTGTTCCGGCCCCGGCAGATCGGCCGAGACATAGACCGACCAGAATTGCCCGCCGACCATGCCTTTGCGGAGCGCGGCGATATCGGTGTTGTAGGGATCGGCGCGGGCGGTGAGGCCGGAGCGAAGATCGAGCGTCCAGCGTCCCTCGCCTTCGCGCTCGCGCATCGTTTCCGGCCAGTCATTATGACCGTCGATCAAGGGCGTCGCCTTCAGCACCTTGGCGACACGCGCGGCATAGTCCTGCGCCAGCGCCGGCGCGGCCGCGAGCAGCAGGCCTGCGGCCAGCAGAAAACGTGCCCGATTCATTGTCTTCACGCCGATCCTCCCCGATTGCTTTTGGCGAGGCATAAGCAGGTCAGCGCTGTCAGGGAAGGCCCGCGTGCGGCGCGGCCACCGTTGCAATCATGATCCGGCCCCGGCCGGCGCCCGCGACCAAGCCGCTGCCGACCCCGGGCGCGGTCAACATGAAGAGCGTCCGCCCGTCATCGCCGCCCAGCATGCAGGCATAGCAGGGCTCGCCCGTGTCGATCACCTCAAGCACCTCGCCGCCCTTGGCCAAGCGGATGCATTGCGGGGCAATGGCGTTGGCGACCCAGATCGCGCCCTCGGCATCGAGGCAAATGCCGTCCGGCGAGCAGGCGGGCGTCGGGGCCCAGATGCGACGGTTCGACAGCGCCCCGTCCGGCGCGATATCGAATGTCGTCAACCGCGCACCCAATGTCTCGCCGACAATCAGCGTTTTGCCGTCGGGCGTGATCACCGACCCGTTCGGGAAACTCATGCCCGATGCGGCAGCGCTGACGCTACCGTCCGCCTGGACCAGCGCGATCGTGGCAGTGGCGTGCTCGGTCATCAGCGCCGCCGCGCCCCGCGCGCGCATCTCCGCCTCAATATCGAAGCCGAAATTGCCGACATAGGCGCGGCCTTGCAGGTCGACGACCATATCGTTGCAATGGAATTCGGCGACACCGCTCAGGTCCGCGTGCACGCGCATCGTGCCATCGGGCAAACGGCGCAGCAGCTGACGCTTCGTCATCGATACGACCAGCAGCGATCCGTCCGGCATCCAGCCGAGGCCCGACGGCTGGTCGTCGATCGCGAATTCGGTGCGGATATCGCCGGCAAGCGACACTGATTTCACCGCACGGGCATAGAAATCGCTGAACCACAGCCGGCCATCCCGCCAGCGCGGACCCTCGCCGAAATCGATTCCGTCCGCCAGCAATGCTGCCTTGATCATGGCCTGCTCCCCCTGACCATGCAACGTCTCCCAAAGCGGGACGCCGGTCAATGACAGGGCGAGAGAGGATTGGCAGCGTCGCTTTTTTGCGGTCTAGAATGACAGCGATGGCAGTCGAATCCCGGCCGGAAGCAGATCCCGTTCACGCGGCAAGCGATGCGCTGGCGACCGGCAACCTGCTTCGCGCCTATGACGTGGCAACGACCGCGCTGGACAAAGGTGCGACGCATCCACGTCTGCGCTACCTGCAGGTGCTGTCATTGGCGCGGATGGGCGAAGTCGCGCGCGCCGCCATGCTCTACGGCCGTCATTTGCGGGGCGAGACCGACGATCTCGACATCATGGCGCTCCGCGCGCGGCTGATGAAGGACGCAGCGTGGCGCGCGGGTGCGGACGAGCAAGCGCAACTGCTTTCCGATGCGAGCGCGGCTTATGAGACGATCTTCGCGCGGACGCATAACGCCTTTCCCGCCGTCAACGCCGCCAGCCTGGCCTTTCTGGCGGGGCAGGAAGAGCGATCGGCGCGGCTTGCCCGCGAAGCCCTGAGCGCGCTCGGCGATGGCCCGCCCGGCGACTATTATGCTGCCGCGACCGCGGCGGAAGCCCAGCTCGTGCTCGGCAACGACGCGGCGGCCGAAGACGCGATCGAACTCGCGCTGTTGCTGCCCGGCTGCGACCATGGCGCGCGGTCCTCGACCAGCCGCCAGATCGCCCGCATCGTCGAAGCATCTGGGCGGGGCGGGGGCATCGTCGCACGGCTGCGGCCGCCGCCGGTGATCGTCTTTTGCGGCCACATGCTGGTCGAGGATGCGGAAACCGAAGCCCGGCTGACCGCGCGGATCAACGCGGTGTTGGACGAAACCGGGTCGACCATCGGCTATGGGGCGCTCGCCTGCGGTGCCGACATATTGATCGCGGAAGCGATCCTCGCGCGCGGCGGCGAGCTGAACATCGTCCTGCCTTTTCTGGTCGAGGATTTCATCAAGACTTCGGTCAGGCCAGGCGGAGACGGCTGGGTCGCGCGGTTCGAGCGCTGTGTGGCTGAGGCGGCCGATGTCGTAATTGCATCGGAGACCCACGCGCTGGGTGACGAGCGGCAATATAAATACGCCTCGCTGCTGATGATGGGCTATGCGCGCTTGCGGGGCATTCATCTCGATACCCGCGCGATCCAGTTGGCCGTCTGGGACGAAAAACCGATTCAGGGCGATGCCGGCACCGCCGCCGATGTGCGGCTGTGGCGCGAACATGGCGGCGAAATGCGGGTGATCCCGTTCGATCGCTCCGCCCTGCCCCGTCCGCGGCCGGCCAAGCTTGCCACTCTTGTCAGCACCGAACGCGCCGTGCGCGGCATGATGTTCGCGGATTTCGCCGGCTTTTCCAAAATCGATGAAGCGAAGCTGCCCGATTTCTGGGAAACTGTGCTCACCCAGGTCGCCGCGGTGGTCAATCGCTATGATGCCGATGTCTGCAGCCGGAACACCTGGGGTGACGCGCTGTATGTCGTTACCACCGGCGCCACGGCGGCGGCCAATCTCGCGCTCGATCTGCAGGAAGCGATGGGCCAGACTCATTTCGCCGCTTTCGGCGGTGGCGCCGGCATGCGCATCAGCGCGCATCTGGGGTCTGTCTATCAGGCGATCGATCCGGTCACGAACAAGACGACCTTTTTCGGCCGCGAAGTGAACCGGACGGCGCGGATCGAGCCGATCGCCTCGGTCGGCGAAGTCTATGTCACGCGCGCGTTCGGTGCGGTTCTGTCGATGGAATCGCCGGAAAGCTTCGACCTGTCCTATGTCGGCAGGGTGCTGCTCGCCAAAAAGTCGGGCGAGGAGCCGATGTACCGGCTCACTCGCGCCAACTGAAAGATCAGGCGAACGCCACCGAAGTGACGCGGCGACGGCGCAACGCCCCGCCCATCAGGCCGAAGCCGCCGATCATCATCGCCCAGGTCGCCGGTTCCGGCACATTGTTCAGCCGCGACTTGTAGAGCGGATCGTAGACCAGGGGCGTGCCTGGCTGCGGCTCCGGGAAGCTGAACGGATCGTCGCTGTTCACGAACGCATAGGGGACGAACGTCGCACCATAATCCGCGCCGATCACTGCCCGGCCCGTTTCTGCGTTGAGGCCGCCCAGGAAGTTGGTCAGGTTGGTACCACCATTGTTGCGCGGATCGCCGAACACGACCTGATTGCCGCCACAGACGAAAACGTCGGCGCACGTGTCGTTGGTCTGGGACCAATAGCTCACCACGTAAAAGACGAGGACCGTTTGGCCGCCCGCGATGTTGCCGATATTGACGCTGAGATTGGTGGTATCCCAATCTAGCAGGTCGTAGTTGGAACCGGTCTGGCGCTGCTGATTGTTGAAGATGAGATTGCCGGTATTCAGCTGGATCCCATCGGAATTGACGACGCCGTTGGCTTCGTACAGTGTGCTGAACCCGTCATTGTACTTGAGCACCTGGAAATTGAAGCCGGCCGAGCCGCCGCCATTATAGATCTTAGCGAGGTGTCCGGGCGTGATCTGCGAATCGAAGCGCGTGTTCACGAGCCCATCGCCGGTGTTGGTGACTGAAAAGCCGATCACCGTGCTGCTGGCCGTGCGGCAGGAACCCACGCAATAATTGTCGTGGAGGAAGAAGAAGCCGTTCTGATCGGCGGTGGCGGTATAATTCAGCCCCAGTTCCGACGCGGAGCCCGTCGGATAGTTGCCAAGATAATGCGTTTCTTTCGATCCACCGGTCTTCAGGGTCGGATCCACGGCGTCGAACGTGGTTCCGAACTGGTTGGTGATCTGGACGGTTTCCTGGAGCGCGGCGCCAGCGGGAGCGGCCGCGAAGGCACCAATCAGAGCCAGCGGCGCACAAAAAGCCGCCAGACGGTTCGGCCGAGTGAAAGCATACATAACTCGAGTCCCCCTTTTGAGCGGAGGAAGAATACTCCTTAACGGCCGTTAACGATAGGATATTAGCGACGCGCGAATCTCAGGATGGGACAGCGATCGCGGCACAGGCCGCGCGCGATTTTCCAAGCGTCGCATCTTTGGGATCGACTTTCGCCTGGATCGCCACGCCCGCATCGCAATCGCGCCGCGCCTCCGCTTTGCGCCCGGCGGCGGCGAGAATACGTGACCGTGCCATCATCAGCTCGGCCTGGTCGGGATCGACCGGTCCGTAATTCTCATCATAGATCGATTTGGTCCTGGCGAGCCGCGCCAGCGCGCCATCGACATTTCCGGCTTTCGCCTCTGCCTCGGCGGCGTAGAAATCCGCGTCGCCGACCGCAGCGTTCCGCGCTCCGTAAAGCCGGGCATAGAGCGCACGCGCCTGGTCTAGTGCTGCCAGAGCGCCTCTATAATCTCCTTGCGCGGTACGGATGCGGCCCTGCAGGATCAGCGCCGCGCCGATCAGCGGATGATCCCCCTCAAGCACTTTGGAATAAATGGCCACGGCCTGCGCGATGCGCTGCGATGCCCTTGCCGGATCGCCGCTTTCAAAGTCGGCCAGCGCCTGGTTCTGGAAAGCGTTGGCGGTCAGCACATGATTGCGGCCATAGGTGGCGGTGTTGTTCGCCTCGGCGCGTGCGAACAGCCGTTCCGCGTCGGCATATTTCCCGAGCCGCACGAAGGACTGGCCCTGGCTCATCCAGACCCGACCAAGATCCTGCCTGCGATCGCCGTCCAGCGCTTCGTAGCGCGCGGCCGCTTCGCCGAGCAGCCGCGCCGACTCCGCATAGCGGCCGGCCAGCACCTCGGCCATGCCGCGCTGCTCGATCACCGCCGCATCGAGCTCGGACGCGTAGGATGCACGGGCGGGATAGGCGCTCGCCGCCGCCGCGATCGCCGACCGCGTCGCCGCCAGATCGCCACGCTTGTAGTTGACCGTCGCGAGCTTGAGCAGGATGCGCGCGCGCTCCTCGCCTTTGTCCGGCGTGCGGACGAGCGCGGCGCGAAGATCATTCTCGGCTTCCTTGGGCAGGCCGAGATTGAAATAGATTTCGCCGGTCGCGCGCAGCAGCCGGCTCGCGATCGCAGGCTCGTCCCTGAACTCGACCGCTGCGCGCTTGCTGGCGCGGCTGAGGATCGACAGGGCGGTGATGGTGCGCGGATTCTCGGTCGCCGGGTTGGCTATGGCGAAGGTGCCGATCAGGAAGTCGAGGCTGCTTTCCGCGAGCTTCTGCTGCTGCACCGCCACCCGCCGCTGGCTTTCGGCGTAGATGGCGAGGCCGATCGTGAGCAGCGCGATCGACATCGACGCGGCAGTGATCCACATCATCTGCCGCTGCCGCCGCGCCGCATCCCGCCGGGCCAGCGCGTCGAGGCGCAGGCCGGTAATTCCGGCGATCAGCTTCAGCAGCGCAAGCCTTTTGCCGTCTTTGCCCGGACGGATATCCGCCGCGATCGGTTCGGCGGGGATGTCGGACAGCTCGCCGTCCGGTCCCAGATGATAGCGCAGCGCCTCGGGGAAACATTCCTCGTCGCCGCCCTGATAGGGCTCGCCGGAGACGATCAGCGCGAGGGTGCGCGACTCCCCGTTCAGCCGCTTGAACGTCTTGATCTCTTCATTGACCCAGTGGGACTTCGCCGCCTTGGGGCTGCACAGCACGATCTGATAACGGGAGTCGGCGAGCGCCGCGCGCAGATGCTCGCCCAGATCACCGCTTGCCGGCAGTTCGTCGCGATCACGGAACACCGGCGGCAGGCGCCGCGGCACCGGACCCCAAGGCGAATCCGTCCCGACCAGCTGGCGCGGCAGGCGATAGGTTTCCAGCGCGTGATGCAGCCAGCGCACCGTCGCCTGATCGGCATGGCTGTAGCTGATGAACGCGGCGTACCGGCTTTCGTCGCTCGCACCAGGCGATCTGTCTTCGCCGCTCGATGCTATGTCCGCTGCCTTCGCCAACTCTTATCGCCCCTGTCTGGCGCAGCTGATCGCTGCTGTCGCGCCTCTCTCCAACGCATGCGCCAGTCATGCTGTGTAGAAGAGCACAGGGTCCAAACGCCAGCACTTCGCGCGCCTATTGAACTTTTGACCGTGCGGGGAACGCCCGCCCCGGCTGTCCGTTTGCCAAACATTTCGCGGCCGGCCGGCGTTCGGCCGAGCGTCGATAACGGGGATTGAGCATGATGCGCATCTGGCCGGCCCGCATTCTCGCGATCATCCTGGCAGTGATCGGGCTGACGCTGACACTCGGCGGTGGCTGGCTCGCGGCTCTCGGTGGCGCTCTCTACTATCTGATCGCGGGCCTTGTCATGCTCGCCTCGGCCTGGCTGCTCTGGCAAGGGCGGCTGCTCGGCGGTTGGCTCTATGTCGGGCTGTTTCTGTTCAGCGCCGCCTGGGGTTTTGCGGAAGCGCGCGGCAATGCCTGGGCGATGGTGCCCTGGCTGATCGCGCCGCTGGTGCTGCTCATGGTCACCGCGATCGTGATGGCGAGCATCAGCGCCGATCCCCAGCGCTGGAAATGGGCGGGCGGCGGCAGCCTGCTCGCTTTGCTGTTCGTCGCCGGAAGCTTCATCCTGATGGGCCGCGACAACACCGCGGTCGCGGCCTTGCCGACGCCCAGCTCGCAGTCGATGAACGATCCCTCAGGCCTCGCGACCGGCGCCGACTGGCCCGCCTATGGCGGCACTTACGCCGCGTGGCGCTATTCGCCGCTGACCCAGATCGACGCGAACAATGTCGGCAAGCTCGAAAAGGTCTGGGAAACGCATATCGGCGGCATGCCGAGCGATCCCAAATACCAGAAGCTCTACGGCACCGAGAACACGCCGCTGAAAATCGGCAGCATCCTCTATGCCTGCAGCGCGAAGAATGTGGTCGTCGCGATGGACGCCGCCACCGGCAAGCAGCTCTGGCGCTTCGACCCGAAGGTGCCGGATGCATGGATTCCCTATACGACCGCCTGCCGCGGGGTCGCCTATTATCAGGTGCCGGGCGCGGCCGCAGGCAGTCCTTGCGCGGCGCGGATCATCGAAGGCACGCTCGACAGCCGCCTGATCGCCTTGGATGCGATGACCGGCCGGCCTTGCCGCGAGTTCAACGGAACCGGCGAGCAGGACACCAAGATCGGCATGGGCGAAGTTTATCCCGGCATGGCCTCGATCAACTCCGCGCCGACGATCGTGCGCGGCATCATCGTTGTCGGCCACCAGATATTGGACGGCCAGTATCGCGGCGCGCCTTCGGGCGTGATTCAGGGCTTCGACGCGCGCACCGGCAAGCTCGCCTGGGCATGGGACATGAAGCATCCGGACTGGACCGGCTATCCGCCCGCCGGCCAGACCTGGGCGCGCGGCACGCCGAATATGTGGACCGGCAGCTCCGGCGACGAGAAGCTCGGCCTTGTCTATCTGCCGATGGGCAATGCCGCGGTCGATTATTACTCGTCCGAGCGCAGCCCGGAGGAGAATTTTTACGCGACCTCGCTTGTCGCGCTGGACGTCACCACCGGCAAGCCGCGCTGGCGCTTCCAGGCGGTCAGGAACGATGTCTGGGACTATGATTTCGGCAGCCAGCCCTCGCTGATCGACTATAAGGGCACGCCGGCCGTGCTGGTGCCATCGAAGCAGGGCGATTTCTACATTCTCGACCGCGCAACCGGGCGCCCGCTGACGCTGGTCGGCACGATCGCGGCGCCTCCCGGCGGCGTCGAGCCGCAGCAGCGTGCGCCGCGCCAGCTGGTCTCGCTCTGGAAGACCCTGCGCAAGGGGCCGCTGCGCGAAAGCGACATGTGGGGCATGTCTCCCATCGACCAGATGATCTGCCGCATCCAGTACCGGCTGGCCGATTATCGCGGCTTCTACACCCCGCCCCGCCACGACAAGCACACGATCCAATATCCCGGCTATAATGGCGGCAGCGATTGGGGCGGTGTCTCGATCGACCCGGTGCGCGGCGTGATCTTTGCCAACTATAACGACATGCCCAACTATCTGCGGCTGCTTGACCGCAGGGAAGCGGACAAGCTGGGCATCAAGCCGCGCTTCGCGACCGGCGGCGTCTCGACCAACAGCCATTCGGTCGATCCGCAATGGGGCAGTCCCTATGCGATCAGCGTCAATGCCGGCTGGCGCAACAGCTTCACCAAGCTGATGTGCAAGCGGCCGCCTTATGGCGGCATCCGTGCGATCGCGATCGACAGCGGCCGCACGCTCTGGGACCGGCCGTTCGGCGAGGCGCGCAGGAACGGGCCATTCAACATTCCGAGCCTACTGCCGGTGACGATCGGCACGCCCAACAACGGCGGTGCCGTGACGACGGCGAGCGGTCTGATCTTCATCGCCGCCGCGACCGACGACCTGCTGCATGCGATCGACCAGAAGACCGGCAAGACGCTCTGGACCGCGCCGCTCCCCGCCGGCGGCCAGGCGACGCCGATCGTCTATGAACAGGATGGCCGCGAATATGTCGTCATCTTTGCGGGCGGCCACCATTTCATGGAAACCCCCAATGGCGACAGCGTCGTCGCCTATGCCTTGCCGCGCGGCGCGAGCTAAGGGCGGAAATGGGCGAGGGCGGGCTGGGGGTGCTCTGCCCGCCCTCGCCTGCGCTCCCGCTCCGCACGGACCGTGGGAAGAGGGCGAGCGGGGCGCACCGGCTTCTAGAAACTAGAAGCCGACACTGACGGTCGCGCGGAAGCCCAGCGCCGCGCGTCCATTCTGTTGCTGCACGCTGGCCTCGCCGCCGGCGCGGAAAGCCTCGTTGCCGCCGATCAGCTTCAGCTTGCCGAGCCAGCCGGCTTCGCGCTCGTCGGCGATCAGCGTGAAGCTCTGGCCGCCCTTGAAGCTCGCGACCGTCTTGCCGAGCGATCCGCCGACAATCTCGCGGCGACCGCCTTCCAGCTCGATCCGGGTGAAGCTGGTGTCGGATTTGGTGAGATCATAGCCGGCGGCGACCGTGCCGGTCACGGCGAGCTCATCGCTGGTACGCGCGGCGACATTCAGGTTGAAGGCATCGCCGCCGCCTTTCTCGGCATGCTTGTCTTCGTGCAGGCGGTAATAGTCCACCGTCGCGCCCGGACGGAGCGTCAGCCGGCCGGTGCGGAACTCGTAGGAAAGGCCGCCGGCCGCCGAATAGAGCTGGCCGTTCCAGTCGCCGGTCGCCGTGCGCGTGACTTTCTCGGTGCCGAACATGCCTTCGAAGCGGCGCGAGCCCGAAAAGGTCACATAGGCGGCCGAAGCGCGGGCAAAGGCATTGAAGCCGCCCCAGCTGTTCCGCCAGTGCACGGCCGCTTCATATTGATCGGCGTCAACCTGGTGCTCGACCCGGCGCTGTTCGGCCTTGCCGTTCAGGTAGGCGAGCGAGGCGCCGAACTTGCCGATGCCGCTGTCCAGCTCCAGCCCGCCGCTCGCGCCCCAGCCGGTCGAACGGTAGCCCGCACTGTCGCCCCGGCCCTTGGACGTGCCCCATGCTGCCTGCTGAAGCCAGAAACCGACATTGCCGCCGATGTCCGCGACCATGGCGTTGGGATCGGCGATATAGCCGCCGAGCGTCCGCGATCCCCGCGTGACGGTTTCGAACACGCCACCGGCATGATCGGGCAGCATCTGCTGCACCGCGTCCTGGAATCCGCCCTGATCGCGGATGCCGAGGAAGACGCCGGCGACCTTCGCGTCCTTGTCGAGCGCGTTGAACACCGCGTCATAGGCGGCGGCCTGAGAGCGGCTGAGGCCCAGCTCCGCGACCGATTTGCGCGCAACCTTCAGCGACACCTGCCCGGCCGCGTCATTGGCTGAAACCGTGCCTTTGAACATATAGGGCAAGGACGTATTGGCCGTCAGATTGGCGCCGCCGGTGAGCGCGCCCGCTTTCACCACCACATAATCGCCCTCGGCGCTGCCGACGCTCGCGACCGAGACGGCGATCTTGGCGCCCTGGCCGAAGCTGGCTGTCGCCGCCTGATATTGAGTGGCGCTTTTGGTCGCCGGATCGATCGTCACGCCGATCGTGCTGTCGCCTGTCACATTCAGGCTGGCGAGCGCGACCGCACCGGCGTTGCGCGCGTCAAGCGTGCCGCCGGTCATCGTCACGGCGAGGCCGCCGGTATTGGCGAGTTTGCCGCTGACCTTGGCGGTGCCGCCGATCGTCAGCGTATCCGCGCCGCCGCCGAAATCGACCGCGCCGGTCAGCGAGGAGGTACCGGCCAGCGTCAGCGTGTCGGCGCCCGCGCCGAACGAGACATCGCCCTGCACCACTGCATCGCCGGTCAGCGACAGGCGATTATTGCCGGCGCCGAAGCGGACGGCGCCGATCACGCTGCCGTCATTCACTTCGAACACATCATTGCCCGAACCGAACAACACGGCGCCCGTGATCTTCGGCGCGGTCGCGGTGGCGGCGACGATGTTCTGACGCACCGTCGTGCCCACCGTGTTCCCGGTCAGGTCGATCGCGACCGCGCTTTCCACCGCCATCTTCTTGGACGAAGCGAGGATCGCGCCGGTATTCTCGATCAGGGTCAGTGTGTTCGAACGGTCGCGGATCGCGGTCGCCATGGCGTCGCCGGTCGCCGTCGCGGAAATGGTGCCGGTGTTGGTGATCGACGGCAGCGAGCCGCCGCTTTCGATCGACACCGCTCGCGCCTCCGTGGTCGCGCCGCCGCCATTGGTGGCGTTGATCGTGCCCGCGACCTGCAGCTTCGGCACGGACGCGCCGGCGCCGATGCGCAGCGCGGTCGCATTGGCATCGAGCGATTTGGCGGAAAGGCTGCCGCCGACCGAAACCCCGCCCCCCACGGTCACCGTGCCGCCGGTGCCACCGATCTGCATGCCGGTGCCGTCAACGCCTTTATATTGGCCGGAGCCGACCGCTTCACCCAGCAGCACGATGCCGAATCCGGACGTGCCGACCTGGCCGATCGTCACCGGGCCGGTCGTGGAGCCGACCAGCACTGCCGGCGCCGCGCCGAACGAGGAGACCGAGGCATTGCCTTCCTTGGCGTCGTCGATGCCGTCCTTGTCCTCGTCATTGTCCTTGGGGTCGGCATCCTTGGGGCGCACGTCGAACAGAATGCCGCCGCCCACGGACCCGGCGACGCGCAGCGCCGGGCCGCCCTGCAGCAGGTCGTCCGCGTCCAGCTTGGACACGTCCGCCGGTGGACTGGCGTTACGATAGCCGGTCGATGTCACCGTGCTCTGGATCTGCAGCGCGCCGCCGATCGGGCCCTCGATCGAGACGCCGACGGCATTGGCGCCTTGCGCCGAAACCGATCCCAGAACCTTGACCGATCCGCTGACCGCCTGGGTGCGGATGCCGGTGCTGTTGTCGCCCAGCACATCGACCGTGCCGCTGTGCGTCAGATTGCCGGTGAGCGCGCCGCCCAGCACGATGCCGGTGCTGTCATTGCCCTTGACGCTGATCGCGCCGCTGTTGGTGACGCTGCCGGTAAAGGCGCCCGCTGTCTTGATGCCGGCGTTACGCGCTTGCTTTGAAAAGGGCCCGTCGGCATCGCCGTCCTTGTCGTCATCGGCCCCGGCATAGGTTTCGCCGATCGTGATCTTGCCGCTATTGTTGATCTCGCCCGACAAAGCCGTGGCGAGGATGCCGGTCGCGTCGTTCGCGTCCTTCAGCGAGATCGTGCCTTCATTCTTGACCGTGTTGGCGGTGTCGAGCGCGACGGCGGTGCCGCCCGTCAGTTCGATCGAGCCGCCGCTGGTGATGCGGATATCGTCCCGCGCGCCATTCTTGATCGTCGAGGTGGCGACGCCGGTGGTGCGCTTGGCATCCACCGTGGTTTCGGCGTGCAGCGCGGCGGGAATGAACAGGATCGGGGTGAGGCAGGAACAGGCAAGCAGACGACGCACGAAACAAACTCCCATTTTGATTTGGGGGCGATCCGCGGCTCAAGCCGCGTCACCTTTCCCACGATGAGAGGACGCCGCCATGGCGGCAGGTGCGTAACAGAAATTTCTAGAAGGCGGCTTCGATGCCGATACGGAGCGTGCGCGGGCGCAGCGGCGTGACCTGTTCCTCACGGCCCAGCATCAGCGGCGAGCCGAGCGCGAAGCGGTTGCCGCGCTGATCGGCAAGGTTGGTGAACGTTGCCGACAGCGCATAGCGGCCGCGCGTTGCCCGCAGCGACAGGCCGGTATCCAGATATTCGCCCTGTTTCATGCCAAGCACCGGCCCGACGCCCAGGCGCGAACGCCCGACATAGCGCGCCCAGCCGGAGAGGCTCAGGTCGAAATCGCCGATCACCGTCGCATAGCGGAGCGCTGCCGAGCCGTTCAGCCGCGCCACATTCGGCAGGTCTTTCCGGAAGCCAATCACGGCAATGTCGACCGGGCCGAAGCTCGCGGGAAGGATCAGCCGCTGCGCGACGACGCCGGGATTGGTCAGCCTGCTGTCCGCGAACACGCCGGCCAGGTCGATCGACCAGCCGGGCGCGGGCCGCAGGCTCGCTTTGGCATCGACAGTGATGATGCGCCCATTGCCGATATTGATCGTGGTCGGCAGGCCGCCCGCGTCGATCTGATCGGCCTGGATGTTACGCCAGCTGGTATAGGAGAGAGCGGACGACAGGCTCAGGCTTTGCGTGTCCCAGCGCACGCCGACCTCTCCCGCTTTCACATCATCGGGCCGGTAGCGCTGCACGAACGCATCGCGCACGACGATGCCGCCGGGGCGGAAGCTCTGCTGGTAGCGCGCATAGGCAAGCAGTCCGTCCGCCGGGCGCCAACTGAGCGATACCGAAGGCAGCAGCGCCACTTGCCGCCGGCTCGCCTTGTCCGCCGCGGCGCGGGCGAAAGCGAGCGTCGTCACGCCCTCTGCCGATCCGGACAGCTCGAGAATCGTGAGCCGCCCCCCTGCCGAGAGCAGAAGGCGGTCGCTCAACGCGAACGTGCCCTCGCCGAACGCGGTCGCCTCACGGATGCGGTTGGAAATGCCGCCCAGCCTCACATCCGCGGCGATCGGCGCGAAACTCCGTTCCAGCGAATAGCGATTCTCGACCAGGCTGGTGCCGATCACCCAGCCGCTGCCATCCGCATGATTGCGCACCAGCCGGTTCTCGTTCGAGAAGAAATCGACATGCCCGTTCTGATCGAACCGGGTCGGCGCGCCGGGCTGCGAGGCGTCGAAACTCTCGCGGATGCGTTGCCGCGCGAAGCTGGTGGCGGAGGTGAGCACCAGTCCGTCCCATTCCTTGCGCACGACGAGCTGCCCCATCCCGTAGCGGCTGCGATAGCCTTCGGCGATCGGGCTTTCCTTGGTCAGCGGCGGTGCGTGGCGGTCGGCATATTGGGAATCGCGGCCCTTGATATCCTGAACCGCGCCGCCGAGATCCACCGTCCAGCCGTCGCCCGGCGTGATGCGCAGCCAGGCGCGGCCGCCGGCCGTGTCGACCCGGTTGACGTCGGGCAGCCCGCGCAGCGTATCGTCGATATAGCCGCCCTCGCGCACCCGGTACGCGACGGTGCGCAGGCCGGCATTGTCCGACAGCGGCAGGTCGATGATGCCGGAAAGATCGCCGCTCGGCGCCCCATGTTCCGTAAAGCTGACTCCGCCGGTCATCGAGGCTTCGATCCGGTCCAGATTGGGCGGCGCGGGCTGGAGGCGAATGACGCCGCCCAAAGTACCGACGCCGTGCAGCGTGCCCTGCGGCCCTTCCAGCACCTCGACCGAGCGGAGGTCGTAGAGGCGCAGGTCCGGGTCCGGGCCGTTATAGTTCAGCCGAGCTTCGCCCAGATATTCGCCGACTGTCGCCTGAGTGGGCCCGTTGAAGCTGGAATCGGCGAGGCCGCGGACGAAGAGCTTGTTGCGGCCGGGCCCGAGATGGGTGGAGTTGAGGCTGGGCAGATAGGCGGTCAGCGCCTCCGCTCCCTGCCCTTCCAGCCCCGGCGCCAGCATGTTCGCCGCCAAAGTGCTGACCGTCGCCGGATAGCGGCCGATCGGGGTGTCGCGCTTGCTGGCGATCACGAGGATTTCGCCGTCGCTCCGCTCGTCGACAGGCGGCGCGGAAACGGGCGGCGGCGCAGGCTTGCGGTAGGGCGAGGATGGCAGCCGGACGATCCGCCAGCTGCGCGGCCCGACCTGCACCGCGCCGGCGCCGGTGCCGCTGAGCATCTGCCGGAGCGCGCCCGCAACGTCCGCCGCGCCGCCCACGGGGCGGGTGCGGATCGCCGCGAGCGAGGGGTCGGAAATGCCGATGCTGACCCCGGCGCGCTGGCCGAGCAGGATCGCCGCCTTGTCCAGACGGGCAGCCGGCGCGTCGAAGCCGGCCGCGGCTGGAACGGGCGCCAGCGCCAGGACCGCAGCGAGCATGACCCCCGCCGTCCGCATCAGTTCGCTGTCAGCAGCCAGCGATCGCCCGCCCGGCGGACATCGACACCCAGGATCAGCGCGGCAGAGCGGAGCGCGCTTTCGCCGCGCCCTTCGATCTGGATGATGCCGCTGAACGGCCGCGCCGAAACGCTGCCGTCCGCGGCTACGGCCATGCCGAGTCCGCGCGACAGGTCGGCGGCGACGCGCTCGAGGCGCGCGCCGCGATAGATCAGCCGCCCTTGCCGCCATGTGCCGACCTGCGCCGGATCGACCCTGGTCACCAGCACCTGCTCGCCGGTCTCCTGCACCTGTCTGCCCGCGGGCACGCGCACCGCCTCGCGATCCGGGTTGAAGATGATCTCGCCTTCCGAAACCGTGGCGGTGAAAGTCATCGGCTCGCGGACGAGATTGAAGGTGGTGCCGACGTCGCGCACCACAGCATCGCCGCTCACCACTTCGAACGG
>JAFEEY010000105.1 GCA_018240865.1 Pseudomonadota bacterium | reverse complement strand
CAACTGATCAAAACCAGTCGGCCAACTAAATCCCCGGGATGAAGGGGTCCTTTTTGCACGCCGATCACCCCACGAAGGGGTTGCCTATTGCACGCTGATCCTCAGTCCTTGCTGCAGAGTGCCGAGCGCGCGGCCTGGAAGAAGGCTTTGGGCAGGCAGCCGGGCGCCGCATGGCCGACGCTGAATTCAATGCGGACGGTGGAGGCCGGGACGCCGTTCCGCATGGCGCCGTTCCTTAAGGCGAGGGGGGTTGGCGGTGAAGAATGATCTTCAGGAGTTGCGCAGGAGCGCGGTTGTATCCGGGTTCGGCCCCGGTGCGGTCGTCGACTTCCGTGCGGACAACGCCCCCGTCTCGGGGATGGCGGCGGGTCTCGAGGAGTGGGACAGGTCGTTTCCGCCGGCGGGCCTGGCCAACGCACAGACGGTCCGGGAGACGCGCCTCCAGAAGAAGCTCGGGGTCCAGGGCTTCAGGCTCCCTCCCGTTATCGAGCAGCGCCCGAAGAGCGAGGATCCGGACCTGCGCCGGCTGGTCGCCGTTCGCTTTCCGCAGTGGCTGCAATGTCCCGAGTGCGATCGCATCGGGCCGGTCAAGAGCTGGTCTGACGACGCGGGGAAGGCCTACCGATACTGCGCGGACTGCACCGCCAAGGCGGCCGGTGCGCGCAAGGTCTTCGCAATCCCGGTTCGCTTCGTGCTCGCGTGCGAAAGGGGACATGTGGACGAGTTCCCCTGGCACTGGTGGGTCGACCACAAGCCGGACTGCTCGAACCAGCGCGGCTCGCTCACCCTCCGGTCCGAGGCGGCTGGTCTTGCCGGCCTGATGCTGGGGTGTCCAAAGTGCGGCGCCCGCAGGTCCATGGACGGCATCTTCTCCCGAAAAACCTGGGAGCGGTTCTCTGGCTGCGCTGGCCGCAGGCCATGGCTTCCCGACGCCGACGAGACCTGTCCGGAGAAACCGCTGGCGCTTCAGCGCGGCGCGTCGAACCTCTATTTCTCAGTCACCCAATCGGCGCTCAGCATACCACCCTGGTCCGACCGTCTGCAGGATTCGATCGGGCAATACTGGGACACGCTCGTGAACGTCGATCCGGAGGATCGCGAGAAGTTTATCGAGATGATGGCCAAGGGGGAGCTCGGCCCAGTTCTTTCCGAACTCGGCATGACGCCCGCGCAGCTCGCCGCAGCCGTCGAGCGGCGAATTGAGCATTTCGCCGAGATCGACACCGACGATCTGCGGCCGGCCGAATTCCGGCAGTTTGTCGAGGACCCGGGCGACCACACCGATGCCGATCTCGAATTCGAGATTCGGCGCGAAAAGGTGCCGGAGGTGATCGGGCCCTGGGTTTCAACCGTCGTCCGGGCGGTCCGGCTTCGCGAAGTGCGGGCTCTGACGGGTTTTACGCGCGTCAATCCGCCCGGTGACCCCGACTCTGCACATCACGCGGCACTCTCGGTGACGAAGCTGCCATGGCTCCCCGCTATCGAAGTGCGGGGTGAGGGGATCTTCCTCGCGTTAGACGAGCGCAGACTTTCCAGCTGGGAGCGGCTACCGAAGGTGGCGCAGCGCGCGGCCCAGTCTGACGCGCTCTACCGCACGGACTGGGCGTCGCGCCATGGTGCCGGAAGCAAGCCGCCCCGGGCGATCAGCGCCCGCTATCTGCTTTGTCATACGCTCGCACACGCGTTGATGCGTCAGCTGACCCTTGAGTGTGGTTACTCCAGCGCGTCGCTCCAGGAGCGGATCTACGCCGCCGAGGGTGACAGACCCATGGCCGGGATTCTCATCTACACTGCCACGACCGACTCCGACGGCACACTTGGCGGCCTGCAGCGCCAGGGAAAGTCCGAGCGCGTGGGCGGCATCCTTTCCCGAGCGCTCCTCGCGATGGAGTGGTGTTCCTCCGATCCTCTGTGCATCTCCGGGATGATGGGCGCCCAGGCGAGCTTTTCGAACGCGGCGTGCCACGCCTGCGTGCTCGTGCCCGAGACGTCCTGCGAAACCTTCAACACGTTTCTTGACCGCGCGCTACTGATCGGCACGCCCGATGATCCAGACCTGGGCTTTTTCACCGCACTGGTCAGATCCTGCTGATGGCGGTGATGTGGCCCCGTGAGCTCCCGGTTTCGATCAAAGCCGATCGGCGTAAGCGTGCTGAGGTGCGCACCTACGACAGGCTCGCGGCTGCGCTCGACGACAGCTTCACCGTCTTCTACTCGAGTCCGTGGCTGGGCGTAGACAGCCATGGCGCGGAGAAGGACGGGGAATGCGACTTCCTCGTTGCACATCCTCGACTCGGATACCTCGCAATCGAAGTGAAGGGCGGCGGCATCTCGTTCGACCCACAAACGCGAAAGTGGACCAGCCGGGACGAGAATCATTTCAGGCATACGATCAAGGATCCGGTTGCGCAGGCCCGCGACGCGAAGCACGAGCTTCTCAAGAAGCTGAAGGCGTGCGGGAAGTGGCAGACCCGCTACATCAGGATGGCGCACGGGGTCATTTTCCCGAACGCCGCCGCACCGCCGGCCGATCTTGGGGCGGACAGGCCCGCACGCCTCTTCTGCTGTTCGGACGAATTCGCGCACGGGTTGCGCGCCTGGGTCGGGCAGCGGCTCCACGAAGGTCGCGACAGCGCGAGCTTCGAACCGCTAGGCGCCGATGGCGTCGCGGCGCTCACGCACATTCTGGCCAAGCCTTTCCAGCTTCACTTCAGCATTGCGGCTCGCATGGCAGACGCCGCCGAGCACCTCGGCATACTGGAGCCGACTCAGTTCCACATCCTCGATAACATCGCTGATATCGACCGCGCCGAGATCAGGGGCGGAGCGGGAACCGGCAAGACCGTTATCGCGGCCGAGGAGGCGCTCCGGCTGGCCCGCGCGGGGCGGCGCACTCTCCTGACCTGCCATAGCGCTCCTCTGGCGGGTGAGCTCTCGCGCCGGCTGTCAGCAGTAGACGGTCTGACGGTCACGAGCTTTCATTCGCTGTGCGGGACACTGGCCAAAAGGGCGGGCGTAAAGGTCTCTGGCCACGGATCGGCTCTCTACGAAGACCATCTTCCCGGCGCGTTGATCGACGCGGCGGCTTTACTCCCCTCCGAACGCTGGGACGCCGTTGTCGTCGATGAGGGGCAGGACTTCCGCCAGAACTGGTGGATAGCGCTGACGAGCATCATGGACCCGGATTGCAGGGTCCGCGTCATGTCGGACAGCAACCAGCGCGTCTATGATGCGGGCCGCACGCCCGGGCTCGACCTCGAACTCGTTCCCATCCGTCTCAAGCTCAACCTGCGCAATACGCAGGTGATTTGCGACGCCGCATCGGCCCATTACTCCGGACCTGAGATCAAGGCCGTTGGTCCCGCGGGTCCACCCGTAGAATGGATTATGGCTGATGGCGCGGATGCGCTGACCGCGGCAGCGGCGGCCGAGCTGCGCAGGCTGCTGCACCGCGAGGATGTATCCACATCTGACGTGGCGGTGCTGCTGCCGTCATCGGATTGGGTGGAAAGGTTCAGGATTGCCACCGCGAAGTCCGGGCTCGGCTTTGTCTCCGCCGAGGAGCTGCGAGCCGGCGAGGTGGTCGTTGATACTGTCCGTCGCTTCAAGGGCCTTGAGCGTCCAGCCGTCCTGCTCGTGGTCGCGCCATCCGACATGCAGTCGACGGAACTCGCGTACGTCGGCATGACCCGCCCCAAGACCTACCTGGCGGTGGTTTCCAGCGGCCACGACCAGAAATGGCTTCGGGAGATCGCGGTTGTCTGACCTCGTTGGGTTCGAGACTCCGCTGCTGAAGCGCCTGAGCATGACCGATGCCGATGAGGGCATGTCGCACGTCGCCGGGATTCTCATTCCCGTGATGATGCGCCCCTATTTTCCTAGATTGCCGCAGCCGGCAGCGGCCAATCCGGCTCCCGCCGTCCCGGTGACGGTCGAGATGGTCATTCCGGGGCAGACCTCCCAGCGCAGGGTCGCCAGCTACCAGTTTCAGACCCGTGCGAACAAGCGCAACCCCGAGGCGAGACTCACCAACATCGACTCCTTCCGCAAGGCGGCGTCGACGGGCGATGTGGCCCTGATCGAGCGGGCCACTGCGACAGACGACCTGTTCAGGCTCACACTGGTGAAATCGAACGACCCGCGCCATGGCGCGCTCGTTCAGCGCCTGTCCTCGGGCTCGATCGTGCTCGATGCCACATCTCCGCCAGTCAAGTTGACCGATGTTGAGGCCGCCGCCGCCGAGATTGAAGAGCGGACGCAGAACCCGTTCGAGCTCTTCGACGCAGATGCTCAGTGGATTTCTCGTGGCCGACGCATCGCGCGGGCGAAGGCGTTCAGCCGATTGGTGCTTGCCGCCTACGGTCGAAGGTGCGCGATGTGCGGAGCGGGCCTGCTTCATCCCGATGGTCGCAGCGAGGTGGAGGCGGCCCATATAGTCGGTCGCGGCGCACGTGGCGCTGACGACGTGCGGAACGGCATCGCACTCTGCCGCGCGCACCATTGGGCATTCGACAACCTGCTTGTGGGGCTGGACCCAAGTGGCACGATCAAGGTGCATCCGGCCGTCACGACGGTTCCCGAGAGCGCGTCGCTCGCGACGTTGGCCGGGCAGAGTCTGAGGGCACCCTCGGATGCCAGCGATGCCCCGCATCCGGATGCGCTGGCGTGGATCAGCGCGCGGTTTGATGAGCAACTACAGCCTTGAACGGGGCGCGAGGGCGTGGCCCGGGCGGGCTCCGGGGAAGTTTCGGGATCAGTCCCGCTGCAACAGGGCTCCACATGGACAATCCGGCGGGAGAGCCGGTCTGCGTGCTTGTCGATCTTCACAGGGTCGAGAAGCGACAGTTCGGGCGAGTAGCTACCCCTTCGGCACGGCTGCACTCGACGGCTAAAATCCCGCCCTCTTTTGCCGGTCGAGCAAGGTTTCCGTTAAGCCGCCTAGCGTCATCAGCCAGCGCTGCTGCTCAGGAGCATAAGTGCCATGAATGCCCCGCGGCAGCACGAGCTGCAGCCGTCGCTGCTGCATCTCGTCCGTCTGATTCACGCTGATTGACGGCTCCAGAGTAAGGAGGTGCTTCTCGGGGATGCGGTCCGCCTCTGCGAGCACCTGCCTCCATCGATCCTTGCACGTCGATTTCGCCCCGAGCATCGTCAGCAGTTCTTGAGGGAAGCTCGGGTCCTGATACTGGGCCGTGCCAGGAAAGAGGAAGTCCGGCTTCGCCTTCCCTTCTGTCACGGGCGTGCGGTCGCCGATGATCCCCAGCAGGCGGAACAGGTGCTCGAGGTGGTTCTCGAGGGCGCTACCCGCGCGGGACTTGCGCCTGTTCTGAACGGAGAGGCTGAATTTGAGGAAGTCGTCGACCTCGCGGAAACCCGCCTGCAGCCGGTCGCCAATGATGTGACGTTCGAGCGTGCGGAACAGGATCTCCTCACGCTCCATCAGGGCGACGATTGCCGCATCCGGATCAGCGGCGAGGTCGAAGTCCCGCAGTGTCGAGCGTGCATAGTCCGAGAACTCCCGCGTCGTCGGGAACCCTCCGCCGAACAGCTGCAGCATCTGGTCGAGGTGGTTCTCGTCGGTCTCCTCGACCACGACGCCGATCTGGTCGAGGATGTATCTCGACGCGAATTCGAGCCGCATCTGGTCCGCCTCGAGCTCTCCCTTCACGGAGAACCCGGGCAGTGTCGCCTGACCGGCGCCGAACAGCCAGAGCAGCTGGCTGGCGATGGTCGAGCCGCCCTCGGCGACGATGACCATGAGCGAGCCGTCCGTGCGGCGCGCAATTATAAGGAGGTCGCCCTCGGCAGCGTTGTCCGATACGACCGTGTCCGGGAAGTATAGCCGCCATTCCGTGCGGGTGGGATGCCGGCGGCGCGCGTCATACCAGCTCAGGAAACCCTCCTCGCGCAGCGGGTCGGGATCGTCGTCGTTGAGGTATATGAAGACGGCAGGGATGTTTCTGCGGTCTTCGTCGCCAAGCATTGCGCGCAGGCCCGAGACGCCGTCGAACTCGTGCTGGTTGGAACGGTGGCGGTCCGCCTCGACGGCGCTCAGCCGCTTTACCGCGAAGTCAGCGAAATATTCGGAGAGGTGGCCATGCCTCATGCGGGAAGCTCTATCGATCGCGAACCGCCGCGAATCCAGTGAGCCAGCGCATCGGCAACGTCGGTCAGCGCCACGGGGCCTTTTCCGCGGATGCCGCACTCCCAGACAGTCGCGACCCGCCAGCCTGCATCGAGCAGCGCCGCATCGTTCCGCCGGTCCCGCTTCGCATTTCCCTCGAGCTTTTCCTGCCAGAACTCGCGTCGGGTCGCGGGAATGCGGCAGAGCCCGCAGTCGTGGGCATGCCAGAAGCAGCCGCGCACCTGAACGACGGCGTGCCACCGGGGGAGCACGATGTCAGGTCTCCCTGGTAATCCGCGGACATCGGTGCGATACCGGAAGCCCCGGGAATGCAGCGCCTTCCGGACGGAAACCTCGATTTTCGTGTCGCGACCGCGAATGCCGGCCATCATCCGGCTGCGCGTCGCCGCGTCCACGACATCTGCCACCCCGATCAGTCCTGCGGCAGCTCATACTGCAGCGGAGCGTCCTGGGTCAGATGAAGGATCCCGGGTCGCATGGCCTTGGCCACCTCCTTCATGAGCGGCACGACCACAGAATTTCCGAACTGCTTGTAGGCCCGCATGTCCGAGACCGGGATGCGGAAGCTATCCGGAAATCCCATCAGCCGGGCGCACTCGCGTGGTGTGAGGCGGCGGGGGTTCCGCCGGGGGCCGCGCGAGATGAGGATCTCGGATCCGTCCTTGTAGTAGCGTGCGGACAGCGTCCTGCTGGTGTCGCCCGGCCCGACGACGCTGCACCCGAAGCCGTTCCCGGCTGCCCGATGCTTGTCGGCGTAGGCCTGCAGGTAGCTCCAAAGCCTCTCCGTCAGCGTATACTTGGCCTGCACCTTTCCATCAGCCTGCAGATAGCGCCCGTCATCCAGGTCCTCTTCGGTGCCGTCCTCCCGGTGGAGTATCGCCGAGAGCTTCGGCCCGTGCGAAACCGAAGGCATGGTCCCGAGAACCCTTTCCCAGTCGAAGCCTACGTCCCTCCGGAACCCCACCAGCAGGATGCGCTGCCTGTTCTGCGGGACAAACCGCTTTCCGTCGACGACCATCGGGCTGACAGTGTAGCCCAGCTGCCGCTCCAGGACGTCCATGATCACTCGAAAGGTGTTGCCGCCGTCGTGGCTTACCAGGTTTTTGACGTTCTCGAGCAGGAACGCCGACGGCATCTTCTCCGCGATGATCCGCTGCACATCGAAGAACAGGGTTCCCTGCGTCGTGCACTCGAAGCCATGGGGGCGGCCCAGAGCGTTCTTCTTCGATACCCCCGCAAGACTGAAGGGCTGGCACGGAAAGCCTGCTAGCAGGACGTCGTGGTCCGGGATGTCGGCCGCGTCGACCTTGGTGATGTCCCCCGCAATCTCATGGTCGTCGCCGAAGTTCTCGACGTAGGTTTTCTGCGCGTAACTGTCCCATTCGCTTGTGAAGACGCAACGCCCGCCTGCCTCCTCGAAGCCGATCCTGATGCCGCCAATTCCAGCGAATAGGTCTATGAACGTGAAATCGGCAGGGTGATCCGTCCGTTTCGTGGACCTGTCGGCGATCGCCCGCTGGATCGCTGGAACAAGGGCCGGAGGCACATCGCCCGCCCTTTCCCACCGCCCAATCTGCTTCGCTGAGCGATGGAGCTTATCCGCAAGCTCTTTCTGCGTGTAGAGGCCACGAGCGCGGACAAGCATGTCGCGGACTTCGCCGGGGATCACTTCGGTCATCGCTGGTCCTGCAGGGATTATCTGCGGACGTTATGTCCGCAGAAATTCCCGCCGTCAATGACAAAGTGAGAACATTTCGGGAACTTCCTGCGGGTCGACTGCCGCCACCCGCTCGGCGACCCCACGCCCCTCCTCGACGCTCCCGGTGGGTGCAACCCCGTCCCTCCTGCTCGCGGCCTGACAGAGAAGCCGCCCGTTGCATCCTCCCGGACGGGGGCAGCCGCTGAAAAAGGTTGATAGGATAACTTCCGTTATCCTATGGCTGGAAAGCCATGCTGCCACGTGTGGCGACGCGATCGGGAGGAGGATGGGATGAGCTCCGGCGTCAAACCGCGCAGCGATGGGGGCGGCCGGAGACCACTCCCACACATATTCGGATCACTGGCTTCGACGTTCACTCGCGCCGTGTGCATGCTCTGTCTTGAGAAGGGGATCGAATATCGCCTGATTGAGGTCCCGCTGGGATCGCCTGAGCTGCGTGCGATCGGCCCACTTGGACAAATGCCGGGACTGCGCCATGGCAACTTCACGCTGTTCGAGTCCAAGGCGATAGCGACCTATCTGGACACGACCTTTCCCCATCCGAGATTGATTCCGCAGGACTCTCGGAGGCTAGGTCAGACTGAGCAGTGGGTCTCTTTCGTGAACACGCACCTGGACCCGCTGTTGATTCGTAACTTCCTCGTCACTCACATCCGTGCCGCCGCCGCTGGGAAGAGCGTTGACATCGATCAGGTCGGGCCGCTGCTCACCAGAATACGAGCCGATCTCGAGTTTCTCGATCGCTCGCTTGAGGCGGGTTTCCTTGTTGGCGGGGAGTTGACTTTCGCAGACCTGAACCTCGCACCCCTGCTCGACCGGATGACACTGGTGCCGTCGAGTCGCGAGCTGCTTCAGACCCTTCCGAACCTTTCAGACTTTCACGCGCGGATGTCTTCGAGAGGCAGCTTCAGGGCCACCATACCTCCACCAGGACCGCCGCCCCGCTTTGCGACGGATCACGCTGAGGCCTGATGTTGCGCGCCCGCCCGTCCGCACGGCAGCCGGCCGCGACCACTCGCGAGCAGATCATCACAGCTGCCGACGAGCTATTCTACGCCGGGAGCTTCAGGGCCGTGAGTATGGACCGCATCGCTGAACGGGCCGGCGTCACCAAAAAGACCCTCTACTACCACTTCCGCTCGAAGGACGACCTCCTCGCGGAATACCTGAAGTCAACGGAAGTCGATGTCCTGGCTCGATATCGCCGCTGGGCAGGCGATGAGGGCTCCGTCGGCGAGCGGGTGGAGCGCATATTCAGCAACCTTGCGCGGGCGGCAATGCATCCCCGCTGGCGAGGGTGTGGCTTTACCCGGGTGATCTGCGAGTTGGCCGAGCTCCCGTGACACCCAGCGGCCGCTGTCGCCCGAGCACATAAGCGTGACTTCGAGAGCTGGCTCCGGGACATGCTTGCGCAGGAGGGACGGGGCGATGCGGAGGAACTCGCGCGCGGAATAATGCTGCTGCTCGATGGCGGCATTGTCCTGACGCTCACGCATCGGGACCCGGCCTACGCGCGCTCGGCGGGCACCGCCGCGCGCAGGCTGCTGGGCTGCGAAAGAGCACACAGCGAACTCCGCATCGTGTCCTCTTCCCGCTAGTTCAGGCCGCGGTTGCACCGCTCGAGTTCCTCCCCGACCATCGGCACGCCGCCGACAGTGAAGCTGATCACCCGTCCGCCCATGCGGGCCAGAGCACGGCAGGTTCTCATCCGGGACGCAGGCCTGTCCAGGGCCTCGCCGGTGCAAGTGGGGCCGGTGCAGCGCCAGACGTGGTCATCCGCCACGAGACGCGGCTTCGCCTCATATGGCCAGGCGATCTGCGCAACCGCACTTTGCGGATCCACCCGCGGAGCGGCGGCCAGGGGCATTGCGAACGCGACAAGAAAACTAGAGGCACCCATTCTGACCATCCAACTTCTCCTCTGCCATCAAGGAGCGGACGGTCCATCGTGCGTGGAGTGGATTCAATTCCCAGTGCGGTTTACCAGAGCAAACGAAAGACCAGGGATCTGGGCGGAGGTTGATTGCGCTGACCATGCTTAGCCGGCTTTTCGACTACCTTCGCAAGCTCATCGGACGGAGCCCGTCCCCACCAAGGCAAACGTGGAACCGCCCAAGGATCAATCTCGTGCGCTGGGGCGAGGCCGGCAGCCCTCCACCACTCATGTGGAAGGACTGTCACCCTCGCACGAGAGCCACGTTCAAGGCAGAGCTGACCTGCTCGAGGGGGCATTCGGTATCACTGCGCGGACACTCCATCGCTGCCGACGGCACGGTTTCGCCCAGCGTTGTCTGCCTCGCGCCTGGCTGCGACTTCCACGACTTCGTCAGGCTCGAGGGGTGGCATTCCGGCCCGCTCTGAACGCTAGGCGGCAACCGATATGTTTTCAGGTCGGGAGAGATCCTCGCGTCGGATCTCCGTCCCCTTCTCGTCGAAAGCGTAGAGCAGTGCGATACGCCGGCCGTCCCAGACATACCTGAAATGAACCGTTTGCACTGAGCGGCCAAGCACGTCGCCGGTGATGACCGCGATAGACGTCCCGGCAGGTCGCTCGGGCGGGTTATACAGGATGCCCTGCGCCTCGTCGGGCATTCCGGCTGCGATCTCTCGCCGCTGCTTCAGCTCCTCTGCGGCAATCAGCGGCTCAATGCCCCTGAGGTCCCAGAACCTTCCGGAGACCGGGTGAAGCAGCAACCGCATGTCCAGCCCGATTGGCGCTTCCTGAGTATTCTCGAGGAATCGCTCGCGGCGGGCAACCGACACGGCCAGCGCTGTTTGCCGGTCGCCTGCGAGCTCGAGACACGGCCGCATTTCGTCGAAGAAGAGGGTCCCATCCGGGTTGCCATAGGCGAAAGGCGCCAGATTCCAGTTCTGGAGGCTGGGATCCGAGGATGCGTCGCCGCCTCTCGTGGCCGCAAGACGATCGAACGAGCGAATGCGCGGGTTCGTCAGATTCTCCGCGGCATACACATCGTCGAGACGATCATTCGCGATGAGTCCCTCATAAACGTTCACTGGAGGGAAGCGGGAGGGAATCAGCCGGTAGGCGTCGCCGGACCACTCGGCGATCGGAGCTCGATCAAGCGCCGCGTTGTGCATCAAGATACCTTCTCACACGCACGAGACCCGACATTCCCTCCAGCATAACGTCAAGAGCGCTGGCTCCGTCGAAGTAACGGTTCTTCGCCCGTATCCATGCCTCACCCCTGTCGTCTTGAGTGAACAGGATGCGGAGGGACTTCCATATGCCAAGGATGTGTGAAAGGCGCTCTCGAGTATCCTGTGGCAGGTTTCCCACCTCCTTCTTCCATTTGAAGAACGTTGAACGTCCTGGGGACCCGATCAGCGAGATCTGCTCCTCCGTGGAGAGTTGCCACTTCTCCGAAATGGCGAAGAAGGTTTCCAGCTCCGCTGGAATCCTGGACTGCCCGGCGCCCGCTTGGGCGTCGAGGGCTTCAGCGCGCATCGCAGGTCTCCTCCATAAATAGACTTGACCGCCGAAACAGTCCCGATGTAGACAGTCCACATCGGGACCGAATCGGGATAGTAGTCCGATCTCGGGTTCCGTCAAGAGTCCGCGTGAGAGGCCGGGTTACTGAGGAGCTTGCCAGATGACGACCGAGATCGAAGAACGCCATTCCCGCTGGGACATCCCCGTCAACGGGCGCGTCATCGACTTTCCCGACCGGGTGATCACGGGCCGCGAGGCTTTGACCAAGTCGGACAACGTGCCGGCCAGCGAGCACCAGCTTGTCCTTCTCCACGAGGGCCGGACGAAGCTGATCGGGACCGACGACGACCTCGACCTTGGCGACTACGCGGGCGGCGAGCTTAGGGCTTGGCGGGGCGATCGGTCCTTCAGCTTTACGGTTGATGAGATCGGGCAGGTGTGGGGATCCGATGCCATGGACGTGGACGAGTTTCTCAGGATCTGGCCGATCGAGCCCGGTCGGCACTGGGTTGTTGAACACGAGGACGAGCCAGACACGGTCCTCACCAGCGGCGGGCAGCTGGTATTCGGCCAGGACGGAGTCGAGCACGTCGTTTCCCGGCAGGCAGAGCACCCTGGCAAGGTGCTGGTTGTCGTGGTGACGACAGCGGGGGTTTTCCCGGCCGAGGGCGCGAAGCGTTACGCTGACTCGACAACTGTCGCGACCATCCTGGAGCAGGCCAGGAAGAAGCTGAAGATCACCGAAACGCCGGGGTGGGTAGCCGTGGTCGACAACAGGGATGTCGACCCGGCGTTGACGCTCGGTCAGGCAGGCCTGGCCGGCTCGGTCACGATCGAGTGGGGTCCGCGCGAAGGCGGTGGCGGTGCTTGAGGCGCTCGCCCGTGCCGCCTTTGAGCACGACGTGACGGCGATCGACTCCCGTTCGACAGGAAGCTGGGGGTGGAGGTTCGTCGAGGCCTCCTACCCATTCCTCGATGTCGTTTTCGGCGAGGGTAGCGCGAAGCCGATCCGGCTCAGGATGGACTGCACCGACTGGCCCGAGATTCCCCCGTCGATCACGCTTCTCGAAGTCGATGGATCACAACTAGGAACAGTTCCGCAGAACTCCGGGTCGGTCTACAACCAGGGACCCTTTCCCGGCACGAGCAGACCCTTTGTCTGCATGCGGGGCGTGCGGGAGTACCACACGCTGCACTCCCCCGATCTATGGGACAACTATCGGGGACAACCGGGCATGGATCTGGGAGGGATCCTGTTTCAGCTCTGGCGCGTCTGGAAGAGGGGACTCCAGTGAGCCGGGTCCGCTGCAGCTCCGTCGTCCTCGCCTTAACGATCGAAGCCCTCCGGCGAGGGGGTCGCATTGGCCAGGAACGCGTAGCTCTTTGGCTGGCTCCGGCGGCTGCTCGGGATCCGGTTTCGATCCTTGAGGTCTACGAACCCGAACAGGAGGCTGAGTTCGACTACTTCCGGCTGCCGCCTGAGTCGATGCGATCGCTTCTTTCTCACCTCGCCACGACCAGGCAGCGCATCGTTGCCCAGATCCACACCCACCCGGGCACCGCCTATCACTCGAAGGCGGATGCGAAGTGGGCAATCGTCCGTCACCTGGGGGCGCTGTCCCTTGTCCTGCCCCGGTTCGCCCGTTCCACCACGCCCGGCAACTTTCTGAGCGAGGCCAAGATCTATGAATGCACGGGTGATGGCGAATGGAGCGTTTGCGCCAGTCTCGGGCCGGCCGCCCCGCTGGAAGTGATCCTGTGACCACGCCGGCCCAACAGCAGAACGCGATGATGCTCGCGTCCCTCCTAGGCATAGGAGAGGATGAAGCGGCGGAGCGTCTCAATGCGACGGTTCTCATCACCACCGAGGACAGCTGGAAGGCGCTTTGGGCGGGAGAGCTCGAGGCGCTCCTGCGACGCACCGTTACTACCCGCCGAACCGCCGGAGGGGCAGTTCCGGATGTGGAGGTGGTCGTTGGTCGCGCCATGGCGCGGACCCACGCACGACCGGTGTTCGTTGACCTCGATGAAAAGGGTGTGACGGTCACCGGCGTGTCCAGTGCGAAGAGGGGCTCTGGTCGTCCGCATGGTCTCTTCGCGGCTGCGGCGGCTTGTGCAGCTACGGCGGCGGTGCTGCGCGTGGCGCTCGACGACCCCGGCATGCCCGACGTCAGGATGCCGCTCAGCTTGGCCTTCGACGATCTCGGCGTCCCATGCGATGCTATCGAGAGACCTCTGATCCTGAAGGACGCTTTTCTCGCCGGCGCCGGTGCGGTTGCGCACGGATTCCTCCATGCTGCTCGCCATCTCGACCTCAGGGGTGAGTTGAGTATCGTTGACCCGAAGCCGGTCGCGGCCGGAGTTCTCAACCGCTGCCTTTACCTGCAAGAGGAGGACGTAGATCGGGACAAGGCTGAGGCGCTGGCAAGCCGGGCACAGCCTCACTTTCCTGCGTTGCGGCTCGTCCCGGTCGTTGATGACTTCCGGCAGGTGGTGAGACGCCCTGAAGGTCCTCCTGAGCTGGTGTTTACGACCGTGGACAGTCGCGCCGTCCGTCGCTCGATTCAGATGGAGATGCCCCACCGGATCGTCGATGGATCGACAACCGATGCGACGGGTGTCATCGTCCATTCGAACACGCTTCCGACGGAGCAGGCATGCCTGGCCTGCATCTACAGGCACGTGCCGCAGGAAGACGCACGGGAGCGCGCGATCGCGGAAGCGCTCGGCGTCGACCAGGCTGTCCTCCGGAATGTCTATATCGACGAGGCGACAGCGAACCAAATCGCAGCGCGTTACCCGGGAAAGGTGGATGCGGCCGAGATCGTGGGACTGGCCTACGACACCATGTTTCGACGGCTGTGCGGGCAGCAGGCGATCACCACGGCGGAGGGTAGGCAGGTGCTCGCGCCTTTTGCCTTCGTGTCGTGCTGGGCCGGCGTTCTCATGACGGTGGAACTTCTCAGGATGGCCCATGGCGGGTATCCCACCAACTACTGGTCCGTCGATCCGTGGAACGGGCCGGTGGGGCGAGCGCGGACGGTCAGGGGGAAGGCTGAAAACTGCCCGTTCTGTAGTCTTCCCGGCCTCCAAGCGGCCATTCGGGGTCAGTGGCCGAGCAGCGCTTGGCCTGTTGAAGACTGAGCCCAAGCGGCTGGCCGCGGTCGGTAAGAACTTGGGGCGCCTCCGCGGTCAAACTCTGGCCACGGCATCAGCGCGGAATTCGAAGCACGGCCCGGCATGGCCGGCGCCGTCTCCAAGCGGATTGGCCAGGAGGTCGGCGGCCAGCCGGCGCAGGTCGAACATGATCGTGACGCTCTCGAACAGCCGATCGGGCGCGCCGTTGAAGCCGCGATCGATAGTGCGCAAAAGATCGGTATACCGCTCGGCGAAGGCCGTCGCGCGGTCGCGTATCTCGCCTAAGGGCGTCGCAGCCAACGACGGATTGTCGGCCATCGGGAACACGGCGTCGTCGCTATAGTCGACGTCGATCAGGTCTCCGGTCGGAGTGCCAGGCCGGTCGGCCGCGCGATAGCGGCGGCCTTGGGCGATCTGATCGAAACGATAATAGTGGGCTATCTCGGTGGTGTCGCCAACTCGCTCGCCATCGGCGGTGCCATCGCCATAGCCTTCGCCTTGCCGGATGATGATGGCGAGAGCGGACCGCGCGGATCGAAGATTGTCGACCCGCTCGATTGCACCGCCGGCGCCATAGAAATGCGCTCGCCCGAGCTGGCGCTTGGGGTCGCCGGTGAAGATCGTCGTGTCTTTAGCGCGCGCCCGGTGCTCGAGCGCGACCAAGCCACGCTCGATGGCTTCGTAAAAGTCGCCGATTGAGGGATAAAGCCGGCCCGCCCGGACCATGTTAGCGAGTTGGCCGGGTGGCACGGGCTCGGCCCGATCCAGCCAGAACAATTGGAGCTTGAGCTTAGGGGGCGGGACAGGGCGCTCGATAGCTAGAAACGTCGCCACGGCCTCCGGAGAAAAACGGCTCAGCGGCACTATCAAGGGCTCGATCTCGCCCAGCGGTAGCGCCATTGGATAGCTCGGCACGAAGTCGCTATGGGCAACCGATGGCGCGCCGCCGACCGCGTTCAGAACATTGGCGACTAGCGCCATGTGCAGCATTTCTTGGACGACGACGGTGCGGATGATCTCGGCTGCGGCGCGGTTGCGGCCGGGACGGATCGAATAGAGGGCCGCTAGATAGGGTGGGATTGTGCCATGTTCGAGCTCGAGGGCCGCTTGGAGATGCTCGCGCAGATCGTGGAGCGAGCGTATCAGTGCCGGCAGTGCGGGCGTGCTCATTGGCGCAGCTCTGCGTCGATCGCATCGGCGGCGCGCAAGGTCAGCGCAGCAAGCGTTAGTGTCGGGTTGGAAGTGCCTTCCGAGGCCATGTTGCCACAGCCGACCAGCCAGAGATTGCGATGGTCCCATACGCGGCTGTCCGCATCAACCACCGAAAGTCTCGGATCGTCGCCCATGACATGGCCGCCGATCACATGGCCGGCGCCTTGATAGACATAATCCTCGCCTTCGAAGCTGAGCTGGCCGGGGCCGAGGGGCGAAAAATCGGTATGGTCATCGATATTCAGCCGCGCGAAGATGATGCGCGATAGCTGCCGCGCCGCCTGCATGCCGCGCCTCGTATAATCCGGCAGGTCGAAATGGACGACGGGCCGAGGGTTGCCGAGTGGATCAAGCGCGCCGCGGTCGATCTTGATGCAGTTCTCGGGGATTGGCGGCACTTCCATCAGAAACCCCAGCCGCACTTGGCGCTGGGTCAGGTCGAACATGCGCTGGCGGAGCTCCCTGCCGGAAAGGCCCTGGTTCCAGACCAGATCGACGATTGTCGATGACGGTGCGCCGGTCGCCCAGTTCCAGCCCCAGTTGTCTATCTCAATTCGAAACGCTGAATGGGCCGTGCGGAAGGCGCCGGAGCGCAGCGTTTCGATGCCCGAAGTCGACGCGGGGCCGCGAAAAGTGCCGAGCGGCTGCGGCGCGCTGCCCCAAGTCAGCATCACCGGATGATCCATCAGATACCAGCCGACTGCCGGTCCGCCGAGATTCGAGGCAAGTAGGAGTTTGGCATTCTCGATTGCGTGCGCGGCAAGCACGTAGTGGCGCGCGCGTGCAATGAAAGTGCGGTGTGCCGGCTCGCCCGGATCGTCGTACGCCTTGTAGGCAAGGCCCGTGACCCGGCCGTTGGCGCTGGTGAGGACAGTTGAGACTGCGGCATGGGCGACGACGCGAACGCGGCCGGTTGCGACCGCCGCAGCGAGCGACTTGGTTGCGTTATACTTAGCCTGAACCGGGCAGATCGGCACACAGGACGAGTTGCCTTGGCAGCGTTGACCTATGTCGGGATTGCCTATGGCGCCGATCGGATCATATCCGCCAGGATAGGCCGGATTGGGAATGGAGTTGCGGCCCTGCGGCGTGCTGGTGACGCGGACCGGATAGGTTGCGCCATCAAGCTCTGTTTCCGCACCCGCCAGACCCTCCTCGAAAAAGCCGTCGATATGGCTCGGCGGGATCCGCCGCATCGGAAACTCATAATCGTCCGGTATCCAGCCTGGCTCGCCGAGCCATTCGCCGAGCTGGCGCTGGTCGTCGCTGTCGGCCGCGACCCCAATCTCGCGCTCAGCGCGTGCATAATAAGGCTTAAGATCCTCATAACGGAGCGGCCAACGAGCGAACCGCTTGGGATCGTCCCAGAGCGTAAAATCCTGCGGCAGCATGCGAATGCACGAACCAAGCCAATGCAATGTGGTGCCGCCGCCTTGGCGGACATAATCGCTGCGAAAGGGAAGCGGTCCTTTTTGGATCAGATAGCCCAGGCTGTTGGCAACGGGGTCATTGCCCCTAACCGCGAGCACGTCAGGTTGAGGCGTGTTGGGGTTGAGCTTGTAGGGCGCGTTCGGGACTTTGGCGTCGGCCGCATAGTAACGCTCCAGATTGTCGAGGTAGCCGTCCAAGGTCAGGGACTGCGACGTGCCGCCCTCGAGCACCAGCACCCGCCAGTGGCACTCGGCTAGCGCCTTTGCCAAAATCGATCCGGCTATGCCCGCGCCGACGATTACGACATCGTAGATCTGGTCGCCGGCGTCGGCGGCGATGTCGAATTTCATGCGCTCGGCTCGGGCGGCGGCAATGACCAAGCGCCAAAGCCCTGAGGCTCGGCGGCCATTGGGTGCGCGCCGATCGCCTTCCACATCAGGCCCTTCTGATATGCTTGGCCCGAAAGCGTCGCATAGCCGTAGCGAGCGTCAGTGTACCACGCGCCGGTATACCAGAGCAGCGCGATCTGGCGCAGCGGCTCGCCGATTGGAGCGGATCCCATCATGGCGCCGACGCCTGCGGCGCGCTCAGCCGCCCCGCGGTGCGCAAGCGGCGCCCAAGTGCCTTCGATCGCCCCCATCAGTGCTTCGCCCAGTTTCGAATTGGTCTTGGCCCGATAAGCCTCGGCCTGGCCGGTCGCACGTAGATCGAACTCGCTAAAGCCGGTCAGCGCTTCCGACAGTGCTAAGAAGGTTGTCAGATCCATGCCAGTTAATGATCCTTCGCCATGGTCTTGTTGCCGCGGGGCTGGCAGGACTTGGGCCGGTCACTCTCGGAAGAGGTTGCAAACAGCGCGCAGAGGCTCGCGGTCTGGCGATCGAACACTTCGCGAGCATAGGCGAGATATCTTTGGCGGCACGCGGGCGTGTAGGCAGCGGGCGACGTGCCTTTCGCTTCCTCGATCGCGCAAGCGAGATCAGCCTGGTAGGCCGGCTCCTTGGCAGTCGCTTCATAGACTTGGCGCCCGATCGCCCGCCCGCGCTCGACATCCACTGGATGATGGACGCCGCAGATCACCCTACTATCGCCATAGAGCGCGCCGCGCGCGAGCAACGCCTCGCGCTTCGCTGGCATAACATCGGCGAGCAGTAGCGCCGCCGCATAGCCACGTGCGGCGTGGCCGGATGGGTAAGAGCCTGATCCGTCCGGGGGCAGGAATGCCTCGAAGCACGGCCTGATCTCACTGGCGAGGGCGGCCAGCCTTGTCTCGGCATACGGCCGCAGCCTTCCCGCACCCGGAGTCTTCTTGGCCTCGTCGGAGTAATGGTCGGCATCAGTCAACACCCACGCGAGCATATGCGCGACGATCGGCCGGCTGGTTTCGCTGAGGGTCCATTTCTCCGCTCCGGCGGCCGCGTTGAAGCGCGGCAGCACCTCGGCCGCGGTATACGCCTTGGCGTCATCAAATGCCTCGGTCCATTCGCCTGGGCTGGCAGCGCGCTGCGCCGCACGAACGAGATAGAGATCGGTGAGCGCCGGCTCGCTGCCGACCGCGGGCGCAGGTGCGACCTGGGCGCCGATTGCCTTTTGGTTGAGGTAACTGGGCGGAGGCGCCTCGGCCCGGGCTACGGCGGAAAGCAACAGGCACAATGTCAGAGCGGCGCGCGCGCCGAATGTCCGCGCGGCTTGCAGCCGGCGCGGTTTTCCTAAGAACGTTGGAATCATCTCGCTCCCCCCTCGCGAAGCGTAAGAATGCGCCTCACAAATTGATCAGACAAGAGAAAATGCAATCACGTTAGTCGCTTGCAAATTCTTGCTGGGCACGGTGAGATGAGACAGTCGAGGCCCGCGCCGGCATCTCGGTCACGATGCGGTTCAGGCGCCGGCAAGCCCCGCGCTCGATTGTGCATGGAAAAGCGGGGCATCGAGAACGATGTATTAGCCAGATACTACAGGAGCTGGCGGCACAGCGAGTTAGGTTAGCAGCGGCTCCTCGGCGCGGAACAACATGGAGCCCGCCGCCTCCGCAATCGTTTCTTTGCGCGCCTCCCCAACATCCCGCGCCGCGCGGTGGAGCTCACTCGCCAAGGCTCACCGGAGGTCGATATCACACGGCAAAAGTTAAAATGCTACTTCAGCATGGCCGCGACTGCCTGCCCACAGAGACCGCGACGCGGTCACCGCTGCGGCGTCGCTGAGTGATCTCCCAGTGGTAAATTTTTGATTGGTCGCGTCACCAATTGCCGGGCGCGCTGCCTTGCCCTATTCTCGTGTACTCGACATTTGGGGAGTCGAAGCCATGCCGGAATATGAAGGATCGTCAAAGCGCAAGATCGATTTCGAACTCAGTCCGGATGAGTTGCGCGCGATCGCCGCGGGCAAGAGCGTCGAAGTGCCAAGCTCCGTGTTCTTCGGGAAGACGACCTTCACGATCGAGAACGCTCCCATTCCCAAGAGCGTTCACGACAAGGTGACGATCAGGCTGGACGTCAAGCGCGAGAACTGAGCTCGAACGGTCGTGGCCCGATCAATGTCGGTGAGCCTCACGTGCGATTTGGTGGCGCAAACGCTGACGGATACCGTCCGCTGGGACGGCCGGCGCTATTTGATTGCGCTCGGCCAAGCGTTAGGCGAAGTGCCGCCCGACTTCGAGGGGGCCGGCTATCGCGCGGCTTTCCGCGAGCGCGCCGTGAATCGCCAATGGTTCGCGTCGCTGCTCGCATCGAACGCCTATATGGAAGGCTATAGCGCAGGCCGATTGCAGCAATATGCCGGCGTGGTCGGCTCTGATGCGCTGAAGCGCGACCTGAAGCGGCACGCCGCGGATGAAGCTCGTCACTCCCGCAGCTTTGCTGGGCTGATCTTCCAGATCTTTCCACATCTGGATTCAGCGTGGCTCCGGCAGGAAGCCGAGGCCCACGTCGTCGACCTGACGTTGATCACGCCGTGCCCCGCCGATTATCCGACGCCTACGGACGACGAGATCTTGAATTCACTCATCCTGATGAACCTGTTCGAGATCAAGGCTCTGTATCTAGGCAATTACTTGAAACCTTTCGCTGCCGCGCATGCGCCTGCAGAAGCGGCGGAGGTTGTGCAGGAGAGCGTTGCGCGGATTGCGCAGGATGAATGCTATCATATCGCCTACACTGCCCGTCATATTGACACGTTGCTCGACCGCTTCGGCTTGGATGACGTTGCGTCGCGTATCGCCGGCTTCGTTGAGATGATGAATAAAGCGGAGGACTATTCAATCTAAACCGACCAAGCCAGAAAGGGCTCAATGTTGACAGGGATATTCTTCAGGCAATCGCCGAAGTTCGACGACGTGTATCGTCATAGCCTCATCGCCGCGATACAAGCCTCGGAGTTCTTCGGTCCGAGCGTACTCGGCAAGGAGTTCGTCAACACCGCCGGCCTGTCGCTGGTTTTCAGGCGAACGCATCTTGGGGTAGTGACCTCCCACTTCCCATGTCTCGGCCCACTGTTCGCGGCAGCTCTGTTCGACACTTCGAATGCCTTTTATGTCAATCCGCTGATTCTCGACGACCGCTCTATCGTTGAGGAGCATATCGATTGTCGCTATATCCCAGCCACGGGCGGTCGCATCCTGCCGACGCTAGTCAGCGTCTATTATGCCGAAATCGATGACCGAATGGACGGC
Source organism: Pseudomonadota bacterium (assembly GCA_018240865.1). Classification (GTDB taxonomy): domain Bacteria; phylum Pseudomonadota; class Alphaproteobacteria; order Sphingomonadales; family Sphingomonadaceae; genus Sphingomonas_B. The sequence continues at coordinate 530 of JAFEEY010000105.1, read as the reverse complement.
GGCGCGCTTATTTTCGTCACCGATGACGGATCGTTTGCGGTTCCACCCCGCTGCAACGAGATCGTCCACTTCATCGGCAGCACTCGACATTATGTTTCCCGCATCTGCAATCCGTGCCGACGCGTCAGCATCGTGATCGAGCAATACAACCTCGGGCCTGAGAGTCTGGCGGCGTTTCCCGACTGCCATGTCGTGCGCGACCAGGCCGATGGGGTGGCGCCCAGCCGCAACTGAAGGTTCCAATCGATTCGACTGCTTTGCGGGCCGGCGGCTTGTCTGGAACCTCAGTGCTGTCAGGCCCAAAGCTAACGAGCTGCTAAACCAACTCCGGACGTGGTGGCGGAGTGCCGAGGTCTGCCATAGTCGTTAAGCTGATCTCATCATTAAAGCACATGCCAGCTCATCTTGGCCACTGGACTGCTTCACAAATGTGCTACATACGGGCGCGGGCGATCCTGAAAACTCGCGGATTTCTGGTGCTTTCAGGGGCGAGATATTTCCGTGAAGAATCCTCTCTCCCCGACCAACAT
>JAFEEY010000104.1 GCA_018240865.1 Pseudomonadota bacterium | reverse complement strand
CAGCTGCGTCGGCGATTCCTCGCCGGAAGCGCGGGCGCGCTGCGGCTCGACCGAGCTCAACCTCATGCATTTCGACTATCTGGGCGATCATTTCGCGGTGATCGATTCGCCGGGCTCGTCGGGCTTCGCGGCCGACGGCGCAATGGGCCTCGCTGCGGCTGACCTGGCGATCGTGGTCATCGATCCCGATAAGGACCGTGCCCATCTGGCAGAGCCTGTCCTGCGCCAGCTCGAGGCGATGGACATTCCGCACATCATCTTCGTCAACAAGATCGACCAGGCGCGTGGCCGCCTGCGCGACCTGCTGGAAGCGCTGCAACCGCTCTCCGCCAAACCGCTCCTCGCCCGTCACATCCCGATCTGGGAAGGCGACCGCATCACCGGCTTTGTCGATGTCGGGCTGGAACGCGCCTATCACTATGTACCCGGCAAGCCGTCCGAGCGCACCGAAATACCCGCCGAACTGCTGGACCGCGAAGTCGCGGACCGTATGCACCTGCTGGAGCAACTCGCCGATCACGACGATTCGCTGCTCGAACAATTGTTGATGGATGAGACGCCGGACCAGCAAACGGTGCTGGGAGATCTCGCGCGCGAGACAGGCGAGCATCTGGGGGTGCCGGTGATGTTCGGCTCGGCCGCCAATGGTTCGGGCATCAGGCGGCTGCTGAAAGCGCTGCGCCACGAAGCACCTGCCCCCAATCGCGCGGCAAAGCGGCTGGGTGCCGACAAGGCCTGCGCACTGGTGTTCAAAGTCTCCAACGGCAACCAGATCGGGCGGCTGGCGCTTGCTCGTGTCTTCGGTGGCGCGCTGCAGGAAGGCGCGGAGCTGAATGGCGTCCGGGTTGGCACGCTGCTTCGGATGCAGGGCGAAAAGACCACCAAGGTCGCGCGCGCCGAAGCGGGCGACGTCATCGCTGTCGCCAAGCTGGAAGGCGTGCAGGCGGGCGAGTGGCTGGGCGGCGGCGGCTCACCGCCCACTATCGAGCGCGGCGTCGCCAATCATGTCGTCGCGATCGCACCGAAAAACCGCAACGACGATGTGAAGCTCTCGACCGCGCTCCATAAGCTCACCGAGGAAGACGGTTCGCTGACCTGGGAGCAGGACGAGACGCACCACGAAACGTTGCTGAAGGGCATGGGCGACGAACATCTGAACGTCGTCCTGGCGCGGCTGAAGCGGCGCTATGGCGTCGATGTGACGGCGAAACCGGCGACGATCGGCTATAAGGAATCGATCCGCCGGACCGTCACTCAGCGCGGCCGCCACAAGAAGCAGTCGGGCGGCCACGGCCAATATGGCGATTGCGTGATCGAGCTCCGGCCACTGCCGCGCGGATCGGGCTTCGTGTTCGAAGACAAGATCACCGGCGGCGCGATCCCGCGCCAATATATCCCGGCGGTCGAAGCCGGCATCAAGGATGCGATGGCGAAGGGGCCTATGGGCTTTCCGGTCGTCGATGTCGCGGTGAAGCTGACCGACGGTAGCTTCCATTCGGTCGACAGCTCCGAACTCGCTTTCCGCACTGCTGGACGTCTGGCGATGAGCGAAGCGCTCGCGGCCGCCCAGCCCTATCTTCTGGAGCCGGTCGCCAAGGTCACGATCCTCGCGCCCAACAGCGCCACCTCGAAAGTCACGTCGGCGATCTCATCGCGGCGCGGGCAGATGCTGGGCATGGAGCCGCGCGAGGGCTGGCATCGCTGGGACAAGGTCGAGGCGCTGCTGCCCGAAGCGTCGCTGCGCGGGCTGGACGCGGAGCTGCGCTCGCTGAGCCAGGGGCTGGCGACTTATTCGGCGCAGTTCGACCATCTTCAGGAAATCAGCGGCAAGCTCGCCGATGAAGTGGTGAGCAAGCAGCTGGAAGCGGCATAGGCAATAAAAGCCCTCCCCCAGCGGGGAGAGGGTTGGGTGAGGGGGTTCTGAGTTCGGGCTACAAGCGCCGAGCCCCCCCTCTCCCCGCTCGCCTCTGGCGAGTCGCCCTCTCCCCGCTGGGGAGAGGGATTAGCTTACCGGCAACGCACCTTGCGGGTCGCTTCGCGGCCGAGCAACGCGCCGGCGGCGGCCCCGAGCACGGTGCCAGTCGTCCGCTCGCCGCGCGTGTCGATCGCGCGGCCAAGCAGCGCGCCCGCGCCCGCACCGATGATCAGGCCCGTGGTGCCGTTGGAGCGCCGGCAATACATGCGGCCGTCGCGCCCCTGCCAGGTCGGACCCGAATAATATTGCCCGCGATAATATTGTTCCTTGGCGCGGCGGCCATGCGCGGGCGCCCAGGGCGGCGGATCCGCGAGCACCGGCGCGACAGGCGCAGCCACGGCGACCAGCGCGGCTCCGAGAATCAATTTACGCATCATTTTCCTCCTCATTTTCTCTTGAAGTGCGGAGCGGCCAGCGATGTTCCGGCCGCCCCACGCATCCTAGCGATAGCAACGGCTCGCCTGGCTGTTGCGCTGCACTTCGCGACCCAGCAGCGCGCCACCGGCGGCGCCAAGGACAGTGCCGAGCGTGCGGTTGCGGCCGCCATCGACGGCGCGGCCCAGCAGGGCGCCCGCCGCACCGCCGACGATCAGGCCGGTGGTGCCGTTGCCGCGACGGCAACGATAGCGATAGTCGCCCGCATAGTAATTGCGGCCATGATAGTGCGAATAGCCGGTGCGGTGCGCCATCGCGGGCGCTTCGATCACCGGAAGCGCGGTGGCGGCAACCGCCAGGGCCATCATCAATTTGCGCATTGTTTTTCTCCTCCTCTGCGACTCCACGAATCGGTTATGCCGGTTCGTGTCTGAACCGATTCCGATCGGTCCGTTCATCTCGGAGCAGGATTGGTTACGCAGGCGACGCTATTTGGCAGGAGGCGCCGCAGCGTAGAGCGGAGCGAGCGCGTCGCGGACCGCACGCGCATCGAAAACGCGGTCTTCGGAGCCCTGCAGCTGCGGCGGCATATTGGCTGCATCGACGGCGGCGACCGTCAGGTCCACCCCGTTGCCGGCATTGGCCACCGGCCCGATCGGGTTGCCGTAGATCGTCTGCTGCATGGTCTGGCGATAGCCGCGGCGGTCTGTGATGACGAAACCGCCTTTGCCTTCGGCCAGCGCCATGTCGGCCGCGCGCAACAGCGCCATTTCGGAGACCGCGAGCGCGGTCAATTTGTCCCCGAACATATGGATATCGGTGCCGAAACCGGATTTGGACGGCTCCACCCGGAAGCCGCTTGCCCGCAGGAACATGACCGATTTGCGATACGGATTGGTCTTGGATCCTTCCTCGTGATCGGGCAGCTCGCCCAGTAATTCGTCGGGGCGGAAACGGGCGCGGAGGCGCTGGGTGCGCTCCGCTTCCAGCAAGGCGATCGCCGCTTTCGGATCGGCGATCGCGCCGCCGCCCTGGCCTGTCGCTTTCAGGAAAGCGAGCTCGATCTGGTCAGCCCGCGTCCAGTCGAGCCGTTTGATCAGATCGGTGGCCTGTGCGGTCTGTCCGGCGCGCCAGGCGATCGCGGCATCGACCAGCACGGACCAGCGATCGAGTGTCTTCCCCCGATCCGGGGCGGGCAGGCCCGCCTTGATGCCCTTCAGGAAAGCCGGCGGCTCCAGCGGCTTGGCGAGGCCCGCGCGCGCCGTCGCCAGCACTTCCTTGGCCTTGTCGGTCATTCCGGCCATGGCGAAGGCGAGCGCGGCACGGCCCGCCCTCGCCTCGTCAATGTCGGTCAGCGGTATGCCCGGCGCGCCCGTCACCCGCACATTGGGCAGCTGGATATAAGTGGTCGAAGGCATGCCGGGCGCAGGCGTGACGCGCAGCCAGTCTTTCGCGGCGCCCGTCCAGTCCGCATCCGCCATGCGTTCGATCGCGCGCAACTGCAGCATGTCCGGCTCGTCGCGCACCAGCCGGTCAAGCAGCTTGCGCCTGGCCTCGGCATGGCCGCCGGCCGCCGTCATGACCCGAAAGGCGAACATGGCGATGCGGTCACTGAACGGGCGTTGGGCCATGGCGGCCTCGGCGGCGGCCACCGCCCCGTCGAAATCCTGTTTCTGGATCAGCGCGATCGCCCGTAGCATCGTCAGCGACAGACCGAAGCTGCGCGCATAGACAGGGTCGCTCTGCTCGATCGCCCGGATGGCCGCCAGATCGGCGAGGGCCTGATCCGGCTTCATCTCGGCGACATAGGCGCGGGCGCGCGAGCGGAGGAATGCCGCCCGGCTCTGCCAGGGCGCGGCCGCGCCCAACGCATCCAGCGCGGCCGTGCATTGCTCGATCGTGACGGTCGGCGGCGTCTTCGGTTGATAGGCGGCCGCCATTTTCGGCCCGACCATGAACTTCGACATGCCCGACGGCCGCACATCGCCGCCGCAGCCTTCCCAGATGCCGCCCGGCTTTTCCGGCTGCGCTTGCGCGGCACCAGCTGCCAGCGCCCCGGCTACCAAGGTCGTGATTGTGCGCCAGTTCATATTTCTCCCCCGTTTCGATCAACTTAGGCACTTCTTCTGCCTGAGCAACGCTGAAAGCTTTATTGATGCGCGCGGAGCCGCTAAGGCACGGCTTTAATGTCCGACGCACTCCTGTTCCCCCACCGCAGCCTCCTCGGGATTGCGGGCCTGCAGCCGCACGAGATTAGGTTTTTGCTGGATGAGGCCGAGCAATGGGTGGAGCTCAATCGCGCCACGGCCAAGCATGACGACCGGCTGGCCGGCCTTACTCTCATCAACGCCTTTTTCGAGAATTCGACGCGCACGCTGCTGAGCTTCGAGATCGCGGGCAAGCGGCTGGGTGCCGACGTCGTCAACATGCACGCCGCGCAATCGAGCGTGAAGAAGGGCGAGACGCTGATCGACACCGCGATGACGCTGAACGCGATGCGCGCGGACGTGATCGTCATCCGGCACGCCAGCTCCGGCGCGGTGCAACTGATCGCAGACAAGGTCGATTGCCCGGTCCTGAACGCCGGCGACGGCCGCCACGAGCACCCGACACAGGCGCTGCTGGATGCGCTGACGATCCGCCGCCGCAAGGGACGGGTCAACGGCCTGACCGTCGCGATCTGCGGCGACGTGCTGCATAGCCGGGTCGCGCGATCGAATATCTTCTGCCTGCTGTCGCTGGGCGCCGACGTCCGTGTGGTCGGCCCGCCGACCCTGATCCCTGCCGGGCTCGAGCGACTGGGCGTCAAGGCCTTCACCGATTTCGACGCAGGGCTGGATGGCGCGGACGTGGTGATGATGCTCCGCTTGCAGACCGAGCGGATGACGGGCGGCTTCGTGCCGTCCCCGCGCGAATATCACGCCTTTTGGGGGCTGACGCCGGAACGGCTGGCGCGTGCGAAACCCGACGCGCTGGTGATGCATCCCGGGCCGATGAACCGGGGCGTCGAGATCGCCTCCAGCATCGCCGATCATCCGGAGCGCTCGGCAATCACTGAACAGGTCGAAATGGGCGTCGCCGTCCGCATGGCCTGCCTGGACGTGCTGACGCGGCGGCGGCGCGGCGTGGAGGGCTGGGCATGAAGGCCTTCGCCAACATCCGCCTCCCGAACGGCGATGCGGCGAACGTGCTGATTGAGGGCGAGCGCATCGTCGCGATCGGGAGCGAACTGCCACGCGATGCCGAAATCATCGACGGCGGCGGCAGGCTGCTCGCCCCCGGCATCGTCGATCTGGGCGTGTTCAAGGTCGATGGCCCAGCCTTCCGCTTTGGCGGCATTGTCCGCGCCGTCTTGATGCCGGATCAGTCGCCGCCGCTCGACGATCCCGGGCTGATCCAGCGCGCCGCCTATTCGGGCAAGCCCGACATTTGGGTCCACCCCCTCGCCGCCGCCACGCGCGGTCTGCAAGGCGCGGAGCTTGCCGAGCTGGGACTGATGAAGGCAGCGGGCGCCAGGGCGGTCGCGACCGGGCGCCGATGGATCGCGGATTCAGGCGTGATGCTGCGCGTGCTGAGCTATACCGCTGCCTTCGATCTCACCGTCGTGTCGCATGCGGAAGATGGTGGCCTCACCCGCGATGCCGTCGCGACCGAAGGCGAAACGGCAACGCGGCTCGGCCTGCCCGCCGCGCCGTCGGTCGCCGAGGCTATGGCGATCGCCCGCGATCTCGCATTGACCGAAGCAGCCGGTGCCCGGCTTCACATCCGGCAAGTCACGACCCGCGCCGGCTTCGATCTGATTCGGGCAGCGAAAGCGCGCGGTCTGACCGTGACCTGCGGCATCACGCCCACGCATCTGTTCCTTGCCGACAACGCCGTCGCCGATTTCCGGACCTTCGCGCACCTGTCGCCGCCGCTGCGCAGCGAAGACGACCGTCAGGCAGCGATCGAGGCGGTGCGGGACGGCACGATCGACGTGATCGCATCCGGCCACGATCCGCGCGGCCCGGAGGACAAGCGCCTGCCCTTCGCCGATTCGGCACCGGGCGCGGCGGGAGCGGAGACGCTGCTGGCCCTGTCGCTCAACCTGGTCCGCGACGGCGTGATTGGCCTGCCCCGGCTGTTCGAGCTGCTTGCGGCCAACCCGGCACGCATTTTGGGCATCGAAGGTGGCGCGATTGCCGACGGCGCGCCGGCCGACCTCATCCTGGTCGATGCCGACGCGCCCTGGCGTGTCGATTCAGACAAGATGCGCGCCGCCGCCGGCAACACCCCGTTCGACAAATTGCCTGTTCAGGGCCGTGTATTGCGACTCTGGAAAGGCGGCCGCGAAATCCTTTAACGCGCCGCCAGACGGATGGCGCCGCCCTTGCGCTGCGCCCATTGCAGCGGGGCGTCGCCGGCCTGTTCGCGCACGAAGCACTGGCCGCCGCGTGCGCGAAAGCGCTCGCAGAAGGTCACTGCAGTCGCGCGTGTGCCGAACCCGCCGACCGACAGTCGGTAGAAGGTCGCGCCGTCTTTCTGGAACACGGCGGTCGAAGGTGTCATCTCGCCAAGCGCGCTGACCCGGCGCACGGCACGGGACCAGCCGTCTTCAGCGACGGCGCGGCTGGAAAAGGCACCGATTTGGACGACGTAGCGGCCACCGGTCGGCCGGACGAATGCGGCGCGCTGGAAGCGGGCGACGGGCTGCGCCATCGGCTTCGCGATCTGCCTGGCGACCCAGGGCTGAGGGGTCGGCGCAATCTTCTGGACGACCTCGCTGCGCGCGGCGAACTGGACCGCGGGCGCCGCGGCCAACGCCACCGGCGGCGTGAACACGGCCTTGGCCTCGGCGACTTCGGTCACTGTCGGCGCAGGCACTTCGGCGGCGACCTCCGCGGTCATCGCGACCGGCGGCGGCGGCGCGGCTTCGGCGGTACGGACCGGCGCGGCGTTCGGCTCCGGCGACGGCAGCGCGTTGAGCGCGAGCCGTGTCGGCTGGCCGGCATCGTCGCCGGGCTGCACGCCAAGCAGCGCCGCGACCTGCGCGACCGTCTGACCCTCGCCGGTATAGCGCGACCATTCGAGCATCCGGCGCGACACTGTCTGCGGATCGAGATCATAGGAAGCCATCAGCTTGGCTTCGGCCCAGCGGCCGGCCAGCGCATAGGAAAGCGCGAGATTCTGGCGCGTCTTGGCATCGGCGCCGCCGTTGCGAACCGCATCTTCCAGCAGCGCGACACCCGCGGCCGGATCACCTGCCAGCGCGATCGCGAGCCCGCGGTCGCCGGGCGCGATCGTCTGCGCATGGGCATCGAGCACTTCGCGCGCCCCTTCGCGGTCGCCTGTGCCCAGGCGAGTGAGTGCCAAGCTCAGCGCCGCGCCGCTGCGCTGCGGATCGAGCGTCAGCGCGTCCGAAAAGCTGGTCGCGGCCGAACGGAAACGGCCGCTGCCCAGATAGGCGCGACCAAGCAGCATACGATAGCCCGCGTCGCGCGGCGCGGCGGCGACGGCCGCTTCGGCCGCGTCGACGGCTTCGGCCGGCTTCGACTTGTCGAGCGCACGTTCGGCGCGGGTAGCCGACTTCACGGCATCGCTGATCGCGGCCGCGTTGGCGGCAGCCGAAAGCAACACGACGGAGCTTACGGCAAATCGAAACATGAAGGACTTACGCATTGGCTTTCCTCACATTTCCGGCCCGTGCCTTGGCGACCATTTCGTCTAGGCCCGGCATGTTGTTCAGCAACGCATCCAGTGCCTCCGTCACCAGCCGCTGCGACGAGCGGCGGTGCAACGCAGAGGCGAGGCGCAGGCGCAAGTGCCGGTCTTCATCGAGGCGCAGCGTGAACGCAGCCTTGGGGCCGTTCAGCAAAGGCTTCGCCTTCGGACGGCGCACCTTCGGTGCCGCTGGCTCGGGAACAGGCGCTTCGACGAGCGGCTCATCCGCGACCGGTGCGAAATGCTGGGCGAGCTCGACCTGCTGATGCACCACGGCCGGCGCATCGGCGGGCGCCACGCGCGGCGCGTCGAAGCCCATATCGTTCCAGCCGAGATCCTCGTTGGGGGCGCCAAAGCCGTTGAACCCCTGCGGGCGCATGGCGGGCTTCGCCTGCCCCTTTCGGGCAAGAAGGCCGGAACTGAGCGATGCGAACGGTTTGGCTTCCATCGCCCGCCCCCTCACTGGCCGACCACCCGGCGGCCGAAGCCGCCAGCACCGCGCGATGCGGACTGGCCAGCGGCGCCGGGCACACTGAAGACGGTACGACGGAAATTCTTTTCCAGCCGGTCGGAGATATAGTCCCACAGGCCGGTCACTTCCTGGGCGGAGCGGCCATTCGGATCGACTTCCATCACGGTGCGGCCGTCGATCATCGAAGCGGCGAAATCGGTGCGCTGGTGGATCGTGACCGGGGCGACGGTGCCGTGCTGCGACAGCGCGACCGCGGCTTCGGCGGTGATCTTGGCCTTGGGCGTCGCCGCGTTGACGACGAAGATCAGCGGCTTGCCGGCGCGATCGCACAGATCGACCGTGGCGCCGACGGCGCGCAGGTCATGCGGGCTCGGCCGGGTCGGGATCACGATCAGCTCGGCGACCTGGATCACGCTCTGGATCGCCATGGTGATGGCGGGCGGCGTGTCGATCACGGCGAGCTTGAAACCCTGCTGGCGCAGCATATCGAGGTCGCTCGCCAGACGTGCCACAGTCGTCTGCGCGAAGGCCGGAAGCTCCGCCTCACGCTCGTTCCACCAATCGGCGAGCGACCCTTGCGGATCGATATCGATGAGGACAACGGGGCCGGCCCCGGCAAGCTGGGCCTGGACGGCGAGATGGCCGGACAGGGTCGTCTTGCCCGATCCGCCCTTCTGCGATGCCATTGCGAGAACGCGCATATGGTCCCTTCGGGAATTGATGATCTCAGTGACCAGATCGCACGCCAGACTCTAAGATGTGGTTAAGCCCGGGGCTTGGCGTTGGCGCGTTCGCCGCCCTAAGAGATGGCATGCTGAGCCCTGAACAAGCCGACCGCATGATCCGCGAAGGAGTCGCCGCCATGCAGCGCGGGGACGGACGCTCGGCACGTGCGGCGTTCGAGCAGGTCGCCGCGGCGGGCAACGGCATCGCCGCGCCCTGGCTGCTGATCGCCCAGGCCTGCCGGCTGGAGCGCGATCAGGAAGGCGAGCTTGCCGCGCTCGACCGGCTGCTTGCCGAACAGCCACGCCACATCCGTGCGCTGATCATGAAAGGCGACGTGCTCGGCAGCCGCGGCGATCTGCGCGCGGCGCACAGTTTTTTTCAACTCGCGCGCGACGTGGCGGCGATTTCAGGCGAACTACCGGCCAACCTCGCGGCCGACGTGCAGCGAGTGACGGTCGAACTGGCACGCAGCCAGGGCGACTATCGCGCGCATCTGGACCAAGCGCTGCGCGAAGCCGGTTTCCGAGACCTCAGCCCCCGGGTTGCCGACGCCCTCGCGATCGCGAGCGGCGAGAAACAGCTTTATCTGCAGGAGCCGACCAGCTTTTATTTTCCCGGCCTCCCCCAGATTCAGTTCTACGAGCGTTCGGCGTTCGACTGGGTCGAGGCGCTGGAAGCACGCACCCCGGCGATCCGCGCCGAGCTGGACGCCGTGCTCGCCCAGACCCACGATTTCCCGCCCTATGTCGAAAACGACCCGGCCCGGCCGAACAAGGTCCACGGACTGGTCGCGAACCGGGATTGGGGCGGCTTCCATTTGCTGCGCGGCGATCCGGTCGAGCCCAATGCATCGCTATGCCCGGAAACTATCGAAGCGCTGAAACTCGTCCCGCATCCCGTGATCCGCGGCCGCTCGCCAATGGCGCTTTTCTCGCTGCTGAAGCCCGGCACTCATATCTTCCCGCACAACGGCCTGATCAACACGCGCCTGATCTGCCACTTGCCGCTGGTCGTTCCCGAAGGTTGCCGGTTCCGCGTCGGCAACGAAACGCGGCCGTGGGAGGAAGGCAAGCTCCTCATTTTCGACGATTCGATCCAGCATGAAGCGTTCAACGAAGGCGCGTCACGCCGCGTGGTGCTGCTTTTCGAAATCTGGCGCCCGGAGATCAACCTGGAGGAACGCGCCGCCCTGACCACGCTGTTCGAAGCGATCGACCAATTCCGGGGCGAGCCGCTAGATATGAGTTCCTAGCCCATCATCGCGACCCCGGCGCAGGCCGGGGGAAGCAATCCAGTGCGGCGTCGCTGCCGCCGGATTGCGTCGTCGCCTTGCTCCTCGCAATGACGGCGACTACGCGACCCACTCGCTTCTTGGCACGCCCAGGCCGTGCAGGATCGCGGTCAGATCAGCGAACCGAACAGCGGCGTCCGCCGCACGCGCCAATGCCGGCTTCGCATGATAGGCAATGCCGAATCCCGCGGCAGTGATCATCGGAATATCGTTGGCGCCGTCCCCGACCGCGATCGCCGTTTCGGGCGAACCGCCTGCGTGGTGGAGCAGCCACGCCTTCTTTGCATCGGCGTCAAGAATCGGTTCGCTCACTGTGCCGACCAGCTTGCCGTCCGCGCTGTTCAGCTGGTTGGCGTGAAAGGCGCTGAAGCCGATCTCCGCCGCGGTCCGCTCGGCGAACCAGGTGAAGCCGCCGGTGACCAGCACGGTCTCCACGCCCCGCGCCGCCAGGGTACGGACCAGGGTTTTCGCGCCGGGCATGATCCGCACGCGCTCCGCCTGGCAGCGCGCGAGCACGGATTCGTCGAGCCCCCTCAACAGCGCTACCCGCGCCCGCAGCGATGCCCCGAAATCCAGCTCGCCGCGCATCGCCTGTTCGGTCACCTCGGCGACCTGCGGCTTAACGCCGGCATAATCGGCGAGTTCGTCGATGCATTCGACCGTGATCATCGTCGAATCCATATCGGCGACGAACAGCCGTGGCGCGGGGGCAGCGGCGGCGCGAACGAAGATATCGGCCTCCAGCTCTTCCAGCGCTGCACGCGCCATCGCGGGATCGCCGTCGAAAACCAGACGCCAGACAGCATCTTCGCCATCCACCTGCGCCCAGGCACCGGGGAGCGCCTGCACAAGTGACTGCTCCGTTAACTGATTCGCTGCTACCACTGTCGCGATGAACACGGCCGACCTCCCGCCGCTGGCGCTCATTGCAGGGCCGACAGCAAGCGGCAAGAGCGCGCTTGCCCTTGCCGTGGCCGATCGCGTGCCTTCGGTGATCATCAATGCCGATTCCGCCCAGGTCTATCGCGACCTGCGCATTCTTTCCGCCCGGCCGGACGAGATCGACATGGCGCAGGCGCCGCACCGCCTGTTCGGCTATATCGACGGCGCCGATGCCTGTTCGGCCGCCCGCTGGGCCGGCGATGCACGCGCCGAGATCGCCAAGGCGCACGAGGCCGGCCGCCTGCCGGTGCTGGTCGGCGGCACCGGACTTTATATCCGCACGCTGCTGAATGGCATCGCCCCGATCCCCGAGATCGACCCGGTTATTCGCGCCGCGGTGCGCGCGATGGCGGTCGACGCCGCCTATATCGCGCTGAAGCAGGAAGATCCGGACAGTGCGGCCCGCCTCGCTCCCGCTGACACCACTCGCGTCCAGCGCGCCTTAGAAGTCGTCCGGTCGAGCGGACATCCGATCGGATACTGGCACCAGCGCCGCACCGGCGGCATCGGCGACCGGATGAAGCTGAGTCCGCTGGTGCTGGCGCCGCCCCGGGACTGGCTGGTTCAGCGCAGCGATACGCGCTTTGTCGGCATGATCGAGAGCGGCGCGATAGATGAAGTCGAACGGCTGCTGATGCGCCGGCTCGATCCGGAGCTGCCGGTGATGCGCGCGATCGGCGTGCGCGAGATTTCGGCCTGGCTGCACGGCGATCTCACCCGGCCCGAAATGGTCGAGGCGGGGCGGCTCGCCACCCGCCAATATGCCAAGCGTCAATATACCTGGTTCCGCCATCAGGCGCCTCAGGATTGGCGCCGGACCGAAGAACCGCTGACGCCCGAGCTGGTTGAACGGGAAGTGACGCGCATGACCGGGTTTCCACCGCCCGCGACCTCTGCTATCGACGCGGCATGACTCGGGCACTTGCCTCGCTTGATCTTCGTTGCGCCACCGGCGCCACGGTCGCGCGCGCCCTCACTGTCCGGATCGTCCTTATTATCCCCTGACACGCCGTCCGGAGACCTGGCTTCATGCAAGCCGCTCGGTTCTCCGGGCGGCTTTTTTCTCGTTTCCGACGCTCGATCGCTTCAGCATTGAAGCAATAAAGTTATACAAGAGCTGCTTGACGCTTTCATTTTATGTCTCTAGCAGCGCCCGTCCAAGCAAGGTTGAGAATGATGCCTAAGGAATTGAGTGGAGCTGACATCATCGTCCAGGCGCTGTGCGACCTGGGGGTGGAATATGTCTTTGGCTATCCGGGCGGCGCGGTGCTGCCGATCTATGACGCTCTTTTCCGGCAGAGCCGTATCAAGCACATCCTTGTCCGCCACGAACAGGCGGCGACACATGCGGCCGAGGGCTATGCGCGCGCGACTGGCAAGCCGGGCGTAGTGCTGGTCACCTCCGGCCCCGGCGCGACCAATGCAGTCACCGGCATCACCGACGCGCTGATGGATTCGATCCCGATGGTGGTGATCACCGGCCAGGTGCCGACCGCGCTGATCGGCACCGATGCGTTCCAGGAGGCCGACACGATCGGCATCACGCGCCACGTCACCAAGCATAATTATCTGGTGAAGGATCCGGCCAGGCTAGGGCCGACCATCCACGAGGCTTTTCATATCGCGACGTCGGGCCGCCCCGGCCCGGTGGTGGTCGATGTGCCGAAGGATGTGCAGGTCGCGTCCGCTTCCTACACGCGGCCTGGCGCGATTCAGCACAAGACCTATCGTCCGCAGGTGAAGCCGGACACGGCGCTGATCGAGGCGGCGGTGGAGATGCTGGCGGCAGCGGAGCGGCCGATCCTCTATACCGGCGGCGGCATCATCAATGCCGGGCCGGGTGCGAGCCAGCTGCTGCAGGATGTGGCGCGGATTACCGGTGCCCCGGTCACTTCGACGCTGATGGGCCTTGGCGCTTTTCCCGCCTCATCCGACCAGTGGCTTGGCATGCTCGGCATGCACGGCACCTACGAAGCCAATATGGCGATGCACGGGGCGGACCTGATCCTGTGCCTGGGCGCGCGCTTCGACGACCGCGTGACCGGGCGGCTGGATGCGTTCAGCCCGCGCTCCAAGAAGATCCATATCGATATCGACCGTTCGTCGATCAACAAGAATGTCCGGGTCGATCTCGGCATCGTCGGTGATGTCGGCCGCGCACTGGAGGATATGGTCCGCATCTGGAAAGGGCGCGGCCACCAGAAGAACGATCTTGATGCCTGGTGGAAACAGATCGCCATATGGCGCGGTAAGAACTGTCTTTCTTTCCCGGAAACGGGCGAGGAGATCATGCCGCAGCGCGCGATCCGGGCGCTCTATGAGGCGACCAAGAACAAGCAGCCCATCATCACCACCGAAGTTGGCCAGCATCAGATGTGGGCGGCCCAGCATTTCGGGTTCGAGAAGCCGAACAAATGGCTGACCTCGGGCGGGCTCGGCACGATGGGCTATGGCCTGCCCGCAGCGATCGGCGCGCAGTTGGGCAATCCAAAAGCGCTGGTGATCGACATAGCCGGCGAAGCTTCGATCCAGATGAATATTCAGGAACTGGCGACAGCGACGCAATATCGCCTGCCGGTCAAGATCTTCATCCTCAACAACGAATATATGGGCATGGTCCGCCAGTGGCAGGATCTGACCTATGGCGGCCGTTATTCAGAGAGTTACAGCGATTCCCTGCCGGATTTTGTTAAGCTGGCCGAGGCCTATGGCTGGACCGGCCTGCGTATCGAGAGGCCCGGCGAACTGGAGAGCGGCATCGCCGCGATGCTGGCCGCCGACGGCCCCGTGCTGGTCGATTGCCGGGTCGCGAAGCTCGCCAATTGCTTCCCGATGATTCCGAGCGGCGCCGCGCACACCGAGATGATCCTTCAGGCCAATGAAGTCTCCGGCGAAATGGACGACGAGGCGAAGGCGCTGGTCTGATGCACATCAAGGAAGAAGCGAAGGAGCGGCATACGCTCTCCGTCACCGTGGACAACGAACCCGGCATCCTTGCGCGGATCGCCGGTCTGTTCACCGCGCGCGGCTATAATATCGAGAGCCTGACGGTGGCCGATGTCACCGAGGATGAGAGCATCAGCCGCATCACCATCGTCACTTCGGGCGTGCCGGCGACGATCGAACAGATCATCGCCCAGCTTGACCGGCTCGTGCCCGTCCACAAGGTCACCGACCTGACCGAGATCGGCCCCCATGTGGAGCGCGAGCTGGCGCTGGTGAAGGTCGCCGGGCTTGGCGATCACCGGATCGAGGCGTTGCGGCTGGCGGACGTGTATCGCGCCCGCGTGGTCGACGCGACGACCTCCAGCTTCGTGTTCGAAGTGACCGGAGGCTCCGAGAAGCTCGACACGTTCATCACGCTGATGCGGGAGGTCGGCCTAGTCGAAGTCGCCCGCACCGGCGTCGTCGCCATCGCCCGCGGACGGGAGGCGGTGTAAGGATTACAACCAAACGCGTCACCCCAGCGCAGGCTGGGGTCTCCTGACTCGAACCGTGATCGGGAGATGCCAGCCGACGCTGGCATGACGGGACAACCCAAAGGAAGAAACATGCGCGTTTATTACGACCGGGATGCGGATATCGGCCTGATCAAGGGCAAGAAAATCGCGATCGTCGGCTATGGCAGCCAGGGCCATGCCCATGCCCAGAATCTGCGGGATTCGGGGGTTGCCGAAGTCGCGGTCGCGCTGCGTCCGGGCTCGGCGACCGCCAGGAAGGCCGAAGAGGCCGGCTTCAAGGTGCTGTCCAATGCGGATGCCGCGAAATGGGCGGACCTGATCATGGTCCTTGCGCCCGACGAGCATCAGGCAGCGATCTATGCCGACGATCTTGCCGCGAACATGAAGCCCGGCGCCGCCCTTGCCTTCGCGCACGGCCTTAACATCCATTTCGGCCTGATCGAGCCGCGCGCCGATCTGGACGTGATCATGATCGCGCCCAAGGGTCCGGGCCACACTGTCCGCTCCGAATATCTGCGCGGCGGCGGCGTGCCGTGTCTGATGGCGGTGCAGCAGGACGCATCGGGCAACGCCCACGATCTCTGCCTGTCCTATGCCTCGGCGATCGGCGGTGGCCGCTCGGGCATCATCGAAACCAACTTCCGCGAGGAATGCGAGACCGATCTGTTCGGCGAGCAGGCTGTGCTGTGCGGCGGCCTCTCCCACTTGATCACCGCCGGTTTCGAAACGCTGGTCGAGGCGGGCTATGCTCCCGAAATGGCCTATTTCGAGTGCCTGCACGAAGTGAAATTGATCGTCGACCTGATGTATGAAGGCGGCATCGCCAACATGCGCTATTCGATCAGCAACACCGCCGAATATGGCGACATCACCACTGGCCCGCGCATCATCACCGAGGAAACGAAGAAGGAAATGAAGCGCGTGCTGGACGATATCCAGGCGGGCCGCTTCGTCTCCAAATTCGTGCTCGACAACCGTGCGGGCCAGCCCGAACTCAAGGCGTCGCGCAAGCGCGCCGCCGCTCACCCGATTGAAAAGGTCGGCGCGGAGCTGCGCGCGATGATGCCGTGGATCGGCGCCAATAAGCTGGTCGACAAGGCCAGGAACTGAACCTGCCCTCTCCGCTCATCCTGAGCGGAAGGCGCAGGCGAAGTCGAAGGGCGGGTTCTCCGCAGCATCGCCCCTCGACTTCGCTTGGGACGAGCGGCTAATGTCAGGCTACTGACTTAGCCGGAGATTCCCGATGCGTCGCATGCTCCTGATCGCCCTTCCCCTCGCGGTCGCCACGCCGATCCTCGCGCAACAGGCGATGCAGAAGCCCGGCAGCGCCAACCCGGCGGCCGTGACCGGCGGCGCCTATAAGATCGACCCCAACCACACGCTCGTCACCTGGACCGTCGATCATCTTGGCTTCACGCCCTATACCGGCATCTTTGGCAGCGCGACGGGCAGCCTGACGCTCGACCCGAAGAATCCGTCCGCCGCGAAGGTCGACGTGACGATCCCGGTTTCGAAAGTCACCACGGCCAGCGAAGGCCTGACCGCGCACCTGCTCCGCCCCGGCAAGGACGGCGGCAAGCCGGACTTTTTCGGCCCCAGCCCTGCCGACGCGCATTTCGTCTCGACCAAGGTCATGGCCAAAGGCCAGGCCGCGACGATCACTGGCAATCTGACGCTGAACGGCGTGACCAAACCGGTGACGCTCGAGGCCAAATTCTATGGCGCGGGCAAGATGCCGGCGGCGATGGGCGGCCAGGAAAATATCGGCTTCACCGCTACGGCCACGATCAAGCGCAGCGATTTCGGCGTGACGATGGGCATCCCGCTCGTCTCGGACGAAGTGAAGCTGAACATCGCCGCCGCATTCTTGAAATAGCGGGCCCGTCGTCATCCCGAACTTGTTTCGGGATAAGCGGGACGCTGCGTGGCGGCTGGAATATATTCGCCGCCGCCACACCGGCACGTCCCTTATGCCGAAACAAGTTCGGCATGACGGCCTGAGTTAAGAAATTTTCCGGCGCGATAGTGTTTCTTGCTGGAATTTTCGGAGCCGCCGCGCTAGCCGCTCGCCTCAGATGAGCGCGCTTCACGCCCTTCTTCTTCGACTTACGCGCCCTTAGGCGCGCGTTTCCGCTCGCGGCCGGCGTGCCGCGGCACAGCGCCTAAGGGCCAAGCAGACTGAACCAGCCTCGCTTCGGAGAAGACCCCATGTTGCGCGACCCTTCCGTCAAATATCGTCCCTTCCCCCAAATCGCCCTGCCCGACCGGCAATGGCCGAGCCGTACCATCGCCCGCGCCCCGCGCTGGCTCTCGACCGACATGCGCGACGGCAACCAGGCGCTGATCGACCCGATGGACGGCGAGAAGAAGCAGCGCTTCTTCGACCTGCTGGTCAGGATCGGCGTCAAGGAGATCGAGGTCGGCTTCCCCTCAGCCGGGCAGACAGAGTTCGACTTCATCTCCGGCCTGGTCCGCGGCGGCCGCATCCCGGACGACGTGCTGGTGCAGGTGCTGACTCAATCGCGCCGCGACCTGATCGAGCGCAGCTTCGAAAGCCTGGAAGGCGCGCGCGCGGCCATCGTCCATCTCTACAATGCGGTATCGCCGTCATGGCGCCGGATCGTTTTCAATCTGGACGTAGCCGGCGTGAAGGCGATCGCGGTGGAAGGCGCGTCGATCCTGCGCGACCAGGCGGCGCGCTATCCAGGCACCGACTGGCATTTCGAATACAGCCCCGAGACTTTCTCGACCGCCGAGCTGGACGTGTCGTTGGAAGTATGTTCGGCGGTGATGGACGTGCTTCGCCCGACACCTGAACGGCCGATCATCTTCAATCTGCCCGCGACGGTCGAGGCGGCGACGCCCAATATCTATGCCGACCAGATCGAATATTTCTGCCGCAACATCCCCAATCGCGAGACGGTGATCGTCTCGCTCCACACCCATAATGACCGCGGCACCGGCGTCGCCGCGACCGAGCTGGGGCTGCTGGCGGGGGCCGACCGTGTCGAGGGCTGCCTGCTCGGCAATGGCGAACGCACCGGCAATGTCGATCTCGTGACGGTCGCGCTCAACATGTACACGCAGGGCGTCGATCCGGGTCTCGATTTCTCGAACATCGACGAGATCGTCAACACGGTCGAATATTGTACCAACATCAAAACGCACCCGCGCCAGCCTTATGCCGGCGATCTGGTGTTCACTGCCTTCTCAGGCTCGCACCAGGACGCGATCAAAAAAGGCTTCGAGGCGCAGGCGAAGCGCAACGACGAGATCTGGGACGTGCCTTATCTGCCGATCGACCCGGGCGATCTCGGCCGCTCCTACGAAGCGGTGATCCGGGTCAATTCGCAATCCGGCAAGGGTGGCGTCGCCTGGGTGCTGGAGCAGGACAAGGGGCTGAAACTGCCGAAGCGCCTCCAGGCCGATTTCAGCCGCCACGTCCAGGCACTGGCCGATACCACCAGCCGCGAACTCAATGCGGAGGATATCTGGACGGTCTTTCAGCAGGCTTATCCGCAATCCGGCCGTTACACGCTCGTCGACTATCGCGAGCAGCACGATTCCGGCCAGCGCATCTTCGCCGGACGCATCGCCTGCGACGGTGTTGAGCGCAGCGTCAGCGGGCGCGGCAACGGCCTGATCTCATCCGTCCTTGCCGCCCTGCAGGAAAGCTTCGGCGTGGCGCTGGATGTCGCGGACTATAACGAGCACGCGATCGGCCACGGCGCCGATGCGCAGGCGGCCGCCTATCTAGAATGCCGGACGCCCGATGGTCGGACCGTGTTCGGGATCGGCAAGGATGCCGACATCGCGACCGCAAGCGTGCGCGCGGTACTCAGCGCGGCCAACGCAGCCTAAAGCCGGATGATATTTGCTGGTGTCGTCATTGCGAGGAGCATGGCGACAAAGCAATCCAGCCTTTCGGGCATCGCTCTGGATTGCTTCTCCCGGCTTCCGCCGGGATCGCAATGACGGCAAGGTCAGCTTAAAATCATCATGCCCTAGCGAATGAGCGCGCTCGCGACGATCTCGTCGGCGGGATGCTTATACTCGTCCATCAGCCCGGATTTGGGCGTGAACATCTTGCTGGTCGGCTCAAGTCCGGCGAGACCGCTCAGCCGGTATACGCCCACCTTGGCGAGCTTGGGCGCTTCACCGTCGCGCGTCACCAAAGCGGCGGCCAGATGCAGCTCGTCATGCCGCTTGTAAAGCATGTAAGGCGCCAGCACGACTTCACCGCGATTATACGTCGCGCGGACGCATCGGCGGCGCTGGATAGCGGTCTTGATCAACGCAGACTCTTCACTCATGCAGCGCTTATGCTGCACCTGCGAACAGAAAGGCAAGTTGAAAACTCATTCAACTTCTATCGCGGCGCCTGCAAAGAAAAGCGGCCGGAAACCCTTGGGTCTCCAGCCGCTCATTCCTGGAACAGTCGTCCGGGCGCTTAGCCCATAATGTCCTGTTCGAGTTTCTTGGCCATTTCCTCGATATTCTCGGGCGGCCAGCCAGGGATTTCCATGCCCAGGCGCAGGCCCATCGAGGACAGGACTTCCTTGATCTCGTTGAGGCTCTTGCGGCCGAAATTCGGCGTGCGGAGCATCTCGGCCTCGGTCTTCTGCACGAGATCGCCGATATAGATGATGTTGTCGTTCTTCAGGCAGTTGGCGCTGCGGACCGACAGCTCCAGCTCGTCCACCTTCTTCAGCAGGTAGCGGTTGAGCTGGTTCGAATCCGCCTCGGCGTCGGCCGGAGCCATCGCCGTGCCGACCATGCCCGCACCCGGCTGGGCGAGCGGCATGCCTTCGTCGAAATGCACGAACAGCTGCAGCTGGTCCTGGAGGATGCGGCCGGCATAGGCGATCGCATCGTCCGGCGTGACGGTGCCGTCGGTCTCGACGGTGATCGTCAGCTTGTCATAATCCAGTTCCTGGCCGACGCGGGTGTTTTCCACCTTGTAGGCGACCTGGCGGACCGGCGAGTAAAGCGCGTCGACCGGGATCAGGCCGATCGGCGCATCGGCCGGACGGTTGTTCGCGGCGGGGACATAGCCCTTACCGGCTTCGGCGGTCAGCTCCATATTGAGCGAAGCACCTTCGTCCAGGTGGCAGATCACCAGATCGGGGTTCATCACTTCAATGTCGCCCGAGACGTTGATCATGCCCGCAGTGACTTCGGCCGGGCCGGTCGCCGAGAGCTGGAGACGCTTGAAGCCTTCGCCCTGCATCTTCAGCGCGATCTGCTTCACGTTGAGGACGATATCGGTCACGTCCTCGCGGACGCCCGCCAGCGATGAGAATTCGTGCAGGACATTCTCGATCTTGATCGAGGTGACGGCAGCACCCTGCAGCGACGAGAGCAACACGCGGCGCAGCGCGTTGCCGAGCGTCAGGCCGAAACCACGCTCCAGCGGCTCCGCCACGAAGGTCGCCTTGCGACGGTTATCGCCGCCCGCTTTCTTCTCGAGAGCGGTCGGCTTCTTGAGTTCCTGCCAGTTCTTTGCGTTGACAGCCACTGTGTTCCCCTCGGGGTAGGGCGGGAGTGTGCACGCTCCCGCCGGGTAAAGCGGCGCGGAGGGACAAGTTCCCTCCGCGCGGGATAGATCAGACGCGGCGACGCTTCGACGGACGCACGCCGTTGTGCGGGATCGGTGTCACGTCGCGGATCGAGGTGATCTGGAAGCCGACCGCCTGCAGCGCGCGGAGCGCCGATTCACGGCCCGAGCCCGGGCCCTTCACTTCGACTTCCAGCGTGCGGACGCCGTGCTCGGCGGCCTTGCGGCCCGCATCCTCGGCAGCGACCTGGGCGGCATAGGGCGTCGACTTGCGGCTGCCCTTGAAGCCCATCATGCCGGCCGACGACCAGGAAATCGCATTGCCCTGCGCATCGGTGATGGTGATCATCGTGTTGTTGAAGCTGGCGTTCACATGGGCGACGCCGGCGGTGATGTTCTTGCGTTCGCGACGGCGAAGACGCTGCGGTTCACGTGCCATTTCGTGTCTGACCTTTTCTCAAGGACCGGGAGCGGCGGTTAGGCCGCTCGACCGGCCTGATTACTTCTTCTTGCCGGCGATCGGCTTCGCCTTGCCCTTGCGGGTGCGGGCATTGGTGTGCGTGCGCTGGCCGCGGACCGGCAGGCCCTTACGGTGACGCAGGCCGCGATAGCAGGCCAGGTCCATCAGGCGCTTGATGTTCATCGCGGTCTCGCGACGAAGATCGCCTTCGACAGTATGGTTGGCGTCGATCGCTTCGCGGATCTGCAGCACTTCCTGATCGCTCAGATCCTGCACGCGGCGCTCAGGCGCAATGCCGAGCTGGGCGGTCAGCTTCTTGGCCGTGGTCGGGCCGATGCCGTGAATATAGGTCAACGCGATTTCCACGCGCTTGTTAGTGGGGATGTTCACCCCCGCGATACGTGCCATGTAAGTCTTTCTCCTGCTCCACAGGCCGGGCGGCAGGCCGGCCTATCTCAGCGCTTGGGTCTTCCGAAACGCACGACACCGGCGCGCGAAAGGAATCGCCGCCGGAGCAACACTGTGTCGGAAGACGCGCGAAATAAGGATGCCGGGCGGGCGTGTCAAGCGAGGCGCGGTCAATCGTGCACCAATCCCGCGCCAGACCGGGACGGAAACCGCCATGTCGCATTTATCCTATTGGCGCCGCTCGGCTGCGGGTAGCGTCCTATGCGAATCCACGGGCTAAGCCACTGGATAATATTTGAAAGGCCACTGCCGCGCCCGGCGCGAAGCGGCCACAGGGGGCGGAACGCCGCGCGACCGCACGCGCGGCGTTCTTGCCTCTCCCGGTCAGACCACGCCGTAAGCCAGCATTGCGTCGGCGACTTTCTTGAAGCCGGCAATGTTGGCGCCCTTAACATAGTCGACATAGCCGCCGCCGCGATCGCCATATTGGACGCACGAGGCGTGGATGCCTTCCATGATGTCGAGCAGCAATTGCTGGAGCTCGCTTTCCTTCCAGGAGCGGCGTTCCGAGTTCTGGCTCATTTCCAGACCAGAGACGGCAACGCCGCCGGCGTTCGAGGCTTTGCCCGGCGCGTAGAGGATTTTCGCGTCCTTGAAGACATGCACGCCTTCCAGATCGGTCGGCATGTTGGCGCCTTCCGCGACCGCGATGCAGCCGTTCTTCACAAGTTCCCGCGCATCGTCGCCCAGCAGCTCGTTCTGCGTGGCGCAGGGCAAAGCCACGTCGCATGTGACGCCCCACGGTGTCTTGCCGGGATGGAAAGTCGCGTTCTTATACTCAGCCACATAGTCCTCGATGCGGCCGCGGCGGTGGGTCTTGTGGGATTTCACCCAGCTGATCTTTTCCTGGTCGATGCCGTCCGGATCGTGGATGAAGCCGCCGGAATCGGACAGGGTCAGCACCTTGCCGCCCAGCTGGACGATCTTCTCCGCCGCGTGCGTCGCGACATTGCCGGAGCCGGAGATAACCGCCGTCTTGCCCTGCAGGTCGTGCCCCTTGGTCTTCAGCATATTGGCGAGGAAATAGACCGTGCCATAGCCGGTCGCCTCGGGGCGGATCAGCGAGCCGCCATATTCCAGACCCTTGCCGGTCAGCACGCCGGTGAACTGGTTGGTGATCCGCTTGTACTGGCCAAACATGAAGCCGATCTCGCGCCCGCCGACGCCGATATCGCCCGCCGGCACGTCCACATCCGCGCCGACATGGCGATACAGCTCGGTCATGAAGCTTTGGCAGAAGCGCATGATCTCGCGGATCGACTTGCCCTTCGGATTGAAGTTCGCGCCGCCCTTGCCGCCGCCCATCGGCAGCCCGGTCAGCGCGTTCTTGAAGGTCTGCTCGAACGCGAGGAATTTGAGCACGCTTTCTGTCACCGACGGATGGAAGCGTATGCCGCCCTTATAGGGGCCGATCGCGTTGTTGTTCTGGACGCGCCAGCCGCGGTTGACGCGGATATTGCCGGCATCGTCTTCCCAGCAGATGCGGAACGAGATGATCCGGTCCGGCTCGGCGATGCGGCGCAGAATCTGCTGGGAGTGATACTCCTCCTTGTCCTGCATGAAGTCGAAAATATCCTCGGCGACTTCCTGCACGGCCTGCACGAATTCCGGCTGGCCCGGATTGCGCTTCTTTACGCCCTCGATGAACGTCGCAAGATCGACGTGATCGGAAACCGCCATTCATGTCCCCCTCTCCATGCGGATCGATGCGCATGACCCGGCCGGCCTTCTGATTCGAGGCCGTTGGCAAAGGGCTAGCACATTTCCAGGAGGGTCAGGCGATCGAAGGTCAGGCCTTGCCGTCCATAATGGCCTCGATCGCGGCCGTCACAACGTCCATCCCGGCCATGCCATCCACGCGCGAGACCAGACCCCGCGCTTCGTAGAGCGGCAGGATTGGCGCGGTCTTGGCGCGATATTCAGCCATGCGCGTGCGCACCGTTTCGGCATTGTCATCCGGACGGCGCTTGAATTCGTGGGAACCGCAGACGTCGCAGGTGCCTTCGACCCTGGGCAGCTTGAATTCGTCGTGATAGCCAGTGCCGCACTTGGCGCAGGTGAAGCGGCCGGTGATGCGTTCCACCAGCGCATCCTCGTCAACCTCGAGCTCGATCACATGATCGAGCTTACGGCCGCGATCCGCGAGAATTTTATCCAACGACAGCGCCTGCGCTTCCGTGCGCGGATAGCCGTCGAAAATCGCACCCTGCCCTGGCCCCATGCGGTCGAGCGCCTCGCCGATCAGCGCAGAGACGATCTCGTCCGAGACCAACTCGCCCGCATCCATCACTGCCTTGGCCTTGAGACCGACCGGCGTGCCTTCCTTGACGGCGGCGCGCAGCATGTCGCCGGTCGACAGCTGGACCATATCGCGATCGGCGACCAGCTTCGCGGCCTGGGTTCCCTTGCCCGCCCCCGGCGGCCCCAGCAGGATGATGTTCATATCTACAGCCCCTCCGGTCTCATTCATTCGTCATTGCGAGCATAGCGAAGCAATCTAGTCCGACGCCGGGCTCACATGGATTGCTTCGTCGCTCCGTTCCTCGCAATGACGGCAACGGCAGTCAGCGCGCGCGGCCCTTCAGTTTCGCCTTCTTGATCAGATCGCCATATTGATGCGCGAGCAAGTGGCTCTGAATCTGCGTCACCGTATCCATCGTCACGTTGACGACGATCAGCAGGCTGGTGCCGCCCAGATAGAAGGGAATGCCCGCCGCGGAGACGAGATATTCCGGCAGCAGGCAGATCAGCGCCAGATAGGCGGCGCCGATCACCGTAATGCGCGTCAGCACATAATCCAGATATTCGGCTGTGTTCTTGCCCGGACGGATGCCGGGGATGAAGCCGCCATAGCGCTTCAGATTGTCCGCGGTCTCTTCCGGATTGAAGACGACGGCGGTGTAGAAGAAGGCGAAGAAGATGATGCCTGCGCCATAGAGCGCCATGTAGATCGGCGATCCGTGCTGCAGATACTGGTTGAGCGTGATCAGGAAATCGCTCCACCAGCCCTGGCCCTGGGCGGCGTTCTGGCCCGCGAACTGGCTGATCGTCAGCGGCATCAGCAACAGCGACGAGGCGAAGATCGGCGGGATCACGCCCGAAGTGTTGATTTTCAGCGGCAGATGGCTGCGATCGGCCTGCATCGTGCCGCGCTGGGTCTGGCGCTTCGGATACTGAATGAGAACGCGCCGCTGCGCCTGCTCCATGAAGCAGATGAACGCGACCAGGCCCAAAGCCACGACGATGATCGTGATGATCAGGAAGGGCGAGAGGCTGCCGGTGCGGCCGCCTTCGAACAGGTTGACGAGCGTCGTCGGCAGCTGGGCCACGATGCCGGCCATGATGATCAGCGACACGCCGTTGCCGACGCCGCGGCTGGTGATCTGCTCGCCCAGCCACATCAGGAACATTGTGCCGCCGATCAGCGACACGACGGCGGTCAGGCGAAACAGATAGCCCGGATCGACGACCGCCGAGACGCCCTGTTGCGCGCCGAAGCTTTCAAGCCCGGTGGCGATGAAATAGCCCTGGATCGCGGTCAGCGCGACGGTGCCGTAACGGGTATATTGGTTCAGCCGCTTGCGGCCGCTCTCGCCTTCCTTCTTGATCGCGTTCAAGGTGGGGCTGAGCGACGTTGCCAGCTGCACGACGATCGAGGCTGTGATGTAGGGCATCACGCCCAGCGCGATGATCGACATGCGCGCGAGCGAGCCGCCCGAGAAAGTGTTGAAAAAATCGAGCACGCCGCCGCGCGTCTGGTTCGCGAGCAGGCCCAAGGCGGTCGGGTCGATGCCGGGCAGCGGAATGAAGCTCAGCATGCGGAAGACGATCAGCACGCCGATCGTGAACCACAGCCTTTTCTTCAGCTCGGTGGCCTGCCCGAACTTGGACAGGTTGATGTTGGTTGCCAGTGCGTCGGCTCGAGATGCCATGAGATTTCGTCAGTCCTGAAAAACAAAGCGGCGGGAAGCGTGTGCCGCCCCCGCCGCCCATATAATCACGTTAGTGAGCTTGTCACGGGAGCCTGCCATTTTGCATCAACTCCGTCATTGCGAGCGCAGCGAAGCAATCCAGCCTGGCTCGGCGCCCCTGGATTGCTTCGTCGCTGCGCTCCTCGCAACGACGAGGCAATGAGCATCACGCCTTGGCGGGGATCGGGGCCTTGCCCTGGGCGGCGCGGTTGGCGTCGCGCACGCTGTTCTTCTTGGCCTTGGCCTTCTCGGCTGCCGAAACCACCTCGATCACTTCGACCGAGCCGCCGGCCTTCTCGACCGCCTCGCGCGCGCCCTTCGACACGCCGGCGACCAGGAATTTCAGCTTGGCCGAGAACTCGCCCTTGCCGAGCAGGCGGACACCGTCCTTGCCGCCGCGCGCCAGGCCGGCGCCCTTCAGCGCGGCGTGGTCGATCGTGCCCTTGGCGTCGAGCTTCTTGGCGTCGACCGCCTTCTGGACCGCGCCCAGATTCACCTCGGCATAATCCTTGGCGAAGATGTTGTTGAAGCCGCGCTTCGGCAGCCGCATGTGGAGCGGCATCTGGCCGCCCTCGAAGCCGGCGATGGACACGCCCTCGCGGCTCTTCTGACCCTTCTGGCCACGCCCGCCGGTCTTGCCCTTCCCGGAGCCGATGCCCCGGCCAACGCGGATCTTCGATTTACGCGCGCCGGAATTGTCGCGGATGTCGTTCAGTTTCATAGCACTCGGTTTCCCTATGTTCGCGCAGATGGATGGAAGCGGCGGCCCTTAGCGGGGGTTTGGGGGTTTGTCCACGGGGGAAGTGTAACGGGGTTGCGATACACGAGGACGGCGGTAGAGTTCTCGGGAACAGCAACGGCGGCGAGATGAAGGTCAAGTTCAAGGAAAAGACTTACGAGACGTATTTTCAGTCCGAAGTAAGCCGACTCACCACCATCAGCTTCGCTCCCGACCAGGTCGATGAAAGTCTTTTAGGTTTCGACGGCGCGTTTTTTGTGCCCTTCATCGGAATGCCGGGCCTAATCCCATATGTGCGAGCAGCTCGATGGCGCCGTTTCGTCGGGCTACCTGCGAGCGCCATCGATCGCTTCGGCCAAGAGCTGAACGATCGCCTACCTCAGTTCAATCTCAACTTGTTTGTGCAATACAAGCGCCCGGAACGAATGACGCGTTCAAGCTCCTCTGAATGGCAGAGTTGGAACGCGCCCTACTATCGATATGCGACCGAATACCATCAGCAAAAGCTCCTTGAAAAGATCACCGCTGCCTCAAATGGTCGAGCGGCAGTAGTTTATGCGTCTCCCGCATTCTGGACCAATGCGGAGCTGTTCGCCCACGCTGAGGCCGGAACAATCGTCACGAACAGCAATATTGCCGATATTGCTCTCCTGACCGGTCATCACCGCTTTTCATATTGCTCCGCCGGACACTTCGGCATGGGGCATTCTGAACCCGAGAGCATCGAAAGTTTGCCGTTCGAGACGATCATTAGGCGCGGCGTAAATAACGAAACGCTGCCCTTCACGCAGCAGCTGAAGGATCTCGAGCAGATCATCAAGACGGTGTTGAAAGGCGACCGCGGAAGTGAACGGCTTTGGCAATCGGCTCGCAACGCGATTCGCGATGGCCGCTCCATCGATGGTTCGCTGCCTGAAGGGGGCTGGTTGGGTGCGATTTACTCGATTGTCGCTTTTGCCCATGCCTTCGACGTCCGCGTGACAGCGCTGGGACTTGGCTCCAAGATCAAGCGAGCTGAAAACCCTCAGCTGACGTGAGCCGTGAGACGGACTCGCTCAATCAGAATGGGGGAAGTAAGCAGAGCAGTGGCTTGCAGCTCATGGGCCATCGACATTAGTGAACGGCGATCGAACCAAGACCGGGGGATGCCGTGCGATTGTCTGTGATCGTTGCTTTGTTTGTTCTCGCCAGCTGCTCGAACAAATCGCCCGATGCGGCCGACGGACCTGTGATTCTGGAATGCACTGGAAAAGCGATCGACAGCGTCTTGCCTGCCCGAGAAGAGATAAGAGCGTACAGGGTAGATGGTCGGTCGGGTACGCTCGCCACTTACGGAGATGGTGACTTCTTCCCTTGGAAGGGAAATTTGGAAGTCAGCTCTGATTTAATCTCTTGGCAGATGACTGAATCTCCCAACGATATACGAGAACGATCGCTTACGTTCGATCGAAAAACCGGCCGCGTCATTGATATCATTAAGGCTCCCGTACCAGCAGTGTCTACTTTCGATGGCTTCTGTAAGGTAGTGTCGAACGCCTTAGAGCCAGAACGCGTCTTCTAATGCCAATCGGGCGGCTGCGCTGCACGCCGCGCGCGCTTCACAAATGTGTCTTGATAACTATTATCAGGGCACGGAGGCGCACATGGCCAGCAGTGTTGATCTAGGGAACCAGCTCGAATCGCTCGTGAGCCAGCTTGTGAAGGCGGGCCCTACAACTCGCGCAGCGAGATTTTGCGCGAAGGCCTTCGGCTGATTCATGAGCGGGAAACGAAGCTTGCCGCGCTCGACGCCTCGACCATGCGCGGTATCGCGTCGGCTGATGCTGGACGGGTCCATGAACTTGGCGATGTCGCGGCGAAGCTTGATGCCAAATATGCGAAGAAGGCGGCCGACCGACGGTCGCAATGAAGGTCGTCATCAGACGGACGCGCTGAACGATTTGGAGTAGATCGGCGACTATCGCGCATTAGTTCTCGAAAGATTGACCGGATGCGCTTTGATTTGGGCAAGTCGCGACCTTAACGATCTAACTCGCTCGTCCTGAGCGGAGCGCGAAGCGCGTAGTCGAAGGGCGCGGTGCTGCGCCCCTCGACTTCGCTCGGGACGAGCGAGGTTGTTCGATCACAAACAGCTCTGGCGGAACTTTTTGCTCGGTTTGAACGCCACGCAAAAAAGCCCGGAGCGGCGATGCCGTCCGGGCTCTTTCATTTGCTTCTCGCCGAAGGAAAGAAGCTGGATCCCGGATCATGTCCGGGATGACGATCGTCGATTAGTCGACGATCGCCACCATGTGCGGCAGCTTGCGGATCATGCCGCGGACTTCGGGGGTGTCCTCGAGCTCGCTGACCTTGTGCATCTTGTTGAGGCCCAGGCCGATGAGCGTCGCGCGCTGGTCCTTGGTGCGGCGGATCGGGGAGCCGATCTGCTTGATCTTGATCTTCGCCATCTGCGCTTACTCCACGATCGCGGCCGCGTCCGCCTCGGCGGTCTGCGAGCCGCCGCGGCCGAGCAGGTCGGCGATCTTCTTGCCCCGGCGCTGCGCGACCGACTTGGGCGAGGTCTGCTCGCCAAGCGCTTCGAACGTCGCCCGGATCATATTGTAGGGGTTGGAGGTGCCGACCGACTTGGTCACCACATCGGCCACGCCCAGGCTTTCGAAGATGGCGCGCATCGGGCCGCCGGCGATGATGCCAGTGCCCTGTGGAGCCGAGCGCAGCGTCACGCGGCCGGCGCCGAAATGGCCGTTGCCGTCATGATGCAGCGTGCGGCCTTCCCGCAGCGGAACGCGGATCATCTTCTTCTTGGCAGACGCCGTCGCCTTCGAGATGGCATCCGGCACTTCGCGCGCCTTGCCAAGGCCGAAGCCGACCCGGCCCTTGCCGTCGCCGACCACGACCAACGCCGCAAAGCCGAAGCGCTTGCCGCCCTTCA
>JAFEEY010000103.1:15079-16978 GCA_018240865.1 Pseudomonadota bacterium | reverse complement strand
GCCCTCCAGCGCCGCCCGCGCGCCGACCAGATGCCGCGCGTCGATCGCCTGGCGGGGCAGGTTCTCCGGCCCGGCAAAGCTTTTCGAGCGATAGGTCCAGTCCGCCGACAGGTTGAGCGTCGGGCCGAGGCCGAGCGGGATCGCGTAGCACAATTCCGCGCTGGCGGTGATGCGCGGCGCATAGGGCAGGCGATTGCCGTCCAGGTCAACGCCCGGCCCGCCGCCATCGGGAAAGCGGCGGAATTCCGCATTGGTGTAGCCGGCGCCAAGGCCCAGGTTCAGCCGCTCGACCGGTTGCGCGTCCAGCTGCGCCTCCGCGCCCCAGCTGCGCGCGCGGGCGGCATTCTTCAGCTGGATCGAGGTCTGGCCGGCGCCCAGATCGACGAACTGGTCGATCTGATAATCGCCGATCGTCATGTAGAAGGCCGAGAGCGAGACGCGCACGTCGCGGCCCTGGTGCTTCAGCCCGATCTCCCCCGAATCGACGCGCTCCGGGCGGAAGCGCAAGCCGTCGGCGAAAGCAGCGGCACTGATGAAATCGACGTTCCAGCCGCCGCTCTTATAGCCGCGCGCATAGCGGGCGTAGAGATTGGTGGCGGGCGCGACGGCATAGGTGAGGCCGACGCTTGGATCGAAACTGTCGGCGCTCTGCCCGTCATCGAAGCCGGTCACGGTGCCGAGACCGAACACGATCGGCCCCATCGTCGAGTAATCGCGCAGGCGCAGCCGGTCGTGCGTGAAGCGGCCGCCCAGGTTCAGCGTCAGCGCGCCGGTCAGCTTCCAGTCCGCCGCGGCGAAGGCGGCATAGGAGCGAGTGGCGACATCCGCCTGCACGCGCGCGGTCAGGCCGGGCGTCAGGCCGAAAGGCAGCAGGGCCGTCTGGCTGCCGGCGAAGACCTGACGGTCGGTCTTCGCGCGCTCGTCGAAATAATAAAGGCCGGCGACGCCGCTCAGCGCATTGCCCGTGAAGGCGAGCCGCACTTCCTGGCTGAACTGCCGGAAACGGTCGCGATAGTGCATGTCGGCAAGGTCGAGCGGCACATAGTCGAGGTCGTTGCGCCGCTCCCACCGCGTCTCGCGCCAGCCGCTGACCGAGATGAGGGTGAGCCCGTCGCCCAGCGTCCAGCCGAGCGTGGCCGAGCCGCCGCCGCTATGGATGTTCTGCAGGGGGATGGTGTTGAACGGCGTGTCGAATTTGCCCGGCAGCGGCGTCGGGCCGGTGCCGAAAGTGTCGGTCAGCGGCTCGCCGATCGCCTTGTTGGTGCGGTCATGGCTGTAGTCGCCGGCCAGGTCGAGCGTCACGTCGGGGCTGATCTCGGCGCGCAGCCTGCCGCGCAGTGAATCGCGGTTGATATTGTCGAGGTCGGTGCCGGTCGGCACATTGATCGTGAAGCCGTCGCGGGTCCGGTGCGACGCCGACAGGCGGATCGCGACGCCGTCCGAAAGCGGGGCGTTGATCGTGCCGCGCAGCTCCACCAGATCCTTGTTGCCGTAGCTCGCCTGCACCGACCCGCCGAAATCGAAGCGCGGCGCTGCAGTGACGATGCTGATCGCGCCGCTGTCCGTGTTGCGGCCGAACAGATGGCCCTGGGGGCCGCGCAGGAACTCGATCCGGTCAATGTCCAGCGCGTCCTGGTTCACCGACGCGAATTGCCCCGCATAGACGCCGTCCACATAAACACCGGCGCGGGTGGTGAAGCCGATATTGCGCCCGCCACCGCCAATGCCGCGCACGAACACCGTGTCGATCGCGCCCTGGCGCTGGATTGAGACATTGGGCGCCAGCCGCGCCGCGTCGCGCAGGTCGTTCGCACGCACCCGCTCCAGCGCATCGGCATTCACCACCGCGATCGACAGCGGCACGTCGAGCAGATTCTGCTCACGCTTCTGCGCGGTGAC
>JAFEEY010000103.1:12698-15010 GCA_018240865.1 Pseudomonadota bacterium | reverse complement strand
GCAAGCAACAGCGATGTTTTCAGTTTCATTTCACAACCCTTGACCCGGCCTCCCGCCGCTACGGGTCAATGGTTGATGAAACGCTAATTCGCACCGTTCCCCGGCGAAGGCCGGGGCCCAGAAAGTTGTTGCGGGGATCGGACGTCGCAAAGATGGACCCCGGCCTTCGCCGGGGAACAAATCGGGGCCCGGCTTAAATCTTGCTCGCCTCGCGGATTTCCTCGCGGATCAGGCGTTCGTAGGTGCGGCCGACGCGGACTTCGGTGCCGTCGTCGAGGATCGCGGTCAGCGATGCGAACTGGCCGCGGCGGAAGCTCTTCAGATGGCGGCGGTGGATGATCGCGCTGCGATGGACGCGCACGAAACTGTCGGTGTCCAGCCGGTCCTCAAGCGCTGCGAGGCTTTCGTGATAGAGAAAGGAGCGGGTGAGCGTGTGCAGCCGCACATAGTCGCGCTCGGCCTGGATCCAGACGATGTCGCTGGCGCAGACCCGGTGGCTTTCGCCGCGCGAGCTGACCCAGAAGCAGGTGTCGCGGTCGCTGCGGGCATTGAGCTCGCCGCGCAGTGTGCCGACGATGCTCTGCAGCTCGGCCAGCCGCTGTTCCTGCTCCTTGCGCTCGACGACGCCGCGCGCCCGCTCGACGGCCAGGGCGAGGCGGCCGAATTCGACGGGTTTCAGCACATAATCGACCGCGCGCGCATCGAACGCCGCGATCGCATATTCATCATAGGCAGTGACGAAGATGACGGCCGGCGCATGGCCCTCCAGCTCGGCGAGCAAATCGAAGCCGCTGCCGTTCGGCATCTGGATGTCGAGCACCAGCAGATTGGGGGCGGTGTCGCGGATCAGCTCCAGCGCTTCGCGGACATTGCCCGCTTCGCCCACGATCGCGACCTCGGCGATGCGGGCCAGCGCCCGGCGGACGCGACGCCGCGCAAGCGGCTCGTCGTCGATGATCGCAGCCCGGATCATGCCGCTGAATACCGCAGCGGCATCGCGACCGTCGCGCGGAAAACGCCGTCCGCCGTCCGTTCGCTGTTGAGGGATGCCTGATCGCCGAACCGGGTCGCGAGGCGTTGCGCGACATTCTTGAGGCCGGTGCCGGTGCCGGTGCTCGGCCGCCCCGGCTCCGGCGCGTCATTCTCGACATGGATGGAAAGCACATTGCGGTCGGCGTCGGCGCAGATCAGGATGCGCACGGCCTGGTCGAGCGCGCCGACGCCGTGCTTCACTGCATTCTCGACCAGCGGCTGGAGGATGAAGCTCGGCACCCGCGCGCGCTTCAATTGCTCGGGCACGTCAAAGCTGACGGTCAGCCGGTCCGAATAGCGCTCCCGCTCCACTTCCAGATAGCGCGCCTGAATGTCGAGCTCTTCGGCGAGCGTGATGTCCTGCATCGGGTCGAGCGCCAATGTCGAGCGCAGAAAGGCCGAGAGCGACAGCACCATCCGCTCGGCATTCTTCGCTTCGCCTTCCTCGATCAGCGTGGCGAGCGCGTTCAGCGTGTTGAACAGGAAATGCGGGTTGATCTGGTATCTGAGCGCCCGCATCTGCGCGCCATAAGCCTGCTCGCGAAGCTCCGAGAGCTGACGTTCGCGCTCGATGATGCGCAGGCTGAAAACCTGGGCGAGGAACAGCGCACCCCAGGCGGCGTAGCATTCAGTCCAGCCCAATATGCCGCGCAACGACTCCGCCAGCGTCATTGGCGAGATGTTCTTCATGTCGAGGCGGAACAGATAATAGGAAATGATGTAATGGACGGTGGCGATCGCTGCCGCCATCACGACGACCATCGTCGCCAGCACCGCGAAGCGCGCCCCGCTATAGCGCTCGACAGCTTTGCTGATCAGCCAGGTCATCGACAGGCCGAAGCTGGTCATCACGCAGCGAATGCCGAAGGTGAACCCGTTTTCCCAGCCATCGACCATGGCGACGCCGGTCAGGATCACGTGCAGGACCAGCCAGAAAACAAGGCTCAGGCGCAGCCAGGCGCGCCGCACGCTGGCATGCGATTCCCGCGGAAAACCGCCATTCTGCTGATCATTCCCCATCACGCAGGCATAAGCACATTGCCCGCGCGCGATGTCGAGAGCCGTTCGTCCGCCCAGACTCGCCATTCGTAGAATTACATCTGTTTTCGTCAGCTCCGGATCGCCGCTCGTCGAAGCCACGCTACAGTTTGGCCGAAAGTCGCATCATTCTGTGCCCCATCACGAGCGTATCGAGGGGTTGTAACGGTGAGTGGCGCGGTTGCCATGCGAGGATTGGAAAGCGGCACGCGAAGCCGCGGCCCGGCCTTTCTGCCCGCCGA
>JAFEEY010000103.1:9456-12684 GCA_018240865.1 Pseudomonadota bacterium | reverse complement strand
TTTATCCTTGATGGTGTGTGGCCGGCCGGCACCCGCGTCCCTTCGTCGCGCGCGCTCGCCGCCGATCTGCAGGTTTCGCGCAACACGGCGATTCTGGCCGTGGAGCAATTGATCGCCGATGGCTGGGCGGAATCGCGCAGCCGGTCGGGCGTCTATGTCGCGGCGTCGTCCTCGCTGGTGCGGCCGGTCGCGCCGACGCCCGTGTCGCGCACGAATGCCGAGCTTCCGCCCTTCGCCTTGCAGCGCCCGGCGACCGATCTGTTCCCCGCGCAGATCTGGAAGCAGTTGCAGGCCCGCGCCTGGGCCGAGATCGAGCCGCAGCGCCTGGCCAGCGCCGATCCGGCAGGCGATGCGGGCTTGCGCGACATGATCGCGCGGCTCGTCTGCGCGCCGCGCGGCCTGCGCTGCCATCCGGACCAGGTGATCATCGTGCCGACCGCGACCGCCGCGATCGACCTGATCGGCGCGACCCTGTTGCGCGCCGGGGATGCGGCAATGGTCGAAACGCCAGGCCGCGCCTCGACGCGCCGGCTGCTCGAAGCGCGCGGCGCCCGGCTCTGCCCGGTGTCGGCCCGCCCTGCCGGCAAGGGCGAGCATGCGCTGGTGCCGGTCCGCGATGCGCGTCTCGCCTGCATCGCGCCTGCCGTCCAGTATCCGCTCTGCACCGCGCTCGACGCCGGTTCCCGCGCTCAGCTGATCCATTGGGCACGGATGAGCGGCGGTTGGATCGTCGAAGACGACCGCGACGCCGATCTGTGGGGCGAGGATACGCCGCCGCTGCCGCTCGCGGCCGAGGATGGCGAGCGCGTGATGCTGGTCGGCAGCTTCAACCGTGTCCTGTTCCCGGGCCTGTGCGTGGCCTTTCTGGTAGCGCCGGCCGCCCTGGCCGAACGGTTGCGGGCGATGCACGCGATGATCGGCGGCCGCGCCAGCCTCGCGTCGCAACTCGCACTCAGCGCGTTCATCGCCGAAGGCCATTTCGCCCGTCATGTCCGCCGCCGCCGCCAGGCCTATGCCGAACGGCGCGCCGTGCTGATCGAGGCGCTGGAGGCTGCAGGTATCGGCACCGCCGGCACCAGCAGCGCGGGCCTCCACCTCGTGCTCGAACTGGCGGGTGCCGAAGCCGCTGCCGCGCGCATCGCCGCGGAAGGGCTGGGCGGATGCGCGATCGATGCCGGCCGCCTCGCGCTCGGACTCGGCGCCGCACCGGACTTCATCCGCGCAGAAGCGCCGCGCATCGCCGCCGTCATTCTCGCCAGCCAACCCCCAGCCAAGGGTCATATGTGATGTACGCTTCGGAACAGGTTTTCCGTGTCAAACGCCAGGGCCGGACCCAGACCACCGCGGCGCGTATCGAGGCGCAATTCGCCGAGCTGCTGGCCGCGCGGCCGTTCCAGCAAATCTCCGTCGCCGACATCGCCGACGGCTGCGAGATCGCGCGTTCGACCTTCTACCGCCTCTATGCCGATCCGATCGAAGTGCTGTGGGCAGTGGCGCTGCCGGTGTTCGAGAACGCCTTCGCCCATGCGCTCCGCGGCGACACCGCAGGCTTCGTGGCCGCGTTCGGAGCGCTGTGGAACGTGGCCGGGCTGGTCGACGCGATCAACCATCCCAAGGCCAATGCCCGCATCCGTGCCAAGCTGACCGCGATCGTTCAGGCCCGCCTGCGCCAGCATGGCTGCGGCAGCGGCTCGGAGACCTGTGCGCTGGTGATGGCGGCGGCCTGCCTGACCGTGCTTGCGCAGAGCGACGGCCGCAGCTGCCCGCCTGATGCCGAGCTGGGCGAACTCATGTCGCTGATCTACATCGCCGCCTATCTGACGCCGGGCGCGCTCCAGTCGATCGCGCGCGAACAGGCGCGGCGCGGCCTTAATGGCGGCTTCCCGCCCGCCGTGTCGGTCGAGGAGTCGCTTGCCAGCGACGATCATATCCTGTCGATGATCGACGGTCGGCCCTATCGCTCGCTCACGCGCCACATCGCGCGTTACGGCATGACGCCCGCCGATTACCGCCGCTGCTTCGGGCTGGACGAGGATTATCCGATGGTCGCAGCAGGCTATTCCGAGCGCCGCCGCGCGCTCGCGATCAGCGCCGGTTTCGGCAGCCGCCGGGGCGCGGAAGGGCACGTTGCCGCGGCTTGACCCCGCGCTGCAGTCGATCAACCCGACCAGTCTCCGTCATCCCGAATTTGTTTCGGGACAAGCGGAAGGCCGCGTGACATTCGGGCCATTTTCTCCGCCGTCACGCCTGCCTCGCTCTTATTCCGAAACAAGTTCGGGATGATGGTTGGAGGGTGTTGCAACGCTGCAACATCGCCTCGCGAAAAGCGACATTCGCACGAATTTGAAGCAGCGGAGCGGTCAATCTGACTTCTCCGCCGCTGCTGCAGATATTGTAGTAAGTATCAGAAAATGAACGATAATATATATCGTGAGTCCAGATCTGGCAGGGCCTGTTCCAACTGGACCCATAGCGCCGCCCCGTCTGGTTCTTTTGCCTTCAAGCCGGCCCGCTAGGCCCGATCCCGCACTGCCAAAAGCGCAGGAAGAAAAGGGGATTAGATATGGTAAGTGGTTCAACTTCGCGGCTTCGCACGCTTCTGTCGCTGAGCGCAGCGACGGCAGCTCTGTGCGCAGGCCCCGCTTTTGCGCAAGGCACGCAGACCGCCGAAGCGGCGCCGGCCGATGAAGGCACGATCGTCGTCACTGGGTCGCTCATTACCAACCCGAACCTTGAGCGTTCGACGCCGGTCAACGTCACGTCGTCCGAAGAAGTCGAGCTCAGGCAGACCAACGTCGCCGAACAGCTGCTCCGCGAAGTGCCGGGCGTTGTTCCGTCCACCGGCTCGGCCGTGAACAACGGCAATGGCGGCGCTTCGTTCGTCAACCTGCGCGGCCTCGGCTCCAACCGCAACCTGGTGCTGCTGGACGGCGTGCGTATCGCCCCGTCCAACCAGGTCGGCCGCGTCGACCTGAACAACATTCCGCTCGCTCTGATCGAGCGCACCGAAGTGCTGACCGGTGGCGCGTCCACGACTTACGGCGCCGATGCCGTGTCGGGCGTCGTCAACTTCATCACCAAGCGCGATTTCACCGGCTTCGAGCTGTCGGGGTCCGAACAGATCACGCAGCGCGGTGACGGCAACATCTTCCGCGTCGATGCGACGATCGGCGCCAGCTTCGACGACAATCGCGGCAACGCAGTGTTCTCGATCGGCTATCAGGAAGC
>JAFEEY010000103.1:0-9426 GCA_018240865.1 Pseudomonadota bacterium | reverse complement strand
AGCGGCAACGTCGCCGGTTCGGGCACTTCGGTCCCGACTCGCTTCACTGTGCCCGGCCTGGCGATCCAGTCGATCAACCCGACGACCGGCAATCTGCAGACGCCGTTCACATCGTTCAACTTCAACCCGTTCAACATTTTCCAGACGCCGTTCCAGCGTTTCAACATGTTCGGCCAGGCGAATTACCAGATCACGGACGGCGTCGAGGTCTATACCCGCGGTCTGTATTCGAAGAACACGGTCGACACGATCATCGCTCCGTCGGGCGCGTTCCAGATCGAAGTGAAAATCCCGGTCAGTAACCCGTATCTGCCAGCGGGCGCTCGCGCGACTTTCTGCGCCAATAACGACTTCGATCCCAACACGGATGGTATCCAGACGCTGACGCCCGCGCAGTGCGCCGCCGCCGCCCTGGCAACCAGCCCCAACGATCCGAATTACCGGCAGTTCTCGACGCAGATTCTGCGCCGCGCGGTGGAAAATGGTCCGCGCATCAGCAGCTTCCGCACCAACATCTTCGATTATAAACTCGGTTTCCGCGGTGGCATCACGGACTCGATCAACTGGGATGTGTTCGGTTCATACGGCGAATCGGAAAGCATCCAGACGATCCAGGGCTACACGCTCAACTCGCGCTTCCGTCAGGGCTTGCTCGCGACCAATCCGAACACCTGTCTCGACACCAGTAACAACTGCGTGCCGGTCAACGTCTTCGGGGCCGAAGGCTCGATCACGCCGGCGATGGCCAATTTCCTGAGTGCCGCCAGCACTGTGCAGACCCGCACCACGCTCGCTCAGGCTCGTGCGACGGTTTCGGGCGACTTCGGGGCTACCCTGCCCTGGGCGTCGGACGCAGTCAGCTTCGCGCTGGGCGCTGAGTATCGCCGGTACAGTGCGCTCAATCGCGGCGATAATCTGACCGCCTCAGGCGATCTGGGCGGCTTCGGCGGTGCTGTGCCGACGACCCAAGGCGGCTTCGACGTTTATGAAGCGTTCGGCGAGCTGATCGCTCCGCTTGTGCAAGACAAGCCGTTCGCCAAGAGCCTGACGTTCGAAGGCGGTATCCGTTACTCGCATTACACGATCGACGCACCGACCCAGCCGAAGTTCAACACCACCACCTGGAAAGTGGGCGGCAGCTGGGAACCCGTCGATGCGCTCAAGATTCGCGGCAACTATGCCCGGGCCGTCCGTGCGCCAAACATCAGCGAGTTGTTCGCGCCGGTGGCGACGGGCCTGACCGCGCTCGCCAACGATCCGTGCGCTTCCATCGACGATTCCGGCAAGGTCATCCGGCCGGCACCGACCGGTACGCTGCGTGCGGTCTGCCTCGCGCAGGGTGCGCCCGCCTTCACGCTCGGCAGCATTCCGCAGCCGACTGCGGGCCAGGGTAACGCGACCGCAGGCGGCAATATCAACCTGAAGCCTGAAAAGTCGAACTCCTGGACTGTCGGCGCCGTCATCCAGCCCGACTTCCTCCCGGGCTTCTCGCTGTCCGTCGACTACTACAATATCAAGGTGAAAGGCGCGATCAGCGCACCGACGCCGGGCGACGGCATCGCTGCCTGCTTCGGCAACCCGGACGCGAACGGCAACTTCAGCCCGGCCGCCGGCGCCGAGAGCACCACTGCCTGCACGGTCATTCGCCGCAACGCGAATACCGGCGGCCTGGCAGGCGATCCAGTGACGACCCCTGGTCTGTTCCTGCCGCTCTCCAACCTCGGCAAGATCGCGACCGATGGCGTCGACCTGACGATGAACTACAACACCGATCTGGGCTTCGCGAAGCTGGCACTGAGCTTCGCCGGCAACTGGACGCACAGCCAGAAGTTCCAGGCCTCGCCCACCAGCCTCAACCGCGAATGCGTCGGCTATTTCTCCGCCAACTGCGCGGGCGGCGCGGGCACGGCGGCGGACATCGGCTCGATCCAGCCGGAGTTCAGCTGGACCCAGCGCACGACGTTCACGTTCGACAATATCGATCTGTCGCTGCTGTGGCGCCACATCAGTGCCATCCAGCACGAGCCGGACGATGTGATCAACGGCGCCGGGCCGTCCTATTCCGGCCCGTATCCGAAGACGCAGTCGGCGCTGCCCGGTGCGCCGGCCCCTGGCTCGCTCGGCAATCGCAACTTCAACTTCATCCCGTCCTACGATTATTTTGATCTCGCGGCGCGGATCGGCGTGGGCGACAATCTGACGCTGACGCTGACGGCCGCCAACCTGTTCGACAAGAAGCCGCCGATCACCGGCCAGGATGTCGGCTCCTCGTCGTTCAACAGCGGCAATACCTATCCGTCGACCTACGATGCGCTGGGCCGCACCTTCCGCGTGGGCGCCCGACTGCGCTTCTGATCATCGAAGCAAGCGAAGGAACTGGGGGTCGGCGGTGCCGGCCCCCTTCTTTTTGTCCCGGAACAGGGCGATCGGCCCGTGGCGATGAATCAATTATTATCGTCCCGTAAACCTTGTTAGGAAGGTCGAGTCCGCACGGGGGCGGACAACGGGGGAAGATATGGGGGCGCCAGGCAATCGCGCGGCTCGTCCGGCTTTCGGGGCCGGCTTTCGGCGCGCGCTTCGTTTCTGCGCCGTCCCGATGGCATTGGCCTTCGCGGAATCCGGTGCGCAGGCAGCTCTTTATCACGATCTGTGCGGCGGCGATCCGGCCGCGCCCGTCAGCCTTGGCAGCGACGATCAGCTTCGCCAACTGATCCAGCGCGGCAGTTCGGCGCTGACCGGCGAACGCGCGACTCGCGGCGATGATGCCTTGCAACTGCTCGGCGGCGCCACGCGACAGGTCGGCGGCACACCGAACGCGCCGCAGCTGGTCGCCGAATATTGCCTGACCGCCGGCCAGGCGATGCGGATCGCGCGCGAAGGTTCGGGCCGCGAAGCCAAGATGCTGCTGGTTGGCGCGTTCAAGCGCGCGGGCGAGATCAGGGACGG
The DNA here is from genome assembly GCA_018240865.1 of Pseudomonadota bacterium. GTDB lineage: Bacteria > Pseudomonadota > Alphaproteobacteria > Sphingomonadales > Sphingomonadaceae > Sphingomonas_B. The sequence goes on along the minus strand of JAFEEY010000103.1, from coordinate 6,480 downwards.
CACCCTCGCCGCACAGGCGGCCTTGCAGATCGGCCTCACTGCCGTCGCCGAGAGTGCAGGCGGGGCGGCGCGCGGCGTGCGCGGCGCGAAAGACGATCTGGAAGCCGCGACATCGGCCGCGATGCAGGCCTGCGCGCCCGCGATCGGCGACGTCATGAAGGCGGAGGCCGATTATTTCACTGCCGCCGCTGCGCTCGATTGTGCCGGCGCGACGGCGCTGGCTGCGGGCGACGCGCGGATCGCCGCTATCTCCAATCTCCGCCTCGCCCGGTTGAGCCTTGATTATGCCCGGCGCGATCCGGTGGTCGGTCAGATTCTGCGGCAGGACGCCGAGGAACGGCTGTTCACCGCCGTTGATCAGGCAATGAAGATTGCCGCGCCCGATCTGCGCGCCGAAATCGCGCTGCGGGCGGTCGAGACATTGCTGACGGTCAAGCCGCAGGATCCGCGCGTCGCCGCCGCGCTCGACAGCCTGACAGCGACCACCGCCGCCGATCCGGGGCTGGAAGCCTATCGCCTCGCGCTCGCCGCCCGGCAGGCCGGCGCGAATGGCAAGGCCGCCGAACAGAAGCGGTTGCTGTCGCGCGCGATCTTCCTTGAAAGCCAGCGTTCGCAGCCGGCCCGGCTCGCGACCTGGTATCTCGACCTCGCAGCGGCCGAACCGGCGCGGCGTGGAGAGTATGTGGCCGCCGCCTATCGCGCGCTGGAGGCGGTGCGGCCGCTTCTGCCGCAGTACGATCCGGTCACGCAGGAATCGACCTTCCAGCTGAGCGTCCGCGCCGTGTTCGAGCAGGCGGCGGAATATGCGCTGGCCGGCGATGTGAAGGACCGCGCCGGCATCGACCGCGCCCAGGCGATCATCGAGCGCTATCGCCAGGCCGAGCTGCAGAGCGTGTTCGGTAGCGAGTGCGTCGCCGCGCGCGATCCGCTGCGCCCGGCCGATCTCGCCCCGGGCGAGATGCTGCTCTACCCGGTGCTGCTGCCCGATCATGTCGAGCTGATTTACGCGACGCCGGGCAGCGGCGGCTTCCAGCGGCTGCGCGCGGAAAAGGGCGTCGGCCGGGCCGAGGTCACCGCGCTTGTCGAGGAAATGGTCGCGGCGACCAGCGCTGGCAGCGACACCTGGCGGGCGTCCGCCGCGCGGCTCTATCAGATCCTCGTCGACCCCGTGCTGCGCGACGCGCCCGATGCGAAGACGATCATTGTCGTGCCGGACGGGCCGCTCCGCTCCGTGCCGTTCGCGGCGCTGACCGACGCCTCGGGCCAATTCCTGATCGAGCGCGCCCGCGTCGTGACCGCGCCCGCGCTTGGCTATGCGGAGCCCGGCAGGCCGTTCGCCCGGTCCGAGCCTTCGGTGCTGGCGCTTGCGCTGTCTAAGGAAGTCGACCTTCCCGCCGGCATCTTCCCCAAGCTTGACGGCACGATCGACGAAGCGAAAGCGGCGGCGGGCACGCGCGGCGTGCTGGTGCAGGATTTCCGCAAGGCCGATCTGGAGCAGGCGCTGGAAGGGCGGCGGATCGACATCCTCCATATCTCGACGCATGCGAGCTTCAACGGCCGCGCCGACCGCGCCTTCATCGTCGGCAATGGCGAAGCGATCCGCCTCTCCGAGCTGCGCGATCTCGTCTCCGACAATCAGGTGCGCGGCGAGGAGCTGAACCTGCTGGTGCTCGGCGCCTGCGAGACGGCGGTGGGCGACGATCAGGCGAGCATGGGTCTGGCGGGCGCCGCCGTGCAGGCGGGCGCGCAGAGCGCTGTCGCCTCGCTGTGGCAGGTGAACGATCTGGGCACGGTGCGGCTGATGCGCGCTTTCTACGACAATCTGCGCGCCGGCCAGTCCAAGGCCGAGGCGCTGCGGGCCGCGCAGCTTTCCCTGATCCATGCCGGGCCGGAGTTCGCGAACCCGAACATCTGGTCGGCCTTCATCCTGTTGGGAGGCTGGCGATGAGCCCGCGCCACCGCCTGCTGGCGACCTGCATGCTGGCGGCACTGCCGGCGATCGCGCACGCGCAAGCGACCAACATCGTGCCGGACGCGGGTGCGCTGAGCCTCGGCACCACCGCCGTGCGCAACGGCGTGGTCGAGATCGCCGGCGGCACCCAGGCGGGCGCGAACCTGTTCCACAGTTTCTCGGCATTCGACTTGGCGGCAGGCGACACGGCGCGCTGGGTCGCGGGCGGCGGGCAGGCCGCGAGCGTGCGCAACATCGTCAACCGTGTGACGGGCGGCGGCATCTCCAACATTTCGGGCACGATCGATTCCACATCGTTCCCGAACGCCGATTTCTATTTCCTCAATCCGGCCGGCACGATCTTCCGCGGCGGCGCGACGCTGAACGTGCCCAATTCGGTCTATTTCTCGGCCGCGAGCGAGCTGCGCTTCGCGTCGGGTGCGGCGTTCACGATGACGACGCCGGCGGGCGGCAGCTTCTCGATCGCCGCGCCCGAAAGCTTCGGCTTTGTCGGCGCGCGGGGCGATATCGGCCTGTCGGGCGTCACGTCAGGCTTCGCGACCCAGCCGCGATTGCTGCATCTTTCCGGCCGCAACGTCGTATATTCACTGAGCGCGGTCGATTCCGTGCGGCAGGACGTGGCCGCGGTCGGCAGTGCCGATCTGGGGCTGAGCCTCGCCGACCCGATGGGGATTGCGGCGGCCGGCACACTCACCGTCTTCGGCGCCCAGCTGACGGCACGCTCGACGCCCGCGCTGGACGGAATGCTGCGCCTCAACGGCGGCACCGCCAGCCTCAATGGCGGGCAGCTCACCGCGTTCGGCTCGGCGACCGCGCGGGCGGGATTGGTGCTGCTCAGGGCCGCCTCGCTCACCACCTCGAACAGCGCGTTCGTCGGCAGTGAAACCAATGGCGTGGGCGGCGGCGGGCTGGTTTCGATCAACGTCACCGGCGCGATGAGCATGCAGCCGGGCACGATCGTGTTCGCGCGCACGATCGGCGCTGCCGGCTCGGGCCCGATCCAGATCAATGCGGGCACGCTGACGATGAACAGCGCGCTGATTGACGGCCGCAACCAGATCGGATCGACCGGCGCCGCCTCCAGCATCAGCATCACCTCGCCCGGAGATATCAATCTCATCGGCGGCAGCCGTGTCGTGGCGACGACGCTCAACGATGCGCGCGGCGGGGATGTGGCGATGGCGGGCCGCAATATCTCGCTGTCCGATTTCAGCCGGGTGGAAAGCTCGACGACCACCGGCACCGGTCAGGCCGGTTCGATCGCCGTCACCGTCACCGATCTGCTGAAGCTGCGCGGGACCAGCTTCTTCTCCAGCCAGGTTCAGGGCGCGGGGCGCGGCGGCACCGTCACGGTTCGCGCGGGCACGATCGACCTGGCCGACAGCAATACCGGCATCGCCGCCAATTGCTTCACCGCCGCCTGTTCGGGCAATGCGGGCGATCTCGATATCCAGGCCGATACGATCCTGATGGGCGCGGGCTCGCGCATCGCGACCAACACGTTCGGCAGCGGCAATGCCGGGTCGATCCGGCTGAAGGCGAACACGCTGACAATGGTCGCCGACGCCAAGATCAATTCCGAAGGCAGCACCGAAGGCACGACCATTTCCAGCGGCAATGCCGGCACTGTCACGGTCGAAGTGACCGGCACGCTGAGTATGAATCAATCGCAGATTCTCACCTCCGCCTTCGGCACCGGCAATGCGGGATCGCTGACGGTCACGGCCGGGCAGATCAACATCAGCGGCAATCAGGGTGGCATCACGTCCAGCACGTTCGGCCCCGGCCGCGGCGGCAATGTCACGGTAAATACGGGCGGGCTGCTGATCGAAAATCGCGGCATTGTCGGCGCCGTCTCGGCGTTCCAGGAAAACACCGGATCGGGCGATGCCGGCAATGTCGTCGTCAACGCGCAGAATATCGTCCTGCGCACCACCGGCCGGATCAGCTCGTCCAGCGTCAACGGCACCGGCAAGGCCGGGTCGATCACGATCGGCACGACCAACCTGTCGATGCAGAGCGGGGCGACGATCACCGCCAGCACCAACCGCTCGGGCGCCGGCGGCAGCATCGCGATCGACGCCTCGGCCGTGTCGATGAACAATGCGCTGATCTCGACCTCGGCGGACGCCGGATCGACCGCGCCGGGCGGCAATGTCCGGGTGACGGCCGCGGGCATGTCGCTGATCAACGGCTCCAGCATCGGCTCCTCGACCAGCGGCACCGGCAATGCGGGCCAGGTCGCCGTCAATGGCGGCAGCATTTTCCTGAGCGACGCTTCGACCATCACCTCGCAGGCCTTCGCCGGTTCCAGCGGCGCGGCTGGCCGCGTCGATGTCGCCGCCAACCGGCTGGAAGTGACCGGCGCCAACACCGCCGTCACCTCCTCCACCGCGGGGCAGGGCAATGCCGGCGGCGTGTTCGTGACCGGCGGCGATGTGATCCTGTCGGCCGGTGGCGCGATCACGGCCGATGCATCGGCGGGATCGAGCGGCAATGCCGGGCAGGTCTCGGTGGACGTCGCGTCGGTTTCGCTGAACGGCGGCAGCGCGATTTCGTCCTCCACCTTCGCCGCGGGCACCGCGGGCAGCGTCTCGGTCAAGGCCGGCGCGATCACCAATGACGCGGGCAGTATTGCCTCCGCCGCGCAGGCCGGATCGAGCGGCAATGCGGGGAACGTCACTGTCACCGGCGATAGCCTGGTGCTGAGCAATGGCGGCACCGTTTCTTCGCAGACCAAAGCGAGCGGCAATGCCGGCTCGGTCAGGCTGGCGGTCGCCGACGTGCAATTGCTTTCGGGCTCGCTCGTCACCTCGCGCGCCGATACCGGCGCGACGGGGGCTGCGGGCGGCGTCGAGATCGCAGCGGCGCGGAGCCTGCTGATCCGCGACGGCGCGCAGGCGACGTCCTCGACCGCCGGGCCGGGCGCGGCGGGCGGCGTCACTGTCACCGGCGGCGACGTGCAGGTGCTGGACGGCGGCTCGATCACGTCGCGTGCGGAAGCGGGCTCCAGCGGCGCGGCGGGTCAGGTCAGCATCACCGGCAGCGCGATTACGGTGTCAGGCACGAACGCGCTGGTCACATCTTCCACTTTCGGCACCGGCGACGCGGGCGGCGTGGTCGTCAATGGCGCCGAGGTCGCGGTGACGGACGGCGGTGCGATCACCGCCAATGCGGAAGCGGGCAGCCGGGGCAATGCCGGGCAAATCTCGATCACCGCGCCGGCCATGCGGCTGGCGAGCGGCGGGCGGATTTCCTCCTCCACCTTCGCGGGCGGGACGGCGGGCCAGGTGACAGTCAATGCCGGTACGCTGACCAGCGACGCGGGCACGATCGCCTCCGCCGCCGAGACGGGCGCGACCGGCCGGGCGGGCGGCGTCCGGATCGCGGCCACGACGATCAGCTTCGCGAACGGCGCGCAGGCGATCTCTTCCACCCAAGGGCCCGGCAACGCGGGCGACGTGACGCTGACCGCCACCGACGTCACGCTGGCAGGCGGATCGCGGGTGAGCGCAGAGACAAGCGCAGCCGGCAATGCCGGCCAGGTCGCCCTGACGGCGAACGGCACGCTCCAGCTCTCCGGCGCATCCGAGATTTCCTCGGCCACGTCCGGCGCGGGCGCGGCGGGCGGCGTGACGATCGGCGGCGGGAATGTCGTGATCGACGGCACGGGCTCGATCAACTCGCGCGCCGCGCCGGGCGCGACGGGTTCGGCGGGCGCGGTCACCGTCAATGTTACTGGCAATGTCACGCTGGCGAATGGCGGCACCGTCAGCTCCGACACGTCGGGGCCGGGCAAGGCGGGCAACATCATCGTCGCGGCCGGCGGTGCCGTCGCGCTCGACGGCGGGCGGATCAGTTCCTCCACCACGGGCAGTGGCGATGCCGGCTCGGTCGATCTCACCGCGAACGGCCTGACGCTCACCAATGGCGGCGTCATCTCCACCTCGACCGCCGGCGCGGGCGCGGCCGGGCGGATCAAGCTGGCCAGCGGCGCGACGCTGGTGGACGCGAGCAGCATCACCTCGTCGGCCGATACCGGATCGACCGGCGCGGCGGGCAATCTCGACATCGCCGCGACTTCGCTGACCGTGCGCAATGGCGGCGCGATCGCGACCTCCACCTTCGGCAGCGGCGCGGGCGGGCAATTGCTGGTCGGCGGCACCGACCTGCACATTCTCTCGGGCGGCTCGATCAGCTCGCGCGCCGAGGCCGGTTCGACCGGCGCTGCGGGCCGGGTCGAGCTCGCGGGTGGCACGGTCGAGGTGCGCGGGGCGAACAGCCTCGTCACTTCCTCGACCTTCGGCGCGGGCGACGCAGGCGGCGTCAACGTGCACGGCAGCGAAGTGACGGTGGCGGACGGCGGCGCGATCACCGCCAATGCCGAGGCCGGCAGCCAGGGCAATGCCGGGCAAGTGGTGATCACCGCGCCCGTCGTGAAGCTGGCGAGCGGCGGCGAAATCTCGTCCTCGACCTTCGCGCGGGGCAATGCCGGCCAGGTCTCGGTC
>JAFEEY010000102.1:1013-17258 GCA_018240865.1 Pseudomonadota bacterium | reverse complement strand
AAGGGCGGCCAGGTCGAATATCGCGTCGAAAAGGCCGGCATCATCCATTCCGGCATCGGCAAGGCGAGCTTCCCGGCCGAGGATCTGCGCGCCAACTTCGACGCGCTGGTCGATGCGGTCGTCAAGGCGAAGCCGTCGGGTGCCAAAGGCAAGTACGTTCGCAAGGTCGCCCTCAGCTCCTCGATGGGCCCGGGCATCAAGGTCGATGTGGCGGAAGTCGCTTCAGCGTAACCTGCCCGTCACCTTCGCGTGAAACAAAAAGGCCGGGGTTCACGCCCCGGCCTTTTTATGGGAGGCGCATTCGTCCCGGTTTGCGACACCGTTGTCGCAAACCTTGGCAAATGCCAATCCGGCTTGCTATCAGCCTTGTCAGCACTAGGAGATTCTTTCGATGTTGCTTGCTGTTATGACCAGCCTGCTGCTCGCGGGCGCCCCTGAAGCTTCCGCCGCGCCCGCCAATGCTACCGAAGCGGCGCCCGTGCAGAAGCCGGAGGAAAAGAAGATCTGCCGGAAAGACATCGAGACCGGCTCGCTGATCAAGGGCAAAAAGATCTGCTACACCGCCAAGCAATGGCAGAAGATCGCCGACGCCAACCGCGACGAGATCGAGCGGAGCAGCTCGATGGGCAGCAAGTCCGGCCAGTAACGTCTGGCGGCCAGGCCGCTCAGGCTGCCCCGGTGCCGCCCTCGTCGCTCAGCACAATCATCACTTCGTTGCGGCGCATCCGTCCGGGCAGGAACGGGGCGTTGTAGAAGGCGTGCACGGCTTTGCCTTCGTTCGGCAGGCCGCGCAGCTTGAGCCAGGAGCGGAGCGCGCCTTCCTTGGCGTTGAGCTCGGCATCGTCGGCGCGGCCCGAAAAGCGGATCGCTGCCACGCGGCGCGCCGGCTCCGCGATCAGCTCGACGCCCGCCGGCGCGCTCGGCAACTCGCCCCGCGCCTTGCCGGTCGGCATCAGGAAGCGGGTCCGCCAGCTTCCATCGCCCTCGGTGTCCGACAGCACCGGTGCCGTCATCGGCAACCGCGCCCCTGCCCGCGACTTGGCGAAAATATAGTCGGCGAGCACGCGGAACCCCTCCTCCAGCGCCGCCTGGCGCTGGCCGCGATGCTCCGTTCCCGCCGTCACCAGCGCCGGATATTTCCTTACCTCGATGGGCCCGTCGGATTCGATTGTCTGGTAGCGCGGTTCATCTGCCCGCGAGGCACGCCAGACGAAAAAGGCCCCGGCCGCGATCGCCGCCGTGCCCAGTGCCGCGAACAATCCGGCGCGCGGAGTTACTTCGGGTGCCGCTTTCTTGACCGCGCTCACTGCGCGCTCGACCGCCGCAGTGGCGGCGGCTGCGGCCGCCTTGGCGGTATCGGGAACCTTCGCCGCCGCCTTGCGCGGCGCGGCGGGCTTCGCGGCCTTAGGCGCGGCCGGCTTCTTCGCGACGGCCGCGCGCGGCTTCGCAGGAGTCCTGGTTTTGGCCGCAGGTTTCGGAGTCGCAGCCGGAGCCGGTGCGGGCGTCACAGCCTTGGGCTCAGCGGCCTTGCGTGCCGGCGCTTTCTTCGCTGCCGCCGCTTTCGGCTTCGCGGCGGTCGTGGCGGCTTTGGCGGTGCGGCGGCGCTTCGGCTGTTCGTCGGCCATCTTGGTCCTCGATTAAATGCGTTCATTACGGTGATAGCGTCGAACGAGCGGGAAATGCCAGCGTTCCCGCGCCTTGCTTGACCTTGCCACGATTTTCGCTATAGGCGCGCGCTTCGACCGGGCGTGCCCGGCCGTTACCGTCCGAGACAGCTGGTGAGAGGATTTCCTCTCTTAATCTCCAGCCGAGACGGGGAAGAGAATTTCGGGTCTGCCGCCGCTCCGCGCTCATGCCGGGCTGCCGCGCCGTTTGAACCATTCCCCTCGGACTTGAGTGACCGGCGCACGGAATGTCTCCGTGCGTCACAAAGGAGAATGGCATGGATCGAGCTCAAAAGTCAGAGCTGGTCGAAGAGCTGAACAGCAGCCTTGCCGCAACCGGCGTTGTGGTCGTGACCCTGAACAAGGGCATGACCGTCAAGCAATCGACGGACCTGCGCAACAAGATGCGTGAAGCCGGCGCCAGCTATCAGGTGGCCAAAAACCGCCTGGCGAAGATCGCGATCCAGGGGACGCCCTATGCCAGCATCGGCACGATGCTGACCGGGCCGACCGGCCTCGCTTATTCCAATGATCCCGTCGCGGCCGCCAAGGTGGCCGCGGATTTCGCGAAGACGAACGACAAGTTCGTGATCGTGGGCGGGGCGATGGGCGAGACTGTCCTGGATCCGGCGGGCGTCACCGCACTCGCTTCGCTGCCGTCGCTGGACGAGCTGCGCGCCAAGATCGTGGGCCTCATCCAGGCGCCCGCGACGAAGCTCGCGCAGATCGCTCAGGCCCCGGCCGCCCAGCTTGCGCGCGTGTTCGGCGCCTACGCCGCCAAAGAAGACGCTTAATTCCTTTCAAATATACGGAGATTACAATGGCAGACCTTCAGTCCCTCGTTGACCAGCTTTCGTCGCTCACCGTCCTGGAAGCGGCCGACCTGTCCAAGATGCTCGAAGAGAAGTGGGGCGTTTCGGCCGCCGCTGCGGTCGCGGTCGCGGCTCCGGCCGGTGGCGCCGGCGCTGGCGCTCCCGCCGCGGAAGAGAAGACCGAGTTCGACGTCGTCCTGACTGGCGACGGCGGCAAGAAGATCAACGTCATCAAGGAAGTCCGCGCCATCACCGGCCTGGGCCTGACCGAAGCCAAGGCGCTCGTCGAAGGCGCGCCGAAGGCCGTCAAGGAAGGCGTCAGCAAGGACGAAGCCGAGAAGCTGAAGAAGCAGCTCGAGGAAGCCGGCGCGACCGTCGAACTCAAGTAAGCTTTCTTGCTTCGAGAAAACAGGAAGGGGCGGCCCGGCAGCGGGCCGCCCCTTTTCGTTGCCTTCCGTCGATCACCCCTCAAGCATACGCAACTTGCACCCGGGCACGGCGCAGCGTGGTGCCGATCAGGCAGAACCCGACAATCATCAATGCCCAACTGGCCGGCTCGGGAACGGCGTTGAAAGCATTCTGCGCCAGAGTCCAACGACCGATTTCGCCGCCGGCGGCAAGACCGGCTTCATTGTCGAAACGCCAGTGGATACCGCCCCACAGCCGGCTGTCAGCCGCGTCCTGCGCCGCTTGAGCGATCCCTGTGAAGCACCGCGTATCGGGCCCGATCGTGTTGCAGAAGGCCTGATCCGCGACAAGATCGAGCAATACCGCAGCGGCAGCCGCGGACTGGATCGAATGCGCGGAGGCATAGCTCGGGTGCGCAGGCGTCCCGAACAGCGGCGACCAGCTTGCATCGGCCTCGGTATCGGCATTCCCGTCTGTGTCGCCTTCGCGAATAGCCGTGACAGGCCGCCAGAAATTATAGGTATATTTCGTATCCCAGACCGAAATGAACGAATCCGCGATTGCGGTCGACAGCTTCGCCATCACCCGTGCGTTTTCGAGCGTCGATAGGCCGTCGTCGGCGATGATATCGACGCCGATGCGGATCCAGGTCAGACCATTCGACGTATCCCAGAACAGCGCGCTCGCCGTCTGGTCGGCCGTGCGAGTGACGCTGTTGATCGCACCGATCGCCTTCACCTCATTATAGGCCGCGGTATATTCCGCACTGGTGAGCGTTGGCGGCGGAGCGGCGCGGAACTGGTCTCCCGAGGCCATCAGAAATGGTGTCACCTTGGCCCATTGCGGCGCGGCGGCGGGTGCTTGAGCGGGCGGCGTCGGGCGCCACTGGCCGGGCAGCGTGCCGGGCGTGTAGGGAACAATGGCGGTCGATCCGTCATTCTGGCGGGCGGCGAGCATGGCGGCGGCATAAGCGGCGCCTGTCGCCGTGCCGTTGTCCTTCGCCGCGCCGGCGTTGACCAGGGCCAGGCTTGAAGTCAACGCGGCGTCGTAGGCGAGTGCGTGCGACGGATCGATCGCGACCATCACATTATGCGCCGCCATGGATGCGGCGGCCCGGACATCACCGCCGGGCGCGATCACGCCCTGATTATAATAATTGCCAGCGCCGTTATATGTCCGGTTTACGGCATCATACATGGCCGTGTTCAACATCGCGACCGCTCGCGACTGAGTCAGCGGCGAGCCGCCGAACGTCTTCACGACAACGTCATTCCAATATAGGACGGGATCGTCGTTAACGGTGATCGCGGCGCAAATCGGCCCCGTCCATGTCAGGGCCGTCGCCAACGCCAAAGCGGCCTTTACGCTCTTCTTCATTGCTTTACTCCCCTGATCGCGGCTGCCTGAGCCGTGAGTCGGGAGGATGGCGAGCGATAGTCGGCCGAGCGTCAAAGGATCGTTAGACGCGCGTTAAATCGTGGAAGCATGTGGGTTTTTGTCGCTTTTGTCCTAAACCGGAACGGGTCCGACGGCTTGGCGCTCTCGATCGATGTGATCCAATCCGGCTTTGCGAATTGCTTCGAAAAGAGGGTCGCCCCGGAGATTACGAAACGCATAGATGCGGGCGATGTCGGGCCGGGGCGCGAACGGGGCATATTCCCAACCCCTGTCTCCCGCCCTCTTCAGCAAGTTCAAAGCCTCATCATTTCGTCCCTGAGCCGCACGAAGCTTCGCGGCCTGCACTAGAAATTCGCCTGACACCGGCCCCGTCGCAAAAGCTTTCCGCACAAGCGCCTCGGCCCGGTCCAGCAAGACCTTCGCCTCCTTGGTCCGACCCACAGCGCGCAACGCCAGCGCGACATCAGGGCCATATTCAACAACATTGGACGGACTGGCCTCCTTGGAAACCAGCGAGGGCAGGACTCCGCCCTTATCCCCGAGCCGGGCCACAATTGCAGTTGGCTGACCTTCAAAAAGCAGACGCTGGATTGTGAGATCGAGGAAGCTCGCATCGATCGCTCCGGTCGCCGCTCCGGCTTCGACTTGCCGCAACGCCCCGGCCGGGATCGGGCCGCCATTCGCTATATCCCATTGGAACTGGGGCAGGTGGAGCAGGAGCCTGGCCGGTTCGGTATAGCCGAGGATCAGCAGCACGAAGCCGAGCTTCATATCGGCCTGAACCGGCGTGCCATTTTGCCGCCGCGCTCTGGCGATCTTTTCCACGATGGCGGCATAGCTGCCGCTCGCCAGATCAAGCCTGTAATCGCAATCGAATGCTGTCGCAGGATCGGCTTTCATTATGCGCTGAACATATCCCGCCGCTTCCTCCCGATGCCCCATGCCCCACGCAGCGAGCGCGGCCTCGTTGACCGCTCTTGGCCAGTACGGATCGATCGCCACGGCCCGGCGAAGCGCGGCGAGACGCCTTCCAAAATCCAGGTTGTTCGCATAGTAATTACTCACCCAGAATTGAGTTTGCGCGTCGTTTGGATCGAGCTCCACGGCCCGCTTGAGATGCCGGGCGGCTTCCGGTCCGTGGAATCCCACAATCATGCCGAGCGCCGCATGCGCCTCCGCAAGGTCGGGATTGATCGCGAGAGCGCGCCGCGCATAGTGTTCCGCTTCCAACAGTCTCTGGCTATCCGCCCCGATCCCGGTTGCAACCGCAAGCTCGGCCCAGGCCGGCGCGAACTCCGGATCGATCGCGACGGCGCGCCGAAGCATTTCGATCGCGGGCTTTATCTCGGAATTCCGCTTGCGGACCATTTCGCGCGCGGAGGCATAAAGACCATAAGCTTCCTGGTGCAGCGCCTCGGAACGCGAAGCTGGCCGGGGCATCCACCAGGGCGAAAACACCGCGACGCTCAATGCAGCCGCAAACAGCAGCACTGGCGTGATCATCCCCCGCCCTGGAGCCTGTCCGGCAGCCCCTTCCAAAGGCACGCTCGGCAGCCGATCGATCAGCAGCGTCTCGACAGGCAATGCGGGCTTTCGGTCGGCCCCAGCAAACTCCACGAGCCGGCCGTGCAGAAGCCGCCCCAACCGGGACTTCCCGGCGGTAATGGCGCTTGCCGAAGCGTCACCGATCAACGTGACAAGCTCGTCCCGATGCCGCGCCCGCTCAATCCTCAGCCAGTCGTCGAACGCAGGATCGAGCCCGTCGAGATTGGCGAACAAGACGTCATCCGTCTGGGGCAGGGCAGCCAGCAGCGTCTCGAAATCGCCGGAATCGAACAGGCCGCGCAATTGATCGATATCGGTTTCGACGGCTTCGGCCGCGATCATGATGGTCTCGCGCCCGGCTTCTATCAGCGGCCGGTCGCCCTTTGAGAAAGGGCGCAGTTCGAACAGGGTCTGGCGGAGGCTGGCGCGCGCCTGCTCGTCGGCCCGATCGCCCCAGAGAAGTCCGCACAGCCGATCGCGGCTGATCGGCTTGCCCGGGTGCAGCGCGAGATAGGCGAGCAACGCCCGCGCCTTGCGGCCGCGCGGACGGACATCGGCGCCCGTCTCCCCGTCCGCAACGGCAAAATCGCTCCAGCACCGGATCACCGTCCGCCGGTGCGCGTCGCTGCTCAAGAGTCGAGATGCCATCCCTCTCTCCCGGCCAGGACAATAACCCAAGATCGCTACCGCAGCGAATCCAAGAGCTTTTCTTTTTCGCGCGGCTGCCCGATCAGGCTGCATGGCCGTCTACACCCAAGTCCCGACCGAAGAGCTGGAAACACTGATCGCAAGCTACGCGATCGGACCGCTGCGTTCGGCGAAGGGGATTGCGGAGGGCGTCGAGAATTCCAACTATCTGGTCGATACCAGCGACGGCCGCTTCATCCTGACCCTCTATGAAAAGCGCGTCGATGCGGGCGACTTGCCCTTTTTCCTCGGCCTGCTCGACCACCTCGCGGACAGCGGCAATCCGGTGCCGCGTGCGCTCCGGGACCGCGAGGGCCGCCAAATCCAGAATGTGGCCGGGCGACCCGCGTGCCTGATCGAGTTTCTGCCCGGCGTCTCGGTCACGCGACCAACGCCGGCACAGGCTCGCGCGGCCGGCGCTGCGTTGGGCCGGATGCACATGGCGCTTCGCGATTTCGCCGATACGCGCCCGAACGGCCTGGGCCTTGCGGGCTGGCACGAACTGGCAGGGCGCTGCGGCGGTCAACTCGATGCCATCGCCCCCGGCCTTCAGCGGCGCGTGGCAGATGAGCTGGCTTTCCTTGACAGCCATTGGCCCGCTCACCTGCCGCGCTCCGTCATCCATGCCGATCTGTTTCCGGACAATGTGTTGATGCTGGGCGACCGGGTGACGGGGCTGATCGACTTCTATTTCTCCTGCAGTGAAGTGCGGGCATGGGATCTCGCCGTGACTCATTGCGCGTGGAGTTTCGCGCCTGATTATGCCGCCGCAGCGGGCGATGCGCTGATTGAGGGCTATGAGACAGAGCACCCGTTATTGCCGGAAGAGCGCGATGCTTTCCCTGTGCTCGCGCGCGGCGCCTGCCTGCGTTTCCTACTGACGCGCGCCTGGGATTGGCTGAACACGCCCGCTGACGCGCTGGTGACGCGCAAGGATCCGCTCGCTTTCCTTCATCGCCTCGATCACTACGCGCGGCTGTGACCGAACTCTCTCTCGTCGAGATCGCGACGGACGGCGCGTGCAAGGGCAATCCCGGTCCTGGCGGCTGGGGCGCCGTGATCCGCTATGGAGCGCGCGAAAAGGAGCTCGCAGGCGGCGAGGCGCTCACCACCAACAACCGGATGGAACTGACCGCCGCGATCGAGGCTCTGAACGCCCTCACCCGCCCCTGCCGGGTCAAGCTGTCGACCGACAGCCGCTATGTGATGGACGGTCTCACCCGATGGCTGAAGAGCTGGCAAAGAAACGGCTGGAAGACATCGGACAAGAGGCCGGTCAAGAATGCCGATCTCTGGCAGGCTCTGATCGCCGCTGCCGCGCCGCACCGGATCGAATGGATCTGGGTAAAAGGCCATGCCGGCCACCCGGACAATGAGCGTGCGGACAAACTGGCCTCCAACGCAGCGCACGCGGCGCGCCAACATTCGTAACGCCCCTGGACCTGATCTAGAATATTGTGCCGGACCGGCACGGAATGAATAACCGCCCTTATGTCGGCTCGCGGACAGACGTGCCGGATAAGTGTCGATAGTCATTGCTTCAGAGTTCGGTTGCGCCCGTTGGGGGCCAACCACGCCGGGGGGCGGAATGCGTAGCGAGAACAATAACAAGAGAGGCGGTGTCGCCACCCTCAGTGTCGCGTTGCAGTTCGCCGGAAACCGCCTGCTCGCCTCGCTGAAGCCGGCCGAGCGCGCGATCCTCGAGCCTTCCATGTCCAGCCTGTTCCTGAATCGCGGCGATGTTCTGTTCGAGCCGGGCGAGGACGTAACCCAGACCTATTTTCCCGGACCCGGCGTCGTCGTGTCGCTTGTCGTGACGATGGCGGACGGACGCGCGGTCGAATCCGCGACGATCGGCCGCGAAGGCGCCGTCGGCGGCATTGTCAGCGCCGGGCACAAGCCCGCATTCTCGCGCGCGGCGGTGCAGATCGGCGGCACGGCGCTGCGCATCGAGACGGCGGCACTGGAAAGCGCCAAGGAACGCTCCAGCGTGATCCGCGACCTGTTCAACCGCTATGCCGATACGCTGATCGCGCAGACCCTCCAGTCCGTTGCTTGCAACGCACTTCACTCGCTGGAGGCGCGGCTGTGCCGCTGGCTGCTGACCACCCATGACCGAGTGGATTCGGACGAAATCGCGCTGACGCAGGAATATCTGGCGGAGATGCTGGGCGTCCAGCGCACCACCGTCAGCGGCGTCGCCCGCGTGCTGCAGGAGCGCGGGCTGATCAGCTACAGCCGTGGGCGGATGGTCATTCTTGATCGCGCCGGTCTCGAGCGCAGCGCGTGCGAATGCTATGGCAGCGTTCAGGATCATTTCCGTGCGATCCTGCCGGATACGCGCCCGCAAAATGTGCTGGACGCGAAGACCGGGAGCTAGGGCCCGAACTCAGTGCGTATGCTGGCGGCGAAGCTGATAGCGGCCGTCGCGGAAATCTTCGAATAGGCCGGTAATCGCCGGATGGCTGACCGGCCCCGCCTGATCGTCGCCGACCAGATTCTGCTGGCTCACATAGGCAATATAGCTGCTATCGGCATTTTCGGCGAGCAAGTGATAGAAGGGCTGATCCTTGGCCGGGCGCATCGCCTCCGGGATCGCCTGATACCATTCCTCACTGTTCGCGAAGACCGGATCGACATCGAATACGACCCCACGGAAATCGAGCAGCCGGTGCCGCACCACATCGCCGACGCCGAAGCGCGCATGCACGATGGCAGGGGCCGCGACATAAGACTCAGGCAGGGCAACGGCTTTGTTCATCGCTTCCTATTTAGGGTCGCGCGACCGGCAAGCAAGCAGACGCTTGTGCGCCGGGTTCCGTTCCGCTACGGGCACCGCTTCATTCGACCGGGCCTGCCTGATCCAGCGCCCATCATCTCGCGGAGAGGTGGCTGAGTGGTCGAAAGCACCGCACTCGAAATGCGGCGTGCCGGCAACGGTACCGAGGGTTCGAATCCCTCCCTCTCCGCCACTTTCAGTCGCTCAGCTTGCTTTTGCGACGCCGAAGGTTACGCTGCTTGATCCCCATTGAGGCGGAGATAAGGCGATGGGCGCTTACGCACGCTGGACGAAGGCCGTCGCACTCGCCGTCGTCAGCGTCTGTGTCCTCGCGCTCGGCATGTCGCCGCGGGCGACGGCAGCGCAAAGCAGCCCAACAACCGGGAATCTCACAGATCATATCGGAGCGCTCGAAGAAAGGGCTTACGCCGCCTGGAAAGCGCGCGACGCCAAATTCTGGGCTGGAGCTTTGTCCGAGCGGTTCGTCGGCTGGGGACCGTCCGGCCGAATCGGGAAAAGCGCCGCCATTCCGATCCTGACGGGTGAAAATTGTCGGATCGCGACCGTCAGGCTGACCGATCAGCAACTGACCCCGCTGACGTCGGGCATCGTACTGCTCACTCACAAGACGGATGTCGACGGCACCTGCAGCGGCAAGGCCGTTCCCGCCGCCCGCACAGTCACGCTCTACGTCCGCGAGAATGGGCAGTGGAAGATCGGCTTCCGCGCCCAATCGCAGATTGTCGATCCGATGAAGGCGGTCAGGCCTGCCGGAAGCGACCGATGGGCGAGCGGAAGGACGGGGACTGACATCCACACGCAAGCGCTCCTGGCACGAGAGTTGGCGATGGTCGATGGATGGAAGGACCATGACGCAGTGCGCATGGACAAGTTTTTCGGCCTGTCGCTCCAGTTCGTCGATATCTTCGGCAATCACATCGGCAGCCGGGCTGACGCTTTAAAGGCGTGGTCCGGCGAAGGCTGCGACGTGAAGGATTTCAAATTCACGGGCGCGCGGGCGACGATGTTCGCGCCCGATTTCGGCATCCTGACATACCGCGCCAGTTACGACGCCAAATGCTTCGGACAGGATGTGTGGCCGATCTGGGGAACGGCCTTCTACGTAAAGCAAGGCGATAGATGGATGTGGTCCTCCGGCATCAACGTGTTGGCAGGCGCAGCCCTGCCCGGCTAGTTGATCGGTCTTGGCCTGACCTCCTACTGCGCCACGGCCGCTCCGGAGGCTTCATAGGCCCGGCGATAGGCCGGGAGGCCCGCGACGATCATCGCGACGATGATCGGCAGCAGCACCACCCCGGACAGCGCGAGAGAATAGCGCAGCATCGCTTCGTCGCCGAAGCCGAAATCGGTGATCGCGGCGATCATGCTGGCGCCGAGCCCGAGCCCGATCAGGTTCACGAACAACAGCGTGATCGCCATCACCTGCCCGCGCATCTGATTGGGCGTCACATCCTGAATCGCAGCGATCATCACACCCTGCGCCGCCTGCCCGATCAGCGCGCCCAGCGCCAGAAAAGCGAGCGCGAGCGGGGCGCTTGGCATTAGCGGCGCGGCGATCAGCGGCAGCGCTTTCAGGATCGAGGTGACGAGCACGATCCGCAGGTTCGCATCCGCCCGGCCGCTCTTCATCAATCGCCCGGAGACCCAACCGCCGCACAAAGTTCCGACCGTGCCGCAGACCAGGATCACCGTACCATAAGCGAACCCAGCCTCCGCAACGCTCACCCCGTAAGTGCGGACAAGGAAGGTCGGATACCAGACCGATGATCCGATCGCGAGCATGCCTAAAAGCGAGATCACGCCGATCAGCATCGTGTACAGCCACAGCCGGCCCTTCAACCAGCCGAGCACGCCGGCGAGCGGGACCGCCCCATCGTTATAGCCGGCCGCCAGTTCGCGCCGCACGGGCTCGCGGATCGTCATCATCAATGCAGCGACGATCAGGCCCGGGGGGCCGAGCACAAGAAACACGCTCTGCCACGGCTGCAGCGGGCCAAGGGCGGGAAGAACGAGGCCGCCAGCCGTCGTGAAGTGACGCAGCAGCACGCCGCCCAGGATAAGCGCGATGCCGCCGCCGATCGGATAGCCGATCGCATAAAAGCTGATCGCAAGCGCGCGGCGGCGCGATCCGAAATAGTCGCTGATCAGCGAATATGCCGTGGGGCTGAGCGTCGCCTCACCGACCCCGACGCCGATCCGCGCGAAGAAAAGCTGGCCGAAACTGCGGGCCGTGCCGCACAATGTCGTCATCAGCGACCAGAACAGCACGCCATAGACGACGATCCGCGCCCGGTTGCGGCTGCTGTCGACGAGGCGGCCGAGCGGAATCGCGGCAAGACTGTAAAGCAGGGCGAAAGCGAAGCCCTGGAGCAGGCTGATCTCGAAATCGCTGAGGCCGAGATCACGTTTGATCGGCACGATCAGCAGGGTCAGCACCCGCGCGTCGATCGCGCTGAGGCAATAAGCAAGAAACAGGATGGCGACGACGTACCAGCGATAGCCTTCCGATCCGCCGCGCGGCGCTGCGACCGTCGCCATCTCGCTCAAAGCGCCGGCGCCGGATTGGATCGCGCGATGATATTCTCGGTCCGCTCGCTCAACTTCCGGTCGCTTTCCTCGCTTTCCGGGAGCAGCCAGAAGCGGCCCGCGCGGATACCTTGCAGCGCGAACTCAGCAACGTCTTCCGGCTCCGTCAACTCCATCTTGAGTCCTGTCGCGCGGACCAGATCCTCCATCCGTTCATAAGCGGGTTCCTTGCCGTCGCCGTAAGCCGCGGGCCGCGAACGATTGGAAGCGAGGATGCCGGTGTTCACGACATGCGGCCCGGGAAACAGGATCGCGGCGCGAACCCTGCCGCCTTCGCGGAGCAATTGCTGGTATAGAACCTCGCTGATGCTGGTCACGGCGGCCTTGCTGGCAGCGTAGATCGGCGTGTTCGGCAGCGAGCGCAGGCCGCCATTGCTGGACGAGGTATTGATCACCACGCCTTCCTCGCCGGATTCGAGCATGCGCGGCACGAACGACCGGATGCAGTGAACGACGCCCAGCACATTGACGTCGAGGCCCCAGCGCCAGTCTTCCGGCGGCAGCGTCCAGATCGCCCGCTGCGCTTCGCCTAGTCCCACTCCGGCATTGTTGAACAGCAGATGGACCGGGCCGAAGGCCCACCAGACGGCATCGGCCAGGGCCGCGACCGAGTCGGCGCGCGTGACGTCCACCTGAAAGCCGCGCACCTCCGCCCCGGTTTGCGCGACGATCTCCGCCGCGACCGTGTCGAGCCGCCCCTGGTCGATATCGGCGAGCGCCACCCGGGCGCCCTCGCGGGCCAGCACGAAACCGAGCGCCCGCCCGATGCCGCTGGCGCCGCCGGTGACGACTGCGACCCGCCCTTTGAAGCTGTCCATCAGGCCGCCTTGGCGCTCGCCAGCTCGATTTCGATCCCCGGGTTTGACGGGACATCGTTCCGCTGGACCCAGAAGGGGGCGATATAATCGTGCGGCACCGTGCACAGGAGCTGGCCGCTGGTGTTGGTCGCGCCTTCGACATAATCGAGGCTGACGATGCGCCGGATCGGCACGTCGACCAGCGGATCCCAGGCGGATTCATGGAAGCGGATCTCGCCCTCGAAATCGCGGCGGAGATTGTAGTTCCGCTTCCAGTTCAGCCGGGTCAGATAGACGTCACCGTCAAATTCGCCGGGCGTGCTGATCGAAGGCAGGCCCTTGTAGCAATAGAAATATTCCTCGAACGGCGTCGGCAGTCCCTGATCCGCGCCGAGCCGGCCCTCCACCTCGAAATAGGTAATGCCATGACGCGAGCAGGTCGCGCGGACATGATCGCCATTCTTCTCGAATGTCGTTTCCGCGATCTTCTTGGGCTCGCCGAAACGCTCGCGGCCGCTGGTCACCACCGACTCGCCTTCCATCGCCATGTGGAAGACATAGCCGCCGGGAACGCCTTCGTGGCTGCACATGATCGCCGCCGTCAGCGCGCCGATCTCGACCGTGGTTTCGGGTGTGACGTGCATGGCGACATGCGCGAACTGGAGGAAAATCTCGGGCTTCGCGGCAGCGACCAGCGGCCGGGGGAGCATTGCGTGAATAATCTCCGGATCGGTCTCGTACAATGCACGCACCGTCCGCACAGTGTTGTTCAGGCTGGCCGAGGGGGCGCTCGGCATCGGCCCCTGGACATAGCGCAATCTGGTCATTCCACCTCTCCCTTGCTGGGCAATATGCTCCCGTCCACGTGGGGAGGCCCCACGCGGCGGAATACGAAACGGTGCGTCGTCTAGACCGCCGCGATAGTACGCGGCCGGTCGCTTTCCACGTAAAATTGCTCGAAATAGCGCCGGAACCGGAGGATCGGCCCGTCGCCGTCGCACAGCAGCGGGCGCGCGCGATGGATCTTGTTGCTCCAGATCGGGATGTCGCCTTCGACTCCGCTCTGCCCGCACGTATATTCGATCGCTTTCAGCGCCGCCTGATGCTCCGGCGAGCCCTCCGGCGTCTCCGGAAAAGTGAAGCAGAAGCGGAGCTCGACCTGATCGGCTTCGACCGGGGTGGCGAGCACCATCAGCGACAGCGTGACAAGGCCCCTTAACTCGGTGAATTTCTGGCCGGCGCCGTTCTGGATCGTGCGGACGCTGGACGGGATCAGCCTGGTTTCGCCGCTTGGCAGAGTCACCACCCGCTCGCCCATCGCGTCGCTGCGCCGGACGTGCCCGTCATAGCTGGTCTTGCCCTCGGGCACCGCCTCCATCTTGTGGACGTATTCGAAATGGGCGAGATCGACGCCGTTCTCCGCGATCTCCTGCGGGTTGGACGGGAACGCCCAGAAACGGCGCACGGGCGCGGCCCAGCCCGGCTCGCTGAACTCGGCATGCTCGATCACGTCGAATGTCGGCTCGATCCGGTCCGGATGATACCAGGCCCAGATCACGCCGTTGCGCTCCACCACCGGATAGGGTCGCGCGATCGGCTCGCGCTTGGTGATCGGCGGGATTGCCTTGGCGTAGGGAATGTCGACGCAGAAACCGTCAGGGCGATAGGCCCAGGCATGGAAGGGGCAGCGCAGCGCCTCGCCGTCTACGCAGCCGCCCTTGCCCATATGCGCGCCCAGATGCGGGCAATAGGCGTCGAGCAGGCCCGCCGCGCCGGATTCGGTGCGGAACATCACCAGGTCGCGGCCGAAATAGCGGAGCGCCTTGACCTCGCCGACCGCCAGTTCGTCGCTATAGCCGACGAAGAACCAGCCGAATGGAATTCCCATCGGGAACCGCTGCAGCATTCATCCCTCTCCCGGCGGCGCTTTTTCGTCGTCCGCCCTTGCCCTGACCGGCAATGTCTGGCGGCAGAATAGCCGCCGATCCGGTCCCGTGAAGCACCCCGGCAGGGACGGACTGTGCGCGTCCGTGCACAATTTCAGCCACCGCGCCCGGACATGTCGCCCAATGCCATCATCGCCGGACGCATCCAGGGCCTGAGCTTCCGATGCTCGAAGCTCTTCGCCAGATGATCGACAAAGGCACGGGTCGCCGCCGGCATTAGGCCCGGCGAGAAGACTGCCCAGACCTCCTTGTCATAGAAGGACCAATCCTTGTTGAGCGCCAGCAGCCGGCCCTCGAACAGATCCTCGCGGATCACGCTCATCGGGATTTGCGCGATGCCGAGGCCACGGCGCGCGGCGGAAGCGAGCGCGATGCCGCTATTGCTTTTCCAATGCCCCGACACCTTCACGCGCGGCGCTTCGTCGTCGCTGAAATGGAAATGCCCGCCCAGATCCGCCAGGCAATTATGCGCGGCGAGATCGGCCGGCGTCTCCGGCCAGCCATAGCGTTCGACATAGTCAGGCGATGCGCACAGGCAGTATGAGAGATAGCCGACCAGCCGCGCTTTCAGGTTCGAATCCGTCAGCCGGCCGTAACGGACGACGACATCGAATTTTTCCTGCACCAATTCGGATTCGCGCAGATAGGCGACGACCTCGACCGAAATCTCGCTGTGCCGGGCGCTGAACTCCGCGACGACGGCTGACATATAGGTCACGCCGAAAATGTCGCTGAGGCCGACGCGGAGGCGCCCGACCGGCCGCTCCTGGAACTGCGCCACCTGCCGTTCGGCATCGGCGAGCGACGCTTTCATATCGAGACAGCGCTGGTGGAACAGATCGCCGGCGGCGGTCAGCGACAGCCGGCGGGTGGTGCGCAACAGCAATTGCGCGCCCACCCGCGCTTCCAGCTCGCTCACCATCTTGCTGATGAAGGATTTGGACACGCCGAGCGCATCGGCGGCGGCCGTGAAGCTTCCGGTCTCCACGACCGCCAGGAATTCCTCGATACCGCGCCAAGTCACCCGAGCGAAGCTATCGGGAAATGTTCGCAGGCGAAAGCCTGGCGCGACCGGATTAGTCATCTATCGGAAACAGATCAGGCCGCCTGCTTGATGAAAGACTCCTTGCGGGGGCCGATCCGGGCAGCGAGCGCCCACAAAGCGTCCGCATCGACGTCGTAAACATCGAGCGCATTGCCGGCGAGCATCTTTTGAATGTCGGTTTCGGGCAGCCCGCCCAGGCTCAGCACCATTTTCTCCAGCGTCGCCGGCCAGGTGCCTTCGGGATGCGGATAGTCGGTGCCCCACATGATCCGGTCGATGCCGATCTGATAATAGGATTCAGTCGTCTCCTCGTCGGGAAGCGCCGAGCAGCCGATCCAGATATTGCGCGCCACATATTGGCTCGGCTTCATCGTCAGATTGGAGTTATAATCGCCGAGCTTCCCGCTGGTGTGCTTGACCGATGCGCGCACGTCCATCAACTCGATCATCCACGGGAACCAGAACTCGCCGCCCGCCTCTGTGAAAGCGACCTTCAGGCGCGGATAGAGCTCGAACACGCCGCCGAAGATCATCGACCACATCGGCCGGGTCAGCCA
>JAFEEY010000102.1:0-981 GCA_018240865.1 Pseudomonadota bacterium | reverse complement strand
GCCGGCGCCGCGCCCGAATGGAAATGCACGGGCATGTTCAGTTCCTGCAGCAAATCCCACATCGGGTAATATTTGCTGTGATTATACATCGCATAGCCGTCAGTCAGCGCCGGCAGGAATACGCCTTTCAGCCCTGCTTCGCGCGCCCAGCGGATCTCGCGCAGATTTTCCTCGACATCGTAGAGCGCCGGGATGATCGCCAGGCCGATCCGCCGCAACGGATCGTCGGCGCAGAATTCGGCCATCCAGCGGTTGTGTGCGCGCGCGCCCGCCCATTGCAGTTCCGGATCGACCCCGAACGGGCGCAGGCCGACATCAGCGCCGAAGGGAGGCGCGTTGCGTTCAGTGATGCCGTCGGGGAACAGCACTTCGGCGGCCACGCCGTCGCCGTCGAGCACCCGGTTGCGGATCGCCGGATCCCAGGCGCCTTCCAGCCCGTCACCGACGCGGGCGCGCCATTTGGTGTTGAAGTCGTCGATCAGGAACTTCTTCTCATGCTCCTCGCGCATCCGGATTTCGCGCTCGACCCGCTCTTCGAAGGGCGCGTGATATTTGCTTTCCAGATAGTCGCGATAGCGCTGGGGCGGCAGGCCGGCATGGCCGTCCGACGAAATCACGAGATAGCGGTCCATTCGTCTCTCCCTGGCGCATCCGCGCCATTGTTCCGTTGCGCGGGGGGCCGTTCGCGCCGCCGCGTCGAGTGACTGAAATTTACCCCGTCCGCATTGTCCCTCACAAGACGATGGCGGCGCACAGACAGTCGCTCACTGGAAACGATCGTTAGAAGCGCAGCCGCGCTTCGCCGCCGAACGCGCGCGGATCGCCCCATTGCCGGACCGTGAACAGGCCGAGATTGATCGCGCTCGTCCAATATTGCTTGTTGGTCAGGTTCTTGCCCCAGACCGCGAACTCCAGCTCATTGCCGCCGCCAAGCTTGATGCCCTGAAGCGAGATGCGGCCATCGAGCAGGCCATAAGCGAT
>JAFEEY010000101.1:2753-17683 GCA_018240865.1 Pseudomonadota bacterium | reverse complement strand
GCTCTCGGCGATGTTGAGGCGGCACCCGAGCGTGATGACCTCACTCATCCGAACGCCTCCAGCTCGGCTTCGCCGGTGAAGACGTGGGCGGCGGGTCCGGTCATGCGGATGCTCTTGTCCGGCGCCCAGCTGATGACGAGATCGCCGCCCGGCAGCGAGACGGTCACCGGCGACCGCACCAGCCCGCGCCGGATCGCCGCCACCGCCGTCGCGCAGGCGCCTGTGCCGCACGCCCGGGTCAGCCCCGCGCCACGCTCCCACACGCGCAGACGCAGCGCGGCCGGCCCGGCGACCTCGGCGACATTCACATTCACGCGGTCGGGAAACACCGCATCATGCTCGATGACCGGCCCGAGCGTTTCGAGATCGACCGCATCCAGATCGTCTACGAAGAAAATGACGTGCGGATTGCCGACATTGACCGCGCTGCCTTGCTCCAGCCCATCCCAGGCAACCGGCAGCGAGCTCGTATCCATCGCATAGCCGAGCGGGATCTGCTCCCAGCCGAAGCGCGGTTCGCCCATGTCGATCGTCGCGCGACCGGCTTGGGAATCAGCGTCGATCGTGCCACCCGCCGTCTCGATCGTTTTCGCACCGGTCAGCTGCGCGACGCAGCGCAGCGCGTTGCCGCACTGCTCGACCTCGCCGCCGTCGGCGTTGAAGATGCGCATGCGCAGATCCGCGCTGGCGGACGGCTCCAAAAGGATCAACTGGTCGCAGCCAATGCCCTGATGCCGGTCGGCGATCGCCCGTGCGCGCGCCGGGGTGATCGCGACCGCACGCACGCGCGCGTCGATCACGACGAAGTCGTTGCCGAGACCATGCATCTTGTGAAAGGCGAACCGCATCGCGCCGCGACTTAGGGATGAGCGGCGCGCAAGTCCATCGCGCGCCTTGCCCTTCGGCGAAGCTTCCCCCATATGGCCGCCCGGGAGTCGGGCGGACGTGGTCGTCGCCAATCTGGTCAGGTCCGGAAGGAAGCAGCCACAACGATTTCGCCGCGGGTCGTTCCGGCTCCCACCGCGTAGCGCGGGCATGGATTAGCGTTGCTAATCCAACCTCGCGCAAGCGCGGCCGGCCTCGCTATAAGCGGGGACCGACGGCGCGGCTTTGCCGCGGCGCGCACCTTTCAAAAAAAACCGAGACGCGCCCCTCGACTTCGCTCGGGACGAGCGGAGTTTGGTGCGCCAGTGTCTCGACTTCGCTCGACACGAACGGGTAGAGAACGAAGCAATGTCCGAATCCTCCGCCTATCGCGTTCTCGCCCGCAAATATCGTCCGCAGCGCTTTTCGGAGCTGATCGGGCAGGATGCGATGGTGCAGACGCTGGGCAACGCGATCAAACGCGGCCGCCTCGCCCACGCCTTCCTGCTGACCGGCGTGCGCGGGGTCGGCAAGACCTCGACCGCGCGGCTTATCGCCAAGGCGCTCAATTGTATCGGCCCGGGTGGGCAGGGCGGCCCGACCATTGATCCGTGCGGCGTATGCGAACCATGCCGGGAGATCGCGGAAGGCCGCAATATTGATGTGATCGAGATGGACGCCGCATCGCATACCGGCGTGGACGATATGCGCGCGGTGATCGATGCCGCCCGGCTGGCGGCGTTCGGTGCGCGGTTCAAAGTCTATATCATCGACGAAGTCCACATGCTGTCGAAGAACGCTTTCAACGCGCTTCTGAAGACGCTCGAAGAGCCTCCGGAACATGTCAAATTCCTGCTCGCCACGACAGAGGTCAACAAAGTCCCGGTTACGATCCTGTCGCGCTGCCAGCGCTTCGACCTGCGCCGCATTCCAGCGGACAAGCTTGCGGCGCACTTCGCTTCGGTGATCGAAAAGGAAGGCGCGCAGGCGGAAGACGAGGCGCTGGCGCTGATCGCCCGCGCCGCGGAGGGTTCCGCACGCGATGGGTTGTCGATCCTCGACCAGGCGATCGCACATGCCGATATGGAAGGCGGCGAAGTCACCGCTGCCCAAGTTCGCGAGATGCTCGGCCTGTCCGATCGCGGCGCGATCCGGCGGCTGTTCGGCCAGCTGCTCGGCGGTGACGCGGGCGCGAGCCTTAAGGCTTTGCGCGATCAATATGATCTGGGCGTCGATCCCGTCGGCGTCATCCGTGGCCTGCTCGAAGCCGTGCACGGCGTAACGATGGCGAAGATGGGCGGCGGACTCGATCCGGCCCAGTCGGCCGAAGAGCGCGAGGCGATGGGCGAATGGGCCTCGCGCCTGTCCTTCGCCCAGCTCCACCGGCTGTGGCAGCTGCTGCTGAAAGGGCATGAGGAGACGGTGCGCTCGGCGATGCCGCTGGAGGCGGCAGAAATGGCGCTGCTCAGGATCGTCCACGCATCCGAACTGCCCGATCCGGCCGAGCTGCTGCGGCGGATGTCGAGCGGCGAAGCGATGCCGGTTGCCGCCGCACCGGCGTCCGCCGCTCCGCCGCCGCCAGCTCCGGAAGCGCCGCGCGCGCACTATCCGGCGACCTTTCCCGATCTGGTCGAGCTGATGGGAAAGAGCGGCAAGCCCTTGCTCGCCCAACAACTTCACGACTTCGTCGGCCTGCAGCGTTACGCGCCGCCTGAGCTGGCGGTGAAGCCATTGAAGCCGCTGCCGGGCGATTTCTTCCGCGATTTGACCGCCGCGCTGAAGACGATGACGGGGACGGCCTGGGCCGTCGGTTCCGACGAAAGCGAGGCGCAGCCTTCGCTGCTCCAGCAGGAGCAGGCGGCCGAGGCGGCGGCCAAACAGGCAATTCTCGACACGCCGATCGTCAAGGCGGCATTCGAAGCGTTTCCCGATGCGGAGCTGATCGACTACAGCACCTCTGAGCAACGGAGTGCATGATGAAGAATCTCGACGACATCCTGAACATGGCCAAGAATGTCCAGGACGAGCTGACCAAGGCGCAGGCCAATCTCGACAAGATCGAGGTGGAGGGCGCGTCAGGCGGCGGGCTGGTCAAGGTGAAGGCGACTGCCAAGGGCCGGATCATTTCCGTCGATATCGACGAATCGCTGCTCCAGCCGTCGGAAAAAGGGATGGTCGAAGATTTGGTCGCCGCCGCTTTCAACGACGCTCGCGCCAAGGCGGACGCGGCGTCCAGCCAGGAAATGGGCAAGATGACCAGCGGCCTGCCGCTGCCGCCGGGCTTCAAGCTGCCGTTTTGACGATCCTTCAGGATCGTCATCCCGGACTTGGTCCGGGATCCCGCTTCTTCTTTCTGCACCTAGAAAGCTGGACCCCGGGTCAAGCCCGGGGTGACGACTAAAGGGCGAAGTCTCCCGACTTCCCCCCGGTCTTGCTGACCAGTCGGACGCTTTCGATCACCATCGCTTTGTCGATCGCCTTGCCCATATCGTAGAGTGTCAGCAGTGCGACCGAGGCGGCGATGAGCGCTTCCATCTCGACGCCGGTCCTGCCCTCGGTCGAGACGGTGGCGGTGGCGGCGATCGCATCGGCTTCGAACGCGAAATCGACGGCCACGCGGCTGATCGCCAGCGGGTGGCAGAGCGGGATCAGATCGCTGGTTTTCTTCGCCGCCATGATCCCGGCGATCCGCGCGACCGCGAGCGCGTCGCCTTTCTTCAGCCCGCCCTCGCGCATCGCCGCCAGCGCCTCGGCGGCCATGCGGATGCGGCCGGTGGCGACCGCTTCGCGCACGGTCACGTCCTTGCCGGAGACGTCGACCATGCGCGCGGCGCCGCTTTCGTCGAGATGCGTAAGTCGGGTCACCTAAACTCCGTTTGGGCTGAGCTTGTCGAAGCCCTCCCTTTCTTTAACGCCGTAAGAAGAAGGGAGGGCTTCGACAAGCTCAGCCAAGTCGGCTCTGGGGCTGGCCCAGCAGCGTTCGCGTCGCCGCTTCCACGTCCGCTTGCCGCATCAGCGCTTCGCCGACCAGGAAGCAGCGCACGCCATGTTCGGCCATTGCTTGCAAATCCGCGTGGATGGTGAGGCCGCTTTCCGCGACGAAAGTGCACCCCGTCGGTGCTCTGCCGACCAGCTCGTAAGTGCGCGCGAAATCGACCGAAAAGTCCCGCAGGTCGCGATTGTTGACGCCGATCAGGCGGGACCGGAGTTTCAGCGCGCGATCGAGCTCATCGCCGTCGTGAACCTCGATCAAGGCGTCCATGCCGTGCGCGATCGCTTCGGTCTCGATCTCCGCCATCTGCGCGTCGGACAGGGCAGCCACGATGATCAGGATCGCGTCGGCGCCCAGCGCCCGCGCTTCAGTCACTTGCCAGGGATCGACCATGAAATCCTTGCGCAGCACCGGCAGGTCGCAGGCGGCGCGGGCGGCCACGAGATAATCGTCGGCCCCAAGAAAATAGCACTCGTCGGTCAGCACCGACAGGCAGGCCGCGCCGCCCGCCTGATAGGCACGGGCGTGGGCGGGCGGATCGAAATCGGCGCGGATCAGTCCCTTGGACGGGCTCGCTTTCTTGATCTCGGCGATCAGGCCGAAGCCGGACGCGGTGTCGAGGGCCCGGCGGAACCCGCGCGGCGCGGTTTGCGCGACGATGCGCGTGCGCAGATCGGCATCGCTCGTCCGCTTCTTGCGCGCGACAACTTCCTCGCGCTTGTACGCACAGATTTCCTGAAGCTTGTTCACGGCTACGCCCATGCCGCTCGTCCCGAGCGAAGTCGAGGGGCGTCTCACACCGCCCAATCGTCATCCCGAACTTGTTTCGGGATAAGGATGCCGTCCGCTCCGACTTGGCGACTATCGTCACACGCCACGCTGCGCGCCGCTTATCCCGAAACAAGTTCGGGATGGGAAATGCGGCCTATCTGTAGGCGATCCAGCAGTCGAGCAGGGTGTTTGCAAGGCCATTATCCAGTACTTCCGCCGCCTCTTCGACGCCCTCAGAGAACGCGCCGGCACGGCCGGCGATCATCAGTGCGGCTGCGCTGTTAAGCAGCACGGCATCGCGGTACGCGCCGGGTTCGCCCTGCAACAGTGCGCGGAGAGCGGCCGCATTGTGCGCCGCATCGCCGCCACGCAAAGCCTCCAGCGGATGGCGAGGGAGGCCGGCATCGGCAGGCTCGACCCTGAGCGCGGTGGCGCCGGTCTTGCCGACTCTCACGACCGTGCTTGGCCCGGCGATCGACAGCTCGTCGAGCGGCTCGTCGCCGGCGACCAGCATCGCGTCGTCAAAGCTCAGCATATTCATCGCCTCGGCATAGACCGGCATGAAATCGGGCCGGGCGATGCCGATCAGCTGCCGCCGCACCCGCGCCGGATTGCAGATCGGGCCGACCAGGTTGAATATCGTCCGCCGCCCGATCTTCTTCCGGATCGGCCCGAGCGCGGTGAGCGCAGGGTGATGTTTCTGCGCGAACAGGAAAGCGATGCCGATCTCGGCCAGGCTCCGCTCCGCGGTTTCGGAGGCGATGTCCAGATCAAGGCCCAGCGCTTCCAGCGTGTCGGCGCCCCCCGCCTTGCTGGAGGCGGCACGATTGCCATGCTTGGCGACGGGCACGCCGCAGGCGGCGACCACGATCGCGACAGCGGTCGAGATGTTGACGCTGTCCTGCCCGTCCGCACCCGTGCCGCACACGTCGATCGCGCCGGCGGGCGCGTGCACCTCGATCATCCGCGCTCGCATCGCGCGGACGCAGGCGGCGATCTCGATGCTGGTCTCGTCGCGCAGCGTCATGTCGGTCAGGAAGCGCTGGACATCTTCCGGCCCGCACCGCCAATCGAGAATATCCGCGAACGCCTGCTCCGCCGTCGCCATGTCGAGCGGGGTGCGTGTGTCGGGCAGGGGCACGAAGGTCGTCATTTAGGGCTCAACAGAGTTTCGTAGCTTCTTCCGCCCGCATGCCCGCCACGCGCATGAAGTTTGCCAGCATTGCGTGGCCGTGTTCGGTGGCGATGCTTTCGGGATGGAATTGGACGCTGTGGATCGGGAGTGTTCGGTGCGCGAAGCCCATCACACTGCCATCCGGCGCGCGCGCATTGATGCGGAGCACGTCCGGCAGCCCTGCCTCCGGCACCATCAGCGAATGATAGCGCGTTGCGGTGAAAGGAGAGGGCAGGTCCTCGAACAGGCCGGTGCCATCATGTTCGACCGGTGAGGTCTTGCCGTGCATCAGCCCGCCGCGCACGACCTGACCGCCGAAATATTGCCCGATCGCCTGATGGCCGAGGCACACGCCTAGCAGCGGCTTGCCCGCTTCGGCGCAGGCCCCGACCAGCTCCAGCGACACGCCTGCTTCGTTAGGAGTGCAGGGGCCGGGCGAGATCAGGAATGCTTCCGCGCCCGACGATAAGGCCTGACCCGCCGAGATCGCGTCATTGCGCACGACCTCGACCCTGGCGCCCAGCTCCATCAGGTAATGGACCAGGTTCCAGGTGAAGCTGTCGTAATTGTCGATGACGAGGATCATGGGAATGCCATAACCGCGCTTCCCATCAGCGTCATCCCGAACTTGTTTCGGGATAAGCGACGAGCAGCGCGACGCTGGTGAATGATTGTCGAGGCGGAGCGGGCGGCGCTCTTATCCCGAAACAAGTTCGGGATGACGGCTATGGGTCGGGAAGACGGTCAGGGCGTCTCGCTCCGCTTCAGCAGATCGACCAGCTCGCTTTTCCAGAATTTCGCCCAGGTGTGCGTTCCGTGCCCTTTGGTCTCAGCGCTTTGCGGGATCAGGATGAAGCGGCCGTTCGGCAGGCGCTTCGCCTCGCGCTCGGCGATGCCGAGGCCCGGCGGGTTGATCGCATCGTCGGCCGAGTTCACCCAGGTGACGGGCATCGTCATCCGCTCCAGCCCTGCCGATGGATCGTAGGTGCGGGACGCATCGAGCTGCCAGATCAGGTCATTGCCGTCGCGGCCCTTGCCCGTCGCTTCAAAGCGGGCGGCGAGCATCGCTTCGGCTTTCTCCCGCGTCGGCGCTTCAGCCTGCGCGGCGACCGGGTTGAGCCCGGCCAGGATCAGCAGGTCGGTCGCGGTGCGCAGGCCCTGCATCGGCTGGGCCGTGTAATTGCCGTCACTATAGCCGGGGTCGGCGCGGATCGCGTCGATCGCCATCTTCCGCCACATCCGGTTCTGCCCGGCGATCGCGACCGGCAGACACGCCATCGGCATCATTGCCTGCACTTGGCTAGGCCGGGTCGTGCCCCAGACGAAACTGTGCATGCAGCCCATCGAGGTGCCCATCAGCAGCCTGAGTTTTTTGACGCCGAGCCTGTCGAGCAAGGCCGCCTCTGCCGCGACCATGTCCGTATAGTCGTATTTCGGGAATTTGGCGCGCAGGCCGTCGCTCGGCTTGGAGGAGCCGCCATGCCCGATCCCGTCCGGCAGGATGATGTAGTAGCGTGCGATGTCGAGCGGCTGGCCCGGCCCGTACAACTCGTTCGCGAACTGGGGCGAGAGGAATTGCTTGCCCGTACCGCCGGTGCCGTGCAGCACCATCACGGCATTGTCGACGTCGCCCTTCGCGTTGCGATGGGGTTGCCCAAGCGTCGTATAATGGATGCGCAGCTCGCCCAGGCGCTCGCCCGATGCGAAATGGAAATCGCGCAACGTGATGTCCGCTTCCCTAGTCGGCCAGGCGGGGGCCGGCGAGGCGGCTTGCAAAAGAAAAGCGAGAGCGAGATTGAGCATCACTCAACTCTATCCGCTCGTCCCGAGCAAAGTCGAGGGGCGCGGCTCGGACTCATCGCATGCGCCCCTCGACTACGCTCGGGACGAGCGAGGCTTATTGCCCGAACCCCGGCTCCCC
Organism: Pseudomonadota bacterium; assembly: GCA_018240865.1. Lineage (GTDB taxonomy): Bacteria > Pseudomonadota > Alphaproteobacteria > Sphingomonadales > Sphingomonadaceae > Sphingomonas_B. The sequence goes on along the minus strand of JAFEEY010000101.1, from coordinate 9,961 downwards.
CGCGCGCCGCACCGCTTCCCGCGCAGCCGCGAACAACGCGCCGGCTTTCGCCTCGCATTCGCGCTGTTCATAGGCGGGGTCGCTGTCGGCGACAATGCCGGCGCCGGCCTGGACGTGCATGGTGCCGTCCTTCACCACGGCGGTCCGGAGCACGATACAGCTGTCCATCGATCCGTCGGGGGAGAAATAGCCGACGCCGCCCGCATAGGCGCCGCGCGTTTCAGGCTCCAGCTCGGCGATGATCTCGCAGGCCCGGACCTTGGGCGCGCCGCTGACGGTGCCGGCCGGAAAGCCCGCGAACAGCGCATCCAGCGCGTCGCTTCCCTCGGGGAGCCGCCCGACCACGTTCGAGACGATGTGCATGACGTGGCTGTAGAACTCGACCGTGTAGCTGTCGGTGACGCGCACGGAGCCTGCCTCGGCCACCCGCCCGACATCGTTGCGGCCGAGATCGAGCAGCATCAGATGCTCGGCGCGCTCCTTGGGATCGGCGAGCAGGCTGTCGCGGTTTTCCGCGTCCTCGGCCGCCGTCTTGCCCCTCGGCCTTGTGCCCGCGATCGGCCGGATCGTCACTTCGCCGTCGCGCGCGCGGACCAGGATTTCGGGGCTGGAGCCGATCAGCGCGAAGCCCGGCAGGTCGAGGAAATAGAGGAAGGGCGAGGGATTGATCCGCCTGAGCGCGCGATAAAGGTCGAGCGGCGGCAGCGGGAAGGGCGCGGTGAAGCGCTGGGCGAGCACGACCTGAAAGATGTCGCCGGCGAGGATATAGTCCTGCGCACGGAGGACCATGTTTTTGTAAGCGCTCGCTTCCAACACCGGCTCAATCAAACTCCGTTCGCTTCGAGCGAAGTCGAGAAGCGCTTGGCCCGGTGCGGCCGTTTCTCGACTTCGCTCGAAACGAACGGGTGAAGAGAGCCGCGAAGCCGCCGCGTCGATCCGCTCCCACGCATCCGTCACCCGCGCGTCCGGTTCGCCCGCGCCCGGCCAGAGCGGCGCGATCAGGAAGAGTTCGTCCGCCAGCCGGTCGAAGATCAGGATCAGGGTCGGCCGCACGAACAGCATGTCGGGCAGGCCGATCGGGTTGGCGGGCGGGCGCGGCAGCTTCTCGATCAGGCCGATCGTCTCATAGCCGAAATAGCCGACCAGACAGGCAAGCGCGCGCGGCAGCTCGGGCGGCACGTCGGCACGGCATTGCCCGACCAGAGCGCGCAGCGCCGCGATCGTTCCGCCTTCGGCCGGCCGGCCGTTGATCTCGGCCTCGTTGCCGTTCGCACGGAAGATCAGGTCGGGCGCCAGCCCGATCAGGCTGTGCCGTCCGCGCGTCTGTCCGCCTTCGACCGATTCCAGCAGGAAGTCGCCTCGGCCCTCCTCCATCAGCGCCAGTGCGGCGGAAACCGGGGTGTCGGTGTCGGCGATCTGTCGCCGCCAGACGAACGCCGGCCGCCCGGCGGCGAGCGCGGCTGCTGCTTCGCGATCGTCGCTGCGGTCGCGCGTCACTGGCCGGGCGTGTTGCCGATCAGCTCGCTTTTCAGGCGCGCGACGGCGGCGGGGCTGATCTTGACGCCCACCGTCTGGCGCGCGGCGGCGGCGAGCTGCTGGCCATATTCCTGACCCAGCACGGGGGAGAATTGCGCCTGGGTCGCCTGGATCAGCGGCAGCTGAGTGCTCGCGTCGCCCGGCACGACAGTCTGGAGGGCGACGACGTACCAGCCCGATTTGTCGGGTGCGGCGATCGCGCGCGCCTTGCCCCTGCCGAGGGTGAAAAGCGTGTCGAGCTCGGGCTTCGCCTGCTGCTGGGCCTGGCGCAGCATTTCGCCGCGGCGGCCGCCGATGCTGGTCGCGGCGGGCAGTGCCACGCCGGCCGCGCTCGCGGCCTGGGCGATCGGCATGCCGCTGTTCACCTTGGCCGCGATCGCCTGCGCGGCGGTACCGGCGGCGGCGAGCGAACGCTCCGCAATGAAGTCCGCCGCAACCTGGTCGCGGATCTGGGCGAGCGGCTTGGGCGCGGCGGCGTTGACGCGATCGGGCTTGACCAGCGCGAAGGTCTGGCCGGCGACGATCTGCTCCACGGTCGGGTCGTCGTTCGGGTCGGCGCCGAAACCGGCCTTCGCGATGCCCGCGATTTCGGGCGTGACCGGCGCCGCGGGGGCGTCCGGATTGCGGCCGTCCGCGAGCAGCGGCGGCGTCGCCTCGGCCTGAAGCTTGGCGGATGCGACGACCTCGTCGAAGGTGGCGCCGTCCGCGATCGAATCCTCAAGCTTGGCGACAGCGTCGGCCATTGCTTCATCGGCCTTGGTTTTCTTCAGTTTCGCGACAAGGTCGCCCCGCACCTGGTCGATCGTCTTGCCCGGAACGGAAATCACTTTGTCGACGCGGGCGACATGCCAGCCAAGGCCGGAGCGGGCCGGAGTGGCAACCTTGCCCTGCGCGGTCGCGAACACGGCGTTGGCGACAGCGGCCGAGCTCGCCTCGGCATAGGCGTCCCTGCTCTGGTCGTTCAGCGTGCGCGCTTCCAGCCCGGCCGAGTGGGCGGCGGCGGCGATATCCATGCCGCCGCTCACCTTGGCTGCCAGCGCTTTCGCGTCGGCCTCCGACTGAATGATGACTTCGCTGATCGTGCGCGTTTCCCTGGGCGCATAGTCGGCCTTGGCCGCGTTATAGGCGTCGGCGATGTCCTTCTCGCTGGGCTGGGCGGCGGCTTCGAAAGCCGCGCGCTGGATCAGCGCGTAGCGGATGATGCGGCGTTCGGGCGTCGTGTAGCGCGCGCGATTCTTCTGGTAGAAGCCGTTCAGCTCGGCATCGGTCGGCGGTGCGCCTTTCAAAGCGGCCGCCGGTACACGCAGGAGCAGGCCCTGGCGTTGTTCCTGCAGCATCGAGGCATAGGGCAGCGCCAGCTGCGCGGGCGCAATCGAGCCGCCGCTCGCCGGCAGCAGGAATTGCTGGATCAGCATATTACGGGCGAGGTCTGCACGGACTGCCTTTTCGGACAGGCGCTGCCGCTGCAGGAATTGCTCGAACGCGCTCTGATCGAATTTGCCGTCAAGGCCGCGGAAGATCGGCGTGGAGGCGATCTGCGCATCCTCCATCTTGCGACTGACGCCAAAGCCCTGCGCGCGCGCGAACTGCTCCAGGGCGAGCCCGTCGGCCATCTGCTGCATGACCTGGTCAACGCCACCCTGACGCACGAATTGCTGGATGGTCAGCGTCGGATTTTCCTGCCGCGCGCTTTCGAACGCGCGCTGCACCCGGTCGCGCAGCTCGTTATAGCCGATTTGCTCGCGGCCGACCTTGGCGACGGTATCGCGGCCGATCCCGCCGCTGATGCCGAGCCCTCGGATATCGGCGGCGGCGAAACCCAGGGCCATGGCGCCGATGAAGATCGCGAACAGGATGGCGCCTGCTTTGGATTTGGACAGGCGGCGGAAGGAGTCGAGCATCGAAGGTCCGGATCAATCAGGGAAAGCGGTGCTTTAGGGCGGAGCGTTCGGCTGGACAAGCGGGCCCCGGCTTTCTACCCGCTCCGGCACCAACAAGAAGGGCAGAGACGTGACGCGACGCAAGCTGGTGGCCGGCAATTGGAAGATGAACGGAACGCTGGCGCAATTGTCCGAGCTGGACGCGATTGCAGTGGCGGCGAAGGCGAATCCCGCCGTGGACGTCGCGATCTGCCCGCCCTTCACGCTGATCGCTCCGGCGGCTGGCAAAGGCATCGCGATCGGCGCCCAGGATTGCCACGCAAACGCAAAGGGGGCCCACACCGGCGACGTCTCGGCGGCGATGCTCAAGGAAGCGGGCGCGACGCTCGTGATCGTCGGCCATAGCGAACGCCGCATCGATCATGGCGAGGACGATGCGACCGTCCGCGCCAAGGCGGAGGCGGTGATCGCCGCCGACCTGATCGCTATCGTCTGCGTCGGCGAGACCGAGGCCGAGCGCGACGCCGGCCGCGCCGAAGCGGTCGTCGAAACCCAGCTCGCAGGCTCCGTCCCACCCCACACGACTGCCGCGCAATTGGTCGTCGCCTACGAACCCGTCTGGGCGATCGGCACCGGCCGCACGCCCACCGTCGCCGATGTCGCCGCAATGCACGCCGCGATCCGGGTCAAGCTCAGGGCGCTGCTGGGCGCCGAAGCCGACGGCGTCCGCATCCTCTACGGCGGCTCGGTCAAACCCTCGAACGCCGCCGAACTGATGGCCGTGCCAGACGTGGATGGCGCTCTTGTCGGCGGTGCGAGCCTGACAGCGGCTGACTTCGTGCCGATCATCGAGGCTGCGTGAAGAGCGATCGAGGTGACCCAATTGAACCGGAAATGGTCAAATATCAAAGATTGACCCGTTTGCGGGTCAACATCTAAGAAGCTTTATGGCTGCAACGCTTCCGCCCGGCTTCTATGCGGTAATTATGGGCGATCTTGTGGGCAGCGAAATCGCCCAGTCGGTGGAAGTGCTGCATGCGCGCTTCAATGCCGAGATTGAAGTCTGCAATGCGGTGTTCAAGCGGCGTTTGGTATCGCCTCTGACGATTACGCTGGGCGACGAGTTTCAGGGCCTCGCCCAAAGCCTGGGCGATGCGCTCGATATCGTCCGCACAATGCGCCTGGATATGCTTGAGGCGCGGATTGATTGCCGGTTCGCGATCGGTGCCGTCGACCTCAAGACCAAGGTTAACACGGATCGCGCCTGGAACATGATGGGGCGAGGCTTGGCGCGGACTCGGGAGCGGCTCAATGAGAAAAGAGCCGAGACACGCTATCGCTTTGCCCTGGAAGATCATCCCGCGGTCGAGGTGACGACCGAAGCCTTGGGCGCCTCGCTTACCGCGATCGAGGAACGGTGGACAGAGCAACAGCTTGAAGACATCGCCGCCACGATTGCCGGGATGAGCGCAAAGGAAATTGCCGAGCGCCGCAATGTGTCGGTGCATAGCGTGTACAAGGTGCGCAGCTCGGGCGAGCTCGACCTTTATTTGTTGCAGTGGGGGGCCATCGCCGAGGCCCTCAGCTATATTGACCAAGCTTATCGGGAGGCATCGTGCCAGCCGGCCTCCACCTGATTCTCTATACTGCGGCGGCGTTCCTACTTCTTACCGAGGGAGGAAATATATTCTGCCGGTGGGTCTTGTTCTTCGCAGGCATGCGCGATTTGCCCTCGCCCGATCCGGTCTCGCCCGCGGCTGCGGGTCGCATCATCGGATCGCTCGAGCGTTTGATTGTCGCTATCGGTCTGGCGGCGGGCAGCTGGGAAGTTGTCGCCGCCGTTGTCGCCCTGAAAACCGTGGCGCGTTTCAAGGAACTCGACGATAAACGGTTTGCCGAGTATTTCCTGATCGGATCATTGTGCAGCTTATTGTGGGCCGCCGCAGTTACCGGCGTATGGATAGGTTATGATAGCTGGGCTGGCGTCAAGGCTCGCGGGACTTTGGCCGCCGTTATGACACCGCCAGTGGCCAAAAAAGATTAAACCAAATTTGGGTCATAATAGAAATGTGACCCAAAGTAGGTTAACCTATACCGGTGGGCATGCCACACTCTAGAACGGCAAAATCGTCTCATACTGGGCGAGCGGCGGGGCGCCGCGCAGGTGAGCGCCTTGCCGCAGCAGGAAAGCGTGGCGGACGATCTCGGCCTGTTGCTCGATGCCGTATTTCTCCAGCGTCCAGCCTGGCTTGATCGCATAATCATAGCGGCAGAAGGGGTGGCGCATCAGCGGCAGATACCAGCGCCCGCGCTGCTGGGCCTGCCAGACATGCGTCATTTCATGAATGAACAACCCCTGGCCCGCCAGCGACTGGCCGCAGAAATCGTTGCAGAACAGGTCGCCTTTCGGATGCAGCCAGATGCTTCCGTCCGGCGACATGGCGACCCGCCTGGGCTGGAACGGCCACCATTTGGCGGCGTGGATGCGCACCCGGTCATAGTCGATCGCCCGGCCGAACATGGAGGCGGCGAGATTGCGCTCGGCTTCGGTAAGGGGGCGGCCTTCTTTGGACATTTCGCTCCTAAACTCCGTTCGGCCTGAGCTTGTCGAAGGCCTCCCTCCTTCTTCCTAAAACAGCGCAAAAGAAAGGGAGGGCTTCGACAAGCTCAGCCCGAACGGCGGAGGGTCATTTTTCCGGCGTCTGCCCCATTGCGACCACAGCGGCGTCGGCCTGGAGGCGCTGGCCGTTGGAGAAAGCCAGGTTCAGCTGGATATGTTTGGGCGGCCTGATGCCCGGGTTCATGTTCCAGAGCATCACATGCTTGCCGCCCGGCTCGAACTTGACGATGCTGCCCGCGGGCACCTGCACGTTGGTCACCGGCTTCATCGAGGCCATGCTGCCGTGGCTCATCGTCTCGTGCATTTCGCTGCGGATCGCGACGTCGGTCGAAACCTCGATCAGGCTGACGTCCTGCTGGCCGCCATGGATCGTGAAATAGGCCGCCGACGGATTGGTGCGCACGGGGGACAGCTGCACATAGGCCTCGCTGACGCTCAGCTCCGGTTTTTTGGAGCAGCCGGCGAGCGCGATGGCGGAGAGTGCGAGGAGCGACGGCAGGCGAGTCATCGGCTTGTCAGACCTTCATCGGAAACGCGGCCTTTTTCCCTATGGGGCGCGCGTCCTTGCGGCAAGCCGAACCCGACCTATATCGCGGCAGTAATGCGGGCGGTTCCGGTTCCGGCGCCGCCCGGGGATGTTTGACGATAAAGACAGGGGCTTGAAGAGGAAAAATGGCCAAAGTCATCGGGATCGATCTCGGCACCACCAACAGCTGCGTGGCGGTCATGGAGGGCGGGAAGCCCAAGGTTATCGAAAATGCCGAGGGCGCGCGCACGACGCCGTCGGTCGTCGCTTTCACCAAGGATGGCGAGCGGCTGATCGGCCAGCCGGCGAAGCGCCAGGCGGTCACCAATCCGGATAACACGATTTTCGCGGTGAAGCGCCTGATCGGCCGCCGCTTCGACGATCCGATCACCAAGAAGGACACCGAGCTGGTGCCCTATCACATCGTGAAGGGCCCGAACGGCGACGCCTGGGTGCAGGCGGGCGGCGAGGATTATTCGCCGTCGCAGATTTCGGCTTTCATCCTGCAGAAGATGAAAGAAACGGCGGAAAGCTATCTGGGCGAGACCGTCACTCAGGCGGTGATCACCGTTCCCGCCTATTTCAACGACGCGCAGCGCCAAGCGACCAAGGATGCCGGCCAGATCGCCGGCCTTGAAGTGCTGCG
>JAFEEY010000101.1:0-2740 GCA_018240865.1 Pseudomonadota bacterium | reverse complement strand
GCGCATCATCAACGAGCCGACCGCGGCCGCGCTCGCTTATGGCCTCGAAAAGCAGGACGGCAAGACGATCGCCGTCTATGATCTTGGCGGCGGCACGTTCGATATCTCGATCCTCGAGATCGGCGACGGCGTGTTCGAAGTGAAGTCGACCAATGGCGACACCTTCCTGGGCGGCGAGGATTTCGACGCCAAGCTGGTCGAGTATCTGGCCGACAAGTTCAAGGCGAAGGAGGGCATGGACCTCCGCACCGACCGTCTGGCGCTGCAGCGCCTGAAGGAAGCCGCCGAAAAGGCGAAGATCGAGCTGTCGTCCGCGCAGACGACCGAGATCAACCTGCCCTTCATCACCGCGCGCATGGAAGGCGGCACGACTACGCCGCTGCACCTGGTGGAGACGATCACCCGCGCCGACCTTGAAAAGCTGGTCGAGCCGCTGATCCAACGTTCGATCGAGCCGTGCAAGAAGGCGCTGGCGGACGCCGGCCTCAAGGCCAGCGATATCGCCGAGGTGGTTCTTGTCGGCGGCATGACCCGCATGCCGAAAGTCCGCGAAGTCGTGAAGAACTTCTTCGGCAAGGAGCCGCACACCGGCGTCAATCCGGACGAAGTCGTCGCGATGGGCGCCGCCATTCAGGCGGGCGTGCTGCAGGGCGACGTCAAGGACGTGCTGCTGCTGGACGTGACTCCGCTCTCGCTGGGCATCGAGACGCTGGGCGGCGTGATGACTCGGATGATCGACCGCAACACCACCATCCCGACCAAGAAGAGCCAAGTCTATTCCACTGCTGACGACAATCAGCAGGCAGTGACCATCCGCGTCTTCCAGGGCGAGCGCGAGATGGCGGCGGACAACAAGCTGCTCGGCCAGTTCGATCTGGTCGGCATCCCGCCGGCGCCGCGCGGTGTGCCGCAGATCGAGGTGACGTTCGACATCGACGCCAACGGCATCGTCAACGTCTCCGCGAAGGACAAGGGCACCGGCAAGGAGCAGCAGATCCGCATCCAGGCCTCGGGCGGGCTTTCGGAATCCGACATCGACCAGATGGTCAAGGACGCCGAGCGCTTCGCCGAGGATGACAAGAAGCGCCGTGCGGCAGCCGAGGCGAAGAACAACGCCGAAAGCCTGATCCACACCACCGAGCGTCAGCTGTCCGAGCATGGCGACAAGGTGGACAGCGCGATCAAGTCGGAAATCGAAAGCGCACTCGCCGACACCAAGGCAGCGGTCGAAAGCGGCGATGCCGACCAGATGACCGAAAAGTCCCAGGCGCTTGCCCAGGCGGCCATGAAGCTCGGCCAGGCGATCTATGAGAAGGAACAGGCCGCGGCCGCCTCGCCGGGTGCCGAGGCTCCCGCGAACGGTGGCGACGATGACGTCGTCGACGCCGAATTCTCTGAAGTGGACGAGAATAAGGGCTGATCCAATGCTCCTGTCCCGTCGCCCCGGCGGAAGCCGGGGTCCAGCTTCTTTCTTCTTCATGGAAGGACAGCTGGATTCCGGCCTTCGCCGGAATGACGGGCGGGAGATAGGGCACATTGCTTTGGGGTCAGCATGAGCACCGACGTCGATTATTACGAAGTACTGGGGGTCGAGCGCACCGCCGATGGCGTGACGATCAAGTCCGCCTATCGCAAGCTCGCGATGCAGTATCACCCGGACAAAAATGGCGGGTGCAAGGATAACGAGGCCAAATTCAAGGCGGTCAACGAAGCCTATGACTGCCTGAAGGATCCGCAGAAGCGCGCCGCTTATGACCGGTTCGGCAAGGCCGCATTCCAGAATGGCGGGGGTGGCGGCTTTCACCAGTCGAGCGGTTTCGAGGGCTTCGCCGACATTTTCGAAAGCATTTTCGGCATGGCCGGCGGCCGTCAGGGCCCGGCGGGTCCGCAGCGCGGCGCCGATTTACGCTACGATCTCGAAATCTCGCTCGAAGACGCTTTTCACGGCAAGCAGACCGAGATTTCGATTGAGGTCTCGGCCCAATGCGGCACCTGCGCCGGAACCGGCGCCAAGGCCGGCGCGCGTGCGCGCGGTTGCAACACCTGCGGCGGCATGGGCAAGGTCCGTGCGCAGCAGGGCTTTTTCATGGTCGAGCGGACCTGCCCGACCTGTCACGGCGCCGGGGAAGTGATCTCCGATCCGTGCCAGGTTTGCTATGGCGAGGGCCGGGTCGACAAGCAGAAGACGCTGTCGATCAACATCCCGCCCGGTGTCGACGAAGGCACGCGCATCCGCCTTTCGGGAGAAGGAGAATGCGGCGCGCGGGGAGCCCCTTGCGGCGACTTGTATGTCTTCCTCCACGTCGCTCGCCATCCGATCTTCGAGCGCGAGGGCACGACGCTCTATTGCCGCGCGCCGATCAGCTTCACGACTGCTGCGCTGGGCGGAACGATCGAGGTGCCGGGCCTCGACAAGGCGGTCCACGAAATCCGCATCCCGACCGGCATCCAGTCCGGCAAGCAGCTGCGTCAGCGCGGCGCAGGCATGCCGGTGCTGAACGGGCGCGGGCAGGGCGATCTCGTCGTCCAGGTCGAGGTCGAGACGCCGACCAGGTTGAACGCAAAGCAGAAGGCGCTGCTCGAGGAATTCCGTGCCACCGAAACCGGCGAGGAGTGCCCCGAAAGCAAAGGCTTTTTCGACAGGCTGAAGACCGCACTCGGGGCCTGATCCCCCGATGCGGTTCCTGCTTTACCCGCGGCGGTCGCGGATGGTCGGCTTGTTGGCACAGAAGCTTCAGGT
>JAFEEY010000100.1 GCA_018240865.1 Pseudomonadota bacterium | reverse complement strand
ATGTCGCACTCGATATGGTGAAGGGAAGGGTCGCGGCATGACCGATCTCGCCATTCTTGCCGCCGCGCTTGACGATGCAGCCGCCCGTGCCGAGCCGATCGCCCAGATTACGGTCGAGCACCCCGAGCTGAGCGTTGCCGACGCCTACCGGATCGCAAAACTCTCGATCGACCGGCGGCTTGCGCGCGGCGAACGGACCGTGGGCATGAAGATGGGCTTCACCAGCCGCGCCAAAATGGCGCAGATGGGGGTCAGCGATCTGATCTGGGGGTGGCTGACCGATGCGATGATGTTGGCGGATGGCGGCAGCGTACCGATCGGACGCTTCATTCATCCCCGCATCGAGCCCGAGATCGCGGTGCGGCTGAAGGCGCCGCTCGCCGGGCGGGTAACTGCGATGGAGGCCTGGGCGGCGGTCGATGCCGTCGCGCCTGCGCTGGAGATCATCGACAGCCGCTACCGCGATTTCCGCTTCGCCTTGCCGGACGTTGTCGCGGACAACGCTTCATCCTCGGCTTTCGTGACCGGCGGCTGGCACTCGCCCGACATCGACATCGGCAATCTCGGCATGGTGATGAGTATCGGCGGCGTGCCCGCGCAGTTCGGGTCCAGCGCGGCGATCCTCGGCCATCCCATGCGGTCGCTGGTGGAGGCGGCGCGCCTGGCCGAAAACGCGGGCTTCGTGCTCGAGCCCGGCTGGGTTGTGATGCTGGGCGGTGCGACCTCCGCCGAGGCCCTGAAACCCGGCAGCCACGTCACGCTCGAAACGGAAACCCTGGGCTGTGTCGATATCGCGATCGAGGGGGGAAAGCATGAGCGGTGAAGGCCGAGTGATTCCGGGCAAGGCAACGCCGCGCGGACGCTTTCCGCATTACCGTCGTGCCGGTGACTTCATCTATGTCTCGGGAACGAGTGCGCGCCGGCCGGACAACAGCATCGCCGGCGCCGAGGCCGACGCGATGGGCACGTTAAAACTCGACATCAGCATCCAGACCCGTGCAGTGATCGAAAATATCGCCGCCATCCTCGCCGATGCCGGCGCATCGCTGGCGGACGTGGTCGAGATCAGCGCCTTCCTGGTGAACATGAACGATTTCGGCGGCTATAACGAAGTCTATGGCAGCTATTTCGACGAGGCTGGTCCGGCGCGCACGACGGTTGCCGTGCACCAATTGCCGCACCCTCATCTGCTGATCGAAATCAAAGCGGTCGCCTACGCACCGCAAGCTGGAGCCCGATGATGAGCGAGACGCTGCTTTATGGCCGCCCCTTCAATTTCAAAGACTGGATCGAGGCGCATCGGGATCTGCTGAAGCCGCCGGTCGGCAACGCCCAGATCTGGCAGGACAGCGATTTCATTGTCACCGTGGTCGGCGGCCCCAATGAGCGGACCGACTATCATGACGATCCGCTGGAGGAATTCTTCTACCAGTTGCAGGGCGACATGATCCTGCGGATGTGGATCGACGGCAAGCCAGAGGACATGCCGATCCGCGAGGGCGAAATCTTCCTGCTGCCGCCGCATGTACCCCATTCGCCGCAACGCCCCGTGGCGGGCAGTGTCGGCCTCGTCATCGAACGCCAGCGGCCTGGCGGGATGCTCGACGCCTTTCAATGGTATTGCGACGGCTGCGGCGCGATCGTGCATCGGGTCGAAGTGCAGCTGAAGAGCATCGTCGCCGATCTGCCGCCGCTGTTCGAAGCCTTCTACGCTGATGAAAGCCTGCGGACCTGCGGTGCGTGCGGTGCGGTTCACGCCGGCCGCAAGCCGACGCGCCCCGTCTCATTGGATTAGTCGCGCGGCGGCCAGATCTTGTCCGCCGGCCCGAGCTTCGGTTTGCCCAGCAGCGGGCTTTCCAGCGCGTAGGTGCCGTTGGTCGTGAACGCCCAGATGATGTTGCGGTCATATTCGGTGAATACGGCGAAGGTCGTGTTCTCGAACGTATATTCCGGCATTTCCGCTTCCGTCGGGAAGCGCGGAACGAAATAGCCCGCGATCTTCGGATCGGCCGGGTTCGAGACGTCGAAAATCTGGATGCCGGCGGTGTAATAGGCATAGATTGCGAGGCCTTGGCGGCCGCGATCTGGCTGCTGCTCGCCGCCGGACCGTTTCGGCCCGAAACTGCCGCGGCGCTGGCAATAATCGGTGAAGCCTGCCTCGGGGGGCGGCGTCGGCCGGGGGAAACGCGCTGCGATGCGGGGATGCGCCGGATCGCGGACGTCGATCGCGTAGATATTCTTGGCCGGCTCGTAGCAGTTCGCGTTCATCGGATAGCCGTTCGCGAACACGAAGCCGGTGCGCGCGTATTGGCTGACATCGGCATTGTCGAACTCGGTTCCGGCGAAGCTGGGCGGCGTTTCGACCTTTCCGACCAGCTTTGGATCGCCGGGATCGGACAGGTCGAACACGCCAAAGCCGAGGCCGCCCATGCCGCCGAAGCCAAGTTTGCCGCCCTGCTCGATCGGCTTGGGCAGGAACAGCGGCATTCGCGATCCCATCCACGAGGTGCGGTTCCCGGCGCGGGGATTCATCAGATAGGCTTCCTCGTGCGCGGGGTCGCCGACGATCTGGCCTGGAATGGTGATCTGACGGATGAATTTGGGGTCGGCGGGGTCCGCCATGTCCCAGATCTGATAGCCAGGCGAATGGAGGTAATCTGGATATTCGGTCAGGGCGTAGCTGTCGTCCGGGGCCGACGACAGGACCATATAGCGTCCGCCAAACCAGCTCGGCGCGTCGAGCGAGCCCGATCCCTGCTGCTGCCCGATCGGCGCATCCGGATGCGCGACGTCGGTCGTCCGGGTCGCGATCAGCCGCCATTTGTCGGGCAGGGGGCCATCCATCACATAGACTTTGAAGCCCTTGAGCGAATTATAGTGGCGAAGGGACGCCACCTTGTCCGGCTGGCGGGTCTTGTCCTCGAAAATACCGAACCGGCCGATTTCGTAGGACGCGACGAGTATGTTGCGCTGCAACTTCGCATTCCAGGCGATCGTCACGCCGCCGAAATAGTCGTGGACGTTCGAGGCATCGAATTCCTCGCTTGGCCCCTTCGGACCCCAAACGCCGCCTTTGCTGAAGACGATCTTCGCCTTGCGCGGATCGGTCACGTCCAGAATGCGCAGATAATCGCGGTCGTGGGTGTAGAGATATCGCCGGCCGCCGAAATCGACGACGTTCACCCACGCATGCCAGGGCGACGTGACATGCGGATAAAATGCAAGCACGCGGACATTCTTCGCGTAGCTTTTCTGATCCCAATCCTTCAGCTGGCCAGGAAAGCCGGGCGCTTCGTTGGTAAGCGGCGTCGCCTTGGGCGCGCGGAAGCTGCCATCCGGCTGCATCCCGTAATCGACGCCGGGAACGGGAGCCGGGGGGCGCTTGTCATAGGTGAGCGCGTTCCATTGGCGGAGATAGGCATCTTCGATCGACGGCGCCTGGCCAGGATCCGCCGCCAGCGCAGCAACGGACACTCCGGCCGCGACGGTCGAGGCAGCCGCCATCAGGTGCCGCAATAGTTTGTTCGAACGCATCGGAACTCCCCGCCTGGACTATTTGGCGAAGGCTAGCCGTCTGCTGGCGGCGCGAGAAATAGCAATTGCGGTCGTGCACTATTCCAAACACTTAATTGTAGCGCCGCCGCGCCACGCGCACCTCTCACGCGAGGGAGAGGGGGATGGAGCAGGACGCGAACAACCACGATCCGTCGGCCTTGATGGGCATGTCGCCGATGACTCGCCGGCAGGTGGCCGCGGTCGCCGTCACCGTCGCTCTCTGCGCGCTTGATGGTTATGACGTCCTTGCCGTCACATTCGCGGCGCCGGGGCTGGCTGCGGAGTGGGGCATCGGCAAGGCAGCGTTGGGCGGCGTTTTTGCCTCCGGCCTGGCGGGAATGGCGCTTGGCTCGCTGCTTCTCGCGCCGCTCGCGGACCTGGCGGGGCGGCGGCCCTCGATATTTCTGAGCCTGGTCCTGATAATCGCCGGCATGTTCGCGAGCGCCGATGCTGGAAGTGCGACGGCGCTGGCCGGCTGGCGGTTCGTGACCGGGCTGGGGATCGGCGCGATGATCGCCGTGATCAACCCGCTGGCGGCGGAATATGCCAATTCCAGGCGGCGCGATCTTGCCGTCAGCCTGATGGCGGTCGGTTATCCGATCGGTGGCGTCGCAGGGGGTGCGGTCGCGGCGGCGCTGCTGGCCCGCTACGATTGGCGTTCGGTCTTCCATCTCGGCGCGGGCCTTGGGCTGATCTTCGTACCGATCGTCTGGCGCTGGCTGCCGGAATCCCCCGTCTTCCTGCTCCGCCGCCGTTCATCGTCCCTTGCCCGGGTTAACGCCGCGCTCATTTCGTTGGGGAAGGCACCGCTTGCTCGCCTGCCGCGCATAGACGAGGGCACGAAGGCCGCAGGCATTGTCGGTGTGTTCGCGCCGGCAATGCGCGGTCGCGCGGCGCGTATGATCGCGATCTATTTCCTGCATGTGCTTACAGTATATTTCCTGCTCAGCTGGATGCCGCAGATGGTGGCGGACCGCGGGTTCACCGCCTCGGAGGCTGCGGGCGTGTCCGTCTATGCCAATCTGGCCGGGATCGCGGGCGGCATTGCGCTCGGCGCTGCAGCCGACCGTGTCCCGCTGAAGCGCCTCGTCTTGACGGCGCTGCTGGGCACCGCCTTCATGTGCGCGATTTTCGGCGCTGTTGCAGCAGATCTTGCCGTGCTGAGGCTAGGAGGAGCAATGGCAGGTTTTTCCTCTTCGCGGGCATGGTCGGCCTCTATGCCACTATTGCGCGCGCCTTTCCGCCGCGCCTTCGCGCAAGCGGTACAGGCCTGGTGATCGGAATTGGGCGAGGCGGCGCCGCGCTCGCCCCAGTCATCGCAGGCCAGCTCTATTCGGCGGGCCTCGAGCCAGGCCTCGTCGCCATCTTGCTAGCCTGTGGCTCCGGGGCTGCTTGTTTGCTTTTGCTGGGATACAAAGTCGAGCGTTGTTGGTAGCTGCCAACCCGCTCCCGGCCCATAAGCGGACGTCAAACCGCGCGGTAAGATCACTCAGATGTGATCGGGCCCGGACAACAACCGGCTAAACCCCGAATCGGTTTCGAACCTATGCGATGATGAAAAAAAGCCGAAAAAACAGCTGGATACGAACTTTGAAAAATCAGCGAAACCGATCATCCAACTTAAAACTGCTGGAGATACGAATGCTTTCCTTGCGTGGAAAGTGCTGGCTCCCCGGGCCTGATTCGAACAGGCGGCCGTCCGATTAACAGTCGGATGCTCTACCGCTGAGCTACCGGGGAATGCCGAAGCGAGGCCGGGCCTATACCAAGGCTTCCGGCCATTGCAAGGGCCTCAAGCGATGAACTGTTCCATCGTGATGCGATCGTCCAGCGCATGCTCGGGATCGAACATGAGGCTGAGCGTCGCGCTGCGCTCGATCGCGACCTCGACGATCGCAACGTCGCGGACCTCGCGCTGATCGGCAACGGCGCTGACGGGGCGCTTGACCGGCTCCAGCACGCGGAATTTGACGGTCGCCGTCTCCGGCAGGATCGCACCCCGCCAGCGGCGCGGGCGAAAGGGGCTGATCGGAGTGAGCGCATGGAGGGCGGAACCCAATGGCAGGATCGGGCCGTTGGCGGAAAGATTATAGGCGGTCGAACCCGCAGGCGTCGCGACCAGCACGCCGTCGCAGACCAGTTCGTCCATCACCACGCGGCCGCTGACCGTGATCTCGATCTTGGCGGTCTGGCGCGTCTCGCGGAGCAGCGAGACTTCGTTGATCGCGGGCAGCAGGAAGCGTTCTCCGGCGACCGTCTCCGCTTCCATGCGCAGCGGCGTCACCTCAAAACGCTTGGCGCGAGCGAGCCGGTCATCGAGCCGGTCGAGCCCCCAATCGTTCATCAGAAAGCCGACCGTACCCCGGTTCATGCCGTAGACGGGAACGATCCGCCGCCGCTCCAGCATGCCGTGCAGCGTCTGCAGCATGAAGCCGTCGCCGCCCAGGGCCACGACCAGGTCGGCTTCCTCCAGCGGCACCCAGTCATAGCGGCGGCGCAGTTCGCGCTCGGCGTCCAGGGCGACTTCGGCAGTGGAGGCGACCAGCGCGCGCTTGGATGTCATCCGCCGGTCACGCTCATATGCCGGGCGACCGCCGGCGTTTCGATGCGGAAATCATGCGCCTTCGGCTTGATCCGCATCGCTTCATCGAGGGCCGCGTCGAGCGCGTCAGGCCCTCCGGAGCGCAATGAGGCCTTCAGATCGACATGATCGTTCTGGCCGAGACAGAGGTACAGCTTTCCTTCCGCCGTCAGCCGGACCCGGTTGCAGGCCGCGCAGAAATTGTGGGTGAGGGGCGAGATGAAGCCGATATGGATGCCGGCTTCCTCGGCGAAGACGTAGCGCGAGGGGCCGCCGGTGCTGCGCTCGGTCGGCGTCAGGCTGAAGCGGCTGGCGAGCTGCTCGCGCACCGCCGTCAGCGGATAGAAGCGGTCGGTGCGATCCTCATCGACATTGCCCAGCGGCATTGTCTCGATGATCGACAGGTCGAAGCCTTGCGCGCCGCACCATTCGGCCATGGCGACGAATTCGCCGTCGTTCAGACCTTTGAGCGCGACCATGTTGATCTTGATCGCAAGGCCTGCCGCTTTGGCCGCTGCGATCCCCGCCATCACCTCGTCGAACGCATCGCGGCGGGCAATGAACGCGAAGCGGGTGCGGTCGAGCGTGTCCAGGCTGACGTTGATGCGGCGGATGCCGGCTGCGGCCAGCGGTTCGGCCGCTTCGATCAGCCGCGCGCCGTTGGTGGTGAGCGTGAGTTCGTCGAGCCCGTCGCCGATCCGTCGGCCGATCCGTGCGGCAAGCTCCGGCAAGCCCCGCCGAACTAATGGCTCGCCGCCGGTCAGGCGCACCTTGGTGATGCCGCGATCGACGAAGCGGTCGACAATCAGCGCCAGCTCTTCCAGCGTCAGCAGCGCGTGGCGGGGCAGGAAAGTCATCGCCTCGGCCATGCAATAGCGGCAGCGGAAATCGCAGCGATCGGTCACCGACACGCGCAAATAGCTGATCCGCCGGCCGAAACCGTCGACAAGCGCGGGCGCTGAACCCTGGATCGCGTCGATCTTCACAAATGAAGGTTTATGAGCCGCCCGGCGCTCCCGCAAGCCATTGGCGAAATCGCGCAAGTCGCTAGGATGAACGAAAACGGGGAGCATGCCTTGGCCGATCTCGCAGCGCCGGACGCTGCCTCGCTTTTCATCCTGTCGTTCCGCCACCGCGACGAGCTGCTGGACGCGGCGAGCCGCGGCGGCTGGCGAGCGCTGGCGGCCAGGCGCGCGGCGGGCGTCGAGCGACGCTTCATCGCCAGCGGCGCGAGCCTTGCGATCGTGGACGGGCGCGGCGCGTTCGACGAAGCGATCGGCGCGATCCGCATGCTTGCCGATCCGGTCGAGGCCAATGCGGCGGCGATGCTGGTGCTGCTTTCCCGCAACGACGTGACCCGATTGAACGACGTGTTCGCGGCCGGAGCGACCCATTTTCTCGCAAGCCCATTCGGTGAGCCCGAGCTGTTGCAGGCGCTGCGTTTCGCCGCGCGTCATGCCCAGCGGGTCGGCAGCGGCGCGATCAGCCGCCCGGCGCTCAGCCAGGAGGAGGTGCTGAGCTGGAGCTATGGGCGAGGCGGATTGGAGCTGAGCGCGGCCTTGCGGACTCGCTTCGGACTCGGCGAAGGCGCGATCAGCGCGCGCCGGGCTTATCGCCTGCTGCCAGCGGGCGACCGCGCTGCGGCGCGGGCAGCCCGGGCACGCTTGCGCGCGGACTATGGATCGACCGCTTTCCTCCACGCGATGCCGGGCGGCGAGCGGGTAGTGCACCATCTGGCGGTGGGCGATGGCGGACAAGTGACCGGCCTGATCGAATCCTTGGATGTGGGGAACCCCTTGCCGTTGCGCCGCGACGCATTGACCGGGCTGCCCGACGCGGCGGCGGCACGGCGCTGGCTGAGCAGTCAACTTGGGGAGGGTGCACGCCCGGGCTTGCTGCTGATCGGCCTTGATCGGCTGACCACGGTCAACACGCTCTACGGCCGCGCCGCGGGCGATGCATTGTTGCAGGCTGCATCGCGGCGAATCGATTCGGCAGCGCGAGACGTCAGCCGCCATGCCTGGCTCGGGCGGCTGGCGGGCACCGAGTTCATCGTCGGCTTACCGCACGCGACGTCCGAGCAACTGAGCGACGCAGCAGACCGGATCGCGCATGCGGTCGGGCGGCGCTACGCGGGCGCGCCGGAGCTTGCCGCGACGATCGGCGGCGCAATCGCGCAGGATTCCGAGGATGTGGGCACGCTGCTGCGTCGGGCGAGCGCTGCCTTGTCCGAGGCGCGCGATGTGCCCGGTCACGCCATTCTTCTCTGCGATAGTGCCGCGACCGGATTGATCGAGCGCAACCAGCAATTGGCCGAGGGGTTGCGGAAGGCCATGGCGACCGGGCAGATCGACGTGCTGTTCCAACCGCAAGTGCGGATCGCGGACGGCGGCGTGGATGGCGTCGAGGCGCTGGCACGCTGGCACCATCCGGAGTTCGGCGAGCTGGGCGCGCAGGCCTTGTTCGGTGCGGCCGAACGCGCCGAGCTGGTCGAATCGCTATCCGAACTGGTTCAACGGCGCGCGCTTCAGGCGGCGGCAGCCTGGCCGGATTCGTTGGCCGGGTTGCGCTTGTCGGTGAACGTGACCGCCGCTGACCTGGCCCGAACCGATTTCGCCTCGCGGATGCTGGTGGCGATCGACGCCAGTGGTTTTCCGCGTGAGCGCCTGACTCTGGAAGTAACGGAAGAAGGGCTGATCGAAGACCTCGCTGCCGCCGCCTCCGCGCTCGCCGCGCTGCGCCAGGGCGGCTGCCGGGTCGCGGTCGACGATTTCGGCACTGGCTATTCCAGCCTCGCTTACCTGAAGGCGCTTCCGCTCGACTATCTGAAGCTGGACCGCCGGCTAAGCCAGGATATTGCCGGCTCGCCGCGCGACCGTATCGTCGTGCGCGGCGTCATCGACATGGCTCGATCGCTGGGTCTCGGCGTCGTCGCCGAAGGCGTAGAGACGGAAGAACAACTCGGCCTCCTCGCGGCGGAAGGCTGCACGCTGTACCAGGGGTTCCTGTTTTCCGGGCCGGTGACGAGCGAGGAATTGGCGAAGCTCGCGCTGTAACTCTTCTATTCCTGTCCCATGACGCAAACGCCGCCGTCATGCCCGCAGGCGCCCGCGCCGTCTTCGACAAGTTGGCGGGCGGTCGCATTGCCGTCATCCGCGCGCTTGCGCCATTGCGTCTTGGTGAGGCACATTTTCCGGCTCGCGATCAGCGAACCGATCGGCACTTCCCGCTTGCAGATCAGCGGCTCCTTATCGGCGTCCGGCTTTGCCGGGTCGATTGCCACGGCCGGGGAGGCGAGGACGATGGCGGCCAGAATGATGCTCATTCGATATCCCCATTCGGATCGGTCGAGGTTAATGGCTTTTCGCTGCTAGGCGAAGAACCAGATTAACGCCGATCATAGCGCCACGGCGGTCAGACCGCCAGTTTCGCCAGCCCGCGCGAGAGCTGCAGTGCGCCATTCAGGCGCTGCTTCGGGTTTAGCCAGTCGCGGCTGATCACCAGCTTGCTGTCGGGCCTGAGCTTCGCGCTATCGCCGATCTTCTGGACGTACTTGAGCAGGCCGGAAATGTCGGGCGGGGCATCGTTGTGGAACGTCACGACCGCACCGCGCGCACCAGTTTCGATCTTTGAGACGCACGCCTTTTTCGCGTTCAGCTTGATTTCGATCAGTCGGATCAGATTCTCGGTCGGCTCGGGCAGCTTGCCGAACCGGTCGATCAGTTCGGCGGCGAAGCCTTCGATCTGGTCGGGGGCGTCGAGTTCGTTGATGCGGCGATAAAGGCCCATGCGCAGATCGAGGTCTGGCACATATTCCTCCGGGATCATCACCGGAACGTCGACCGTGATCGTCGGCGAGAATTCGTCACGGGCGAGTTCGTCGGCGCGGCGGCCGCCTGCCTTGGCCTCCAGGATCGCCTCTTCCAGCATCGACTGGTAGAGTTCGAAGCCGACTTCCTTGATATGGCCGGACTGTTCGTCGCCCAGCAGATTGCCGGCGCCGCGAATGTCGAGATCGTGGCTGGCGAGCTGGAAACCGGCGCCCAGGCTGTCGAGATCGGAGAGGATTTTCAGCCGCTTCTCCGCCGTGTCGGTGATTGAGCTATCGGCGGGCGTGGTCAGATAGGCATAGGCCCTGATCTTGCCGCGCCCGACGCGCCCGCGCAGCTGGTAGAGCTGGGCGAGGCCGAAGCGGTCGCCGCGGTGCACGATCAGCGTGTTGGCGCTCGGGATGTCGAGCCCGCTCTCCACGATCGTGGTGGAAAGCAGCACCTCGAAGCGCTTGTCATAAAAGGCGGACATGCGCTCTTCCACTTCGGTCGGCGCCATCTGGCCGTGGGCGACGACGTAGCGGACCTCGGGCACTTCATCGCGCAGGAATTGCTCGATGTCAGGCAGGTCGGCGATGCGCGGCGTCACGAAATAGCTCTGGCCGCCGCGATAATGTTCGCGCAGCAGCGCCTCGCGGATCACGACCGGATCCCAGGGCATCACGTAGGTCCGCACCGCCAGTCGGTCGACCGGCGGCGTCTGGATCACCGACAGTTCGCGCAGGCCCGACATCGCCATCTGCAGCGTGCGCGGGATCGGCGTGGCGGTGAGCGTCAGCTGATGCACGTCGGTCTTCAGCGCTTTCAGCCTTTCCTTGTGGGTGACGCCGAAGCGTTGCTCCTCATCGACGATGACGAGGCCCAGTCGCTTGAATGCGATGCCTTTCGCCAGGATGGCGTGCGTGCCGATCACCACGTCGATCTTGCCGTCCGCGATCCCTTCCTTCGTTTCCTTCGCTTCCTTGGCGGGCACGAGACGGGAGAGGCGGCCGACATTCAGCGGAAAGCCCTGGAAGCGTTCCTTGAAGGTATTGAAATGCTGGCGGGCGAGGAGGGTGGTCGGGCAGACCACGGCCACCTGCATCCCGGCCATGGCGGCGGCGAAGGCAGCGCGCAGCGCGACCTCGGTCTTGCCGAAGCCGACATCGCCGCAGACCAGCCGGTCCATCGGCCTGCCCTCGGACAGATCGCCCAGCACGTCCCCGATCGCCCGGTCCTGATCGTCGGTTTCCTCATAGGGGAAGCGATCGACAAAGGCAGGATAGCTGCCGGGATCGGTTTCGATCACTTCGGCGGGGCGGAGCGCGCGTTCGGCGGCCGTCTTGATGAGCTCGTGCGCGATCTCGCGGATGCGCTCCTTCATCGCGGCCTTGCGCCGCTGCCACGCTTCGCCGCCTAATTTGTCGAGGCCGACGCCCTCGCTCTCGCTGCCGTAACGGGAAAGGACTTCGAGATTCTCGACCGGCACGTAGAGCTTGTCGCCGCCCGCATAGGAGACCGCGACGCAGTCGTGCGGCGTCTTGGCGACCGGAACCTGGGTCAGCCCTTCGTAGCGCCCGATGCCGTGATCGACATGGACGACCAGATCGCCGGGCGTCAGCGTCGCCAGCTCGTTCAGGAAAGCGTCCGCCTGCTTGCGGCGCTTGCTCCGGCGGACGAGACGGTCCCCCAGCATATCCTGCTCGGTCAGCACCGCGACGTCAGGCGTGGTGAAACCGTGATCGAGCGGCAGGACGATGAGAGCGGCAGGCGCCTTGTCGGCCGTGCCTAAAGCTTCCTGCCAGCTTTCGGCATGGCGCGCCTGTTTTAGCCCATGGTCGGCGAGGAGGTTGCCCAGCCGTTCGCGCGCGCCGGCCGAATAGCTGGCGAGGATAACCTTGTGGCCGCCATTCTTCAGTTTGGCGGCATGCTTGACGACGGCCTCATAAACATTCGCGTTCTGGGCGCGCTCGGGCGCGAAATCGCGGGCGCTTTCAACGGCGAAATCGAGGCTTTTCTCGCTTTCCGGCGCGGCGAACGAGGTGGCGAGATGGATCGGCTGCGCGTCGATCGCTTCCCGCCATTCGTCAGCGCCGAGATAGAGAAGGCCCGGCTCGATCGGGCGATAGCTGCCCGGCTGGGCGACCATCGCCTTTTGCCGGTTGGCGTAATAATCGCCGATGGCCTCGAAGCGCTGCTCGGCCGCGGCGTTGGTTCCGAAATCGCGCACCACCACGGCGTCGTCGCCCAGATGATCGAAGAGGGTCGCCAGCTTGTCCTCGAACAGCGGCAGCCAATGTTCCAGGCCCGCCAGGCGGCGGCCGTCCGAAATGGCCTCGTAGAGCGGGTCGCCGGTCGCGGTGGCGCCGAACATCTCGCGGTAGCGGCCGCGGAAGCGCTTGATGCTGTCCTCATCCAGCAAAGCCTCGGACGCCGGCATCAGTGTGAAGCCGTCGATGCGGCCGATCGTGCGCTGGTCGGCGGGGTCGAACTGGCGCACGCTTTCGATCTCGTCCCCGAAGAAGTCGAGGCGGAGCGCGAATTCCTCCCCGGTCGGATAAAGATCAATCAGCCCGCCGCGGATCGCGAACTCGCCAGCTTCCGCAACGGTATCGACGCGCTGATAGCCATTGGCGGTCAGGCGCGCGGCGAGTTGGTCTCGGTCGATCCGCTCGCCCGGTGCCAGGCTGGCGACCAGCTGGCGGATGCGGAAGGGCGTCAGCGTGCGCTGAGTCGCGGCATTGGCGGTGGTGACGACTAATTGCGCAGTGCCCGGTTTCTGCTGCAACCGGTGCAGCGCCGCCAGCCGCTCAGACTGGATGCGCAGCGACGGCGAGGCGCGATCATAAGGCAGCACGTCCCACGCCGGGAAAGCGACGATTTCCAGTTCCGGCGCGAAATAATGCGCGGTCTCGGCGACAGCGCGCATCGCCGCTTCGTCCGAGGCGATGAACACGGCGCGTCTGGCGGAAGCGCGCGCCAGATCCGCCATCAGCCAGGGCAGGAAGCCGGCGGGCGTGGAGGCGAGCGTGAGCGGCGCGCGCGCGGAGAGGATGCGGTTCAGGTCAGGCATTGGCGAATTCACACGCACCGTTCGGCCTGAGCTTGTCGAAGGCCTCCCTTGTTCTCAGGGCGGCAAGGAAAAGCGAAGGGAGGGCTTCGACAAGCTCAGCCCGAACGGCGTTAATGGACCTCACCGGCGCACCGCAATGTAATCGAGGCGCTGGAGCTGCCTCATCATTTCCCCTTGCCATTCGACCGGCACCGGCAAAGTCCCGATTGCCCAGGCCATGATATCGACATCCTGTTCCTGCATCAGCGCTTCGAACCAAGCGATCTGATCGTCGTTCCAGCCGTCCGCATAGCGATCGAAGAATCCGCCGATCATCAGATCGGCTTCCTGCGTGCCGCGATGCCAGGCGCGAAAGCGCAAGCGCTTGATCCGGGTCTCGCGGTCCATCAACGTTCCAATGCGAATCGGCCGGATGGCGCTGGCAGGCGCCCCGGCAATGTGGTTAGGGTGGCCCAGATAGGCATGCGACCCGAAATCCTCAATCCATTGTTCGCCGAAGTGCAGGCGCTGAAAGGGATCGGGCCGGGCCTGAAAAAGCCGCTCGACCGGCTGGGCCTCGCCCGCGCGGTCGACATCGCCTTCCATTTGCCCACCGGTTGGATCGACCGCAAGCGGGTGACGCGGCTGGACATGGCCGATGTGGGGCGAGTGATCATCGTTGAGCTGACGGCGGTGGATTACCGCCAGTCGGGCAGCGGGCGCGGGCCGTTTCGTGTCCACGCCACCGATGCGGGCGGCGACTATGTCAGCCTTGTCTATTTCGGCGGCAATCCGGGCTGGGCGAGGAAGCTGTTTCCGCTGGGCGAGGCGCGCATCGTCTCGGGCAAGCTGGAAAGCTACGGCCAGGAATTGCAGATCGTCCATCCGGACGTGGTTGCCAAGCCCGGCGAAGAGCTGCCGGCGGCGCGTGAGCCTATCTATCCGCTGTCTGAGGGGCTAACCTCGCGCCGCCTCCATCAGCTCGCTGAACAGGCGATCGCGCGGGCGCCGGACCTGCCCGAATGGATTGAACCGAGCGTGCTGGCGCAGCGCGGGTGGGCGCCGTGGCGGGCGTCTTTGGCGGCGGCGCATGCCGATCCGGCGGACACGGCGGCGAAGACTCGGCTCGCCTATGACGAAGTGTTCGCCAACCAACTTGCTTTGATGCTGGTCCGTGCATCGACCCGCAAGCGGCGCGGCCAGCCGCTGCAAGGCGACGGGCGGCTCCGCGCCATGCTGAAGCTGCCCTACACGCCGACCGGTGCGCAGCAGCGGGCAGTGAGCGAGATCGAGGGCGACATGGCCCAGCAATCGCCGATGCTGCGGCTGCTGCAAGGCGATGTCGGCTCGGGCAAGACGCTGGTTGCCCTGATGGCCTTGCTGGTGGCGGTCGAAGCGGGTGCGCAGGGCGCATTGCTGGCGCCGACCGAAATCCTCGCCCGCCAGCATCATGAGACGCTGAGCCGGATGCTCGCCGGCCTGCCGATCAATGTCGCGATCCTGACCGGTCGCGAGAAGGGGCGGGTGCGCAATTCGACGCTGATGGGGCTCGCCGACGGGTCGATCGACATATTGGTCGGTACCCATGCGATCTTCCAGCAAAGTGTGAACTATAGGCGTCTCGGCCTTGCAGTCGTTGACGAACAGCATCGCTTCGGGGTTTCTCAGCGGCTCATGTTGAGCCAGAAGGCGGAGCGGCCGCCGCATCTGCTGGTCATGACGGCAACCCCGATTCCGCGCACGCTGACGCTTACTCAATATGGCGAGATGGATGTCAGCCGGCTCGACGAGATGCCGCCCGGCCGCCAGCCGATCGAAACACGGGTGATCTCCGACGAGCGGCTGGCTGAAGTAGCGGACGCCCTCGGCCGGCACATCGACGGCGGCGGCCAGGCCTATTGGGTCTGCCCGCTGGTTGAGGAGAGTGAGAAGAGCGACCTTGCCGCCGCCGAGGAACGGACCGCGGTGATGCGGCTTCGCTTCGGCGACCGGAGCGGCCTGGTTCACGGCCGGATGAAAGGGCCGGAGAAGGACGCCGTCATGGCGGCGTTCGCGAGCGGCCGCCTGTCGATTCTG